>DATHVS010000042.1:0-15645 GCA_035461195.1 Nocardioidaceae bacterium
TCCCCGCGTCCCTCATGCCGCAGGACCACTCCGCCTCCGCCAACCGGGCCAGCGCGATCGCATGCTCCTCGCTGTGCGGCGCGACCTCGCTCAGCTCGACCGCCTCGATCAGCCGTGCCAACGGCTGCCGCTCGACCATGCGGTGGTTCCACATCAGCTCACACCACTCGGTCAGCAGCCGGGTGGCGAGGAGCTCGTCGCGCTCACGGTTGACGCGCGCCAGGCCCCGGGTGACCAGCTGGTGGGCAGCCGAGAGCTCACCCGAACGGCTGCATGCGAAGGCAGCCCGCTCGAGGAGGGCGAGCTCTCCACCGACGGTCTCCTCGATCACCGACGGGCGAACGTCCGGCAGCAGGTCCACCGCGCGCAGCAGCTGCCGAGCCTGCTCTGGGTACCCCTGGAGCCTCGCGGCGTACTCCGCTGCCCGCATCGTGAAGGCGAATGCCTCGTCGGGCCTGGCCGACCCCTCGTGGTGCAGGGCGAGGTCGGAGAGCAGTCGCATCTCCTCGGCCTCGTCGCGAGGCTCCACGCCCCTGAGCACCTGGACGAACGCCGCGTGCAGCGCGGTGCCCTCCCCAGGAAGGAGCGTGCCGGTGAGGACCTCGGCGAGCAGGGGGTGGCGGAACCAGTAGCCGTTGCCCTTCTCCACCTGGAGCACGCCGGAGCGGGTCCCCTCGGCCAGGGCGGCGGCAACCGCGCCGGGGTCGTGCCCGAGGACGTCGGCGACAGCGGCGAACGTCGCGTAGGGCAGCGGACGCCCACCGACCGCGAGCAGCCGGAGCACCTCCCGGGCATGCGGGCCCAGACCGTGCCAGCTCGCGAGGAGCACCTCTCGCAGCTCGCCGGGGAGCCCTGGTGGAAGCGAGTCGGCATCGGGCGGGAGCTCGTGCACGAGCAGCTCGGTGAGATACGGGTTGCCCTCGGAGCGGGCGTGGACCTCCTCCACGAGCCGGCCCGACGGTATGTGACCGGTCAGTGCCCGGAGCTGCTCCTCGGTGCCGGACTCGTCGAACCGTGCGAGCGCGAGGTCGTGCACCGCGGGCAACCGGCGCAGGTCGGCGACCCAGCCGTGCAGCGGGTGCCCCTCGGCGAGCTCGGTGTCGCGGAAGGTGACGAGGAGGGCCATCCGCTGGTGCCGGAATCCCGCGACGAGGTAGGCGAGCAGGTCCAGCGACGTGACGTCGGCCCACTGGAGGTCGTCGACCACGAGGACCACCGGCGCGTGTGCCTCGATCCGGGCGAAGATCCGCTCCACGACGCGGAGCACGCGACCCGAGCGGGTCGGCTCGGGCGACTCACCGGCGACGAGCTCGAGCTCGTCCCGGACCTCCTGACGTGTCTGCTCGTCGGTAGTCGCGAGCCAGTCCTCGATGGGGCCGACGAGCGGGGCGTACGGCGAGGTCGCAGCCCCGAAGCGCACGCACCGGCCCCACAGCACCGTGAAGCCGTGCGCGCCTGCGCGCTCGCAGACCTCCGCCACCAGACGCGTCTTGCCGACACCAGCCTCCCCGTGCACGAACCACGCGCACGGCCTCCGGTCGGCAACCCCGTCCATCGCCTTCCCGAGACGGTCGAGCTCGCTGCGCCGACCGACGACCGGGATCGCCCGTTCCCCCAACGCGGACCCCATGCCCCCACCATGCGCCGGGGGTGCCCGATCCGTCTCCCCGTTTGCGTAAGGGGCTAGACCGACCGAGAGGCCCGTCAGCCCCGAGGGCCGCTGCAAGGTGGGGAGGGGACGCGGGTCCGCAGAGGCGTCGGGTAGGTGCCCTGAGGCTCGTGGACCCCGCATCTGAGGCTTCTCCCCCGATGCGCTCCATGGCCTAAGGGCGCAACGTGGGGATTGTCCTCACGTCGTAGAGATGGGAGCCCCACGATGGCCCTCCGAAACATCACCAGGCTCGCGTCGGCTGCCGTGGCCGCCGGCGTTGCCTCCCTTGCGCTCGCCGCACCTGCAGGCGCGCTGGTCGAGCCCGGCGGCCCGGGCGGCACCAGTGGTGGGAACCCGGGCATCAGCGACCCGGCACCGGCCGGCACCTCCTGGGAGCTGCTGCCGATCGCCGTCGGCGCCGCCGGCGGCCTTGCGCTGGCCGGCATCGGGTTCGCCGCGGCCACCGGGGTGCGCCGTCACAACGTGGCTCACCCGGCCTGAGCGGGCGGTGCGGCAAGCCTCCTGAGGGCGTCGAGCACGACCGGGCGCTCCGTCGTGGGCCACATGGGTGGCAGCGACGCCCTCAGGAACCCTCCGTAACGCTTGGTCACCAGGCGAGGATCGAGCACCGCGACCACCCCACGGTCTCCGGTCGTGCGGATCAACCGGCCGGCGCCCTGCGCCAGGAGCAGGGCGGCGTGGGTGGCAGCGACCGCCATGAAACCGCTGCCACCTGCGCGGTCGACAGCGCGCTGACGCGCCGACATCAGCGGGTCGTCAGGGCGGGGGAACGGGATCCTGTCGATCAGCACCAGCTGGCAGGTGTCACCGGGGACGTCGAGCCCCTGCCACAGGCTGAGCGTGCCGAAGAGGCAGGCGTGCGGGTCCTCCACGAAAAGTCGCTTGAGCTCGGAGAGCTGCCCCTCGCCCTGGGCCATGATCGTCAGGTGCGGCAGCCGCTCCCGCACCGCCTCGGCCGCCGCCTCCGCAGCCCGCCTGCTCGAGAACAGCCCCAGCGTCCTGCCGTCCGCCGCGTCGACGAGGTCCACGATCTCGTCGACCTGGGCCTGCCCGAGCCCGTCACGACCCGGGGGCGGCAGGTGCCGGGCGACGTACAGGATGCCCTGGCGTCGGTAGTCGAACGGCGACCCGACGTCGATGCCCCGCCACGGCAGCGACTCCTCGTCCGGGCCCGCGGCCACCTCGTCCGGGTCGGCCGCCGCCTCACTCTCCTCGGTCGCCTCGATCGAGTGGTCCACACGCTCGTCCGGCCTCAGCCCGATGCTGGTCGCCACCGACCCGAAGTCGCCGCCCAGCATCAGCGTGGCCGAGGTGAACACGACCGTCTTCTCCCGCAGCAGCCGGTCTCGCAGCGGTCCCCAGACCTGCAGCGGAGCGACGTAGAGCCGGTTGCCGCCGCGGGAGGGGTCACGCTCGCTGAGCCACAGGACGTCGGACTCGACGTTGGCGGCCATCCGCTCGGCGGTCTTGAAGAGCTCCTGGACCCAACCCCTGGCCTGGGTGCGTCCCGCGTCACCGTCCGGGTCGGCCCCGCCGGACTCCTTGGGGAAGGCCGAGACCAGCGCTCGCGCCGAGTCGCGCACGAGGGCGAGCGTGTCGGCCAGCGCGTCCGGCAGCGTGTCGATGCGGCCCGGACTCGTGTCGTCGAGGGCGTCGCGCAACGCGTCGGCGGCGTCGGCGAGCTCGTCGGCCTCGCGTCCGTCCACGTGCTTCTGGGAGCGGCGCGCCGCACGCTCGATGTCGGGGACCGACAGCTCGTCGGTGGCGGCCTGGGTGACCCGCGCGGAGAGCTCGTGGGCCTCGTCGATGACCACGACGTCGTACTCCGGGATCATCGGCACGCCCTCGATCGCGTCGATCGCGAGCAGCGAGTGGTTGGTGACCACCAGCTGGGAGTGTGCCGCCTTCTCCTTGGCCCGCTCGGCGAAGCACTCCGCCGCGTAGGGGCACTTGGTCGCGCCCAGGCACTCGCGGTGGTTGACCGAGACCTGCCGCCACACCCGGTCGTTGTGCCTGGGGGCCGAGTCGCGGTCACCGTCGCCGCTGCGCTCGGACTCCTCCTCGGCCCAGGACCTCAGAGCGAGCACCTCGGCGCCCATCGACCCCTCCGGGACGTTGACGAGCACGCCCTGGTCGTCGGGGACGCCCTCGCGGATGCGGTGCAGGCAGGCGTAGTTGGAACGGCCCTTCAGGACGGCGTACGTCGCCTTCTCCCCGAGCCGGCCGTGGTCGCCGCCGACCGCCTCGACGAGAGCCGGGATGTCACGCTCGACGAGCTGGTGCTGCAGCGCCAGGGTGGCTGTCGCTACCACAACGCGCTGGTCGTGGAGAAGGGCCGGGACGAGGTACCCGAGCGACTTCCCGGTGCCGGTGCCTGCCTGGACGAGCAGGTGCTCCCCGGACGACATGGCCCTGCCCACCGCCTCGGCCATCTGGATCTGCCCGGGCCGTTCCTGCCCGCCGAGCGCCTCGACGGCACCGGCGAGAACCTGCTTGACGGTCGGGGAGCTCTCGGACACCGGAGAACCCTAACCGGTCCCGCCGACAAGACGGGACCGGTCGTGCACAACGGTCAGACGACCGCGCCGGTGTCGCTCGGATCGCGCGCGACCTTCTTCTTCTTGGCCTCGGCCTTCGGCAGCGGCCACTTGCGGTGGAACCACAGCGAGAGCGGGGTCGCGGTGAACACCGAGGAGTAGCTACCGATGGCCAGACCGAGGAGCAGCGCGATGGAGAAGTCACGCAACGAGTCGCCACCGAGCACGGCGAGGGCGGCCAGGATGAACATCGCACCGAGGCCGGTGTTCACCGTCCGCGGCATGGTGTCGAGCACGGCCTGGTTGGCGACCTTGGACATGTCGCGTTCCCTGCTGGTCTGCCACTGCTCGCGGATCCGGTCGAACACGACCACGGAGTCGTTGACCGACAGACCGATGATGGTGAGCGCAGCGGCGAGGAAGACCCCGTCGATGGGCTTGCCGAGCCAAGCGAAGATGCCGACAACGATGACCACGTCGTGGAACATCGCGATGACCGCGGAGGAGCCGATCGTCCACTTGAACCGGACCGCGAGGTAGAGCAGCTGGAAGAGCAGAGCGATGCCGAAGGCGATCAGCGCCTTCTGTCTCAGCTCGCTGCCGAGGCTGGGCCCGATCAGCTCGTCGCGCTCGGTCGTCGCACCGCCGGCGACCTCCCCGATCGCGTCGCGGATCTCGACCTCCTCGTCGCTGGTGATCTGGCCGGTGCGCACCGCGATCTTGTCGTTGTCGGACTCCTGCACCACAGCGGTCGGGAAGCCCGCGTCGGACACCGCGGCGCGTGCCTGCTCGACGGTGATCCTCTGACTCGTGGAGTACTCCATGAGGCGACCGCCGGTGAACTCCACTCCGAGGTTGAGCCCGTTGACGAAGATGCCGAGCACGGAGACGAGGACGGCTGCGGCGGAGACGCCGAGCCACATCTTGCTGCGGCCCATGATGTCGGGGTTCCAGCGGCGCAGCGCCTCGCGGACCCGGCCGATGGATCCGAGGCCGCTGACCTGGGGGTGGTTCTGCAGCCACTTGGTCCTCGCCGCCTGCTCGGTGAGCACCCGGGCCACGATCAGTGCCGAGATCATCGAGGCGATGACACCGATGGACAGGGTGACACCGAAGCCCTTGACGGGCCCCGACGCCAGGAAGAACAGCAGTCCCGCGGCGATGAGGGTGGTGACGTTGGAGTCGATGATCGCCGACCACGCCTTGTTGAAGCCGGTCGAGAGCGCGCCGACGAGGCCCTTCTTCTCCGAGCCGGAGTACTCCTCGCGCGCTCGTTCGAAGATCAGCACGTTGGCGTCGATCGCCATGCCGATCGCCAGCACGAAGCCGGCGAGGCCGGGCAGGGTCAGGGTCGCCCCCAGTGCGGCGAGCGCGGCGTAGGAGATGAGGGCGTACGTCGCCAGGGCGAACGTCGCGAGCAGACCCATCAGGCGGTACACCGTCGCGATGAACAGGCCGGTGAGGATCAGGCCGATCACACCGGCCTTGGCGGAGGCGTCGATGGCGTCGGCACCCAGCGTCGGGCCGACCCGGCGCTGCTCGATGATCTCGACCGGCACGGGCAGGGCGCCGCCCTCGATCAGGATGGAGAGGTTGCGTGCCTCGTCGATCGTGAAGTTTCCGGTGATCTGGGTCGACCCGCCGGGCATGCCGACGCCGCAGTTGATCGAGGCGACGACCTCGGGCGAGGAGATGATCGTGTCGTCGAGCACGATGGCGATCCGGCGCTGGGGGGCGCCCATGGGGGCGCAGGCCGCCTCGGCGGTGAGGTCACGCCAGGCGTTGCGGCCCTCGGCGCCCCGGAAGTCGACGGTGACGTACCAGCCCGTGCCCTGGGACGGGTCGTTGCCCGGGTCCGAGCCGGAGACGAGGTCACCGGGCACGGCGACCGGGCCCAGCAGCAGCCGCTGTCCGCCCTCGTCGGCGACGATCCGCTCGCCCTCCCCTGCCTCCGCGTCGGGACCCACGGCATCGAGGACAGGGTGGAAGCTCAGCTGCGCCGTCTTGCCGATGACCTCTTCTGCCTCGCGCGGGTCCTGGAGGCCCGGCAGCTCGACGATGATGCGGTTCTCGCCCGCCCGGGCGAGGGTGGGCTCGGCGACACCGAGTGCGTCGACACGTCCGCGGAGCACCTCGAGGGTCCGGTCGGTCGCCTCTGCGTCTGCCTCGACCGTGGGAGAGTCCTGGGTCTCCAGGACGATCTGGGTGCCGCCGCGGAGGTCGAGGCCGAGCCGGGGATTGGAGGTGACGGCGATGGCGGCGGAACCACCGAGGATCAGCAGCGCGAGGATCAGGCGCACGAGTGCAGCACGAGACATGGGCCCTATCGTCCCCTATGCCCTCGGCGATCCGAACTCAGGGCCACCCGCCGGGCGGGATCTTGATGAAGTCTTGATCTGGTCTCGTCAGAACTCGATGACGGGTGGGGCTTCCTGGCCCTCCGGCGCCTCGTAGAACTCCCGCCTCCTCACCCCCGAGACACCCACGAACAGCAGCCACGGCAGGGTCGCCACCAGCGTGTTGAGGGAGCGGACCGCGTCGTTGTAGTACTGGCGCGCGAACGCGAGCGCCCCCTCGGTCTCGGCGAGCTCGGTCTGCAGCTGCAGGAAGTTCTCCGACGCCTCGAGGTCAGGGTAGGCCTCGGCGACGGCGAGGACGTTGACGATCGCGCGGTCGAGGCGGGCCTGGGCGGCGGCTCGGTCCTCCACGCCTCCCGAGCGGGTGGCCCTGGAGATCCCGGCCCGGGCCGCGGTGACCTCGTCGAGGACCGAGCGCTCGTGGGCGGCGTACCCCTTCACGGTGCCGACGAGGTTGGGGATGAGGTCAGCGCGCCGCGTGAGCTGTACGTCGATCCCGCCGAGCGCCTCCTCGGCGGCGATGTCGGCGGTCCTCAGCCGGTTGAACGCGATCACGCCGAGGGCAGAGACGCCCAGCAGCACGAGCAGCACGACCAGGGCGACCCACATGTCACGACCTCTCTCTCGTCACCGGAACGCTCACCAGGATCCTCCCCCGCCACCACCTCCGCTGCCGCCTCCACCACCACCGCCGGAGGACGAGGACTGGGTGGCCTCGTAGGCGCTGATCGAGGATGCCAGGGCCGTCTCGAAGCCGGCGACGGCTCGTGTCCCACTGTCCCATCCCGTGCCTACGGCGACCGGGTACCACGCGGGTGAGGGCGGCGGCGTACCGGTCGCGGCGGCGTACTTCTCGGCCCACCTGTCCGCGCAGCCGAAGGCGACTGCGTACGGGATGTAGGCGGTGTAGAGGTCGCGACGGGCGCTGAAGTCGAAACGGTCCTCCGCCGCCGGGGTGATGAGGAGTCGTCGGAAGCCGCCGGCGCGGGACCACAGCTCGCGCCCGCTCGGCGTTCGGCGGGTGCCGACCCCGGGCTGGAGCAGGCCCGCGCCGCCCACGGCGAAGGCCGCGAACGGGAGGCCGACCAGCGTCCACGTCCGCACCATCACGAAGAGCACCGCGGCGAGGATCGCGGCGGTGACGACGAGGGTCCGGCCGGTCACCTCCCAGGGCACCCGGCTGAGCACGCCGGTCTCGAGCGCCCAGCGTCTGGTCGCGGGCCCGATGGCCGCCTTCGTGCTCTGGAGCCGTTTGCCGGCCCCGACCGACCCGTCGGCGGCGAACCGGGCACCTCGCACGTCCACGCCGAGCTCGCGGCCCACCTGCCGGGTGACCGGGTCGGTGGCCGCCCACTCCTCCTGGCCGGCGGCCCCCTCGATGACCCAATGGTCGCCGCCGAGGTGCTCGAGCCGGGTGAGGCCGCGCTCGGCCTGGTGGAGCAAGGTGGCGGCGAGGCCCTCGTCGGGAGGGTGCTCGGTGGTCACGTAGACGGTCTGGACGGGCCCGAGGGAGGCCGGCGGCTCGTACATCACCGGGAGCCCGGGCGGTCGCTCGCGCGTGCGACGTTCCCACCATGCCCCCAGGAAGAGGGTGAGCGCAGCCAGGGCGAGCAGCAGCGCGCCGGCGGGCACGGACCGCCCGAGCACCGCGTCGAGCTCGACCGGCCAGGGCAGCGTCACCTGGGCCGGGGGATCGACGTCCATGGTCGCGCGCACCGTCACCGGTGTCCGAGGCCCGAGCCCACCGGTGGTGAGCGTGAGCACCCTCCGGTCCTCGCCGGCAGCGACGTCGCAGGTGCACTCGACGTCCTCCGCGGGCGCCGGGAGCTCGACGCGCACGGTGGTGCGCTCCATCGACATCTGCCAGCCCGAAGCGACGACGTCCCACCAGAAGGCTGTCCCGTCCGACGTCGGCGCGAGAGCCCCGTCGATCCGGTAGCGGATGGTGTAGGCGTGCGTGCCGGGGGTGAGGTAGCTGTCCGGGTCACCGATCTTCGCGACGCGGTAGCGGGCCCCGCTGTCCCAGAGCAGCTCGTGCTCCACGGGGCGCCCGTCCATGCGGACCTCGATGTCCTCGGGCACGTGACGCACGGCCGGGTCGTCGGTGCCGGCGACGTCCCAGAACCGGAAGATCCCGTGTCGCCCGGAGGGGAAGGTCGCGGCGATGCGCTCCTCGGCGTACAGCGTGCCGTCGGTCTCGACCCGCAGGTCCGCTCGGTAGTCGGTGACGTTGACCGGATCGGGCTGCGTCGAGGCCGAAGCCGGGACGAGCGCGGGCACGACCGGCCAGAGAAGACCGACGGCGGTGAGAAGGACGGCGAGGCCAGTCAGCACGCCTCGTCTCATGCGGCCGAGCCTAGTGAGTACGCGCCTCGAAGATCCCCGGTTCGGTGGATTCCCGGAGCCGCTCGGCCGGTTCTAAGTTGGGAGGGTGGGGAAATGCGTCTCCTAGGGGGTTGCGCAGATGACCGCACTACAGACTCGGATCTTCGCCGGACGCGCCGTCCGCTCCGTGCAGGCGCAGGAGAAGCTGGCCCGGCGGCTGAGGCCGGGCCCGGAGGTTCCCGCCCAACGCAGCGGCGAGGACGCCCCGGTCGAGCTCACCGTCGTGAACCTCGAGCCCTGAGCCACCGACCGCTTGCGAGAACGCCGAAATGAGAGTTGAGTGACGCCGGTCACACACTCATTCGGGAGGAACATCGCATGACGGTCGAACGACGTACGTTCATCAAGCTGGGGGCGGGCGCGGCGCTCGCCGGCGGGCCTTTCGCGGGTTTCGTCAACAGCCCGGCGGGGGCGGTGACCGCACCCTCGCGCCCGCTCTCCGGGCTGCACCCGGTGAAGGACAAGCGCGACGGCAAGGTACGCCTGCACCTGCCCAGGGGCTTCCAGTACCGCTCCTTCCACGACACGGAGGAGCCCGTCGTCCTCGCCGACGGCACACAGCTGCGGGGCCGGCACGACGGGATGGGCGCCTTCGGCAACCCCGACGGGACGATCACGCTGGTCCGCAACCACGAGGTCAACGGCAGCCCTGGTGCGTTCGGGCCCGCGGGTCCGCACCGTTACGACGCGCAGGCCGGCGGCGGTACGACGTCGGTGCTGGTCGACCACCACGGCAACGTGCTCGACTCCTGGACAAGCCTGAGCGGCACGATGATGAACTGCTCCGGCGGCATCATGCCGTGGGGCTCATGGGTCACCTGTGAGGAGACGGTCAACGGTCCCGACGTGGGCCCCGACTTCACCGGCGCCCCCAACGTCGGGCTCGAGAAGCCGCACGGCTACATCTTCGAGGTGCCCTCGAACGGCCACGGCAACGGCGAGCCGATCAAGCGCGCCGGCCGCTTCGCCCACGAGGCGGTCGCCTGGGACCCGGTCGGCAAGCGCCTCTACATGACCGAGGACAACTTCGCGTTCGCTTCCGGGTTCTACCGCTACACGCCCGGCACGGATCCTGCGGAGTCGGGCCGGATCACCGATGACGGCACGCTGGAGATGCTCAAGGTCGTCGGCGAGGACAACGCCCACCTCGAGGGCCACCAGGAGCGCGGCACCACCTACGACGTGGAGTGGGTGCCGATCGAGAACCCCGACCCGGACTTCGACTACACGCCCGGCCAGGTGGCACCGACCTCCAACGACGATGCCCTCACCTACGTCGGCTCGCAGGGGTGGGATCAGGGTGCGGCGTACTTCTCACGGCTCGAGGGCCAGGTCTACGAGGACGGGATCGTCTACTTCACCTCCACGCAGGGCGGCGGCGCACCGGAGGAGGGCAACCACGACGGCTCCGGGTACGGGAACGGCTTCGGCCAGGTCTGGGCCTACGACACGGCTGCCTCGACGCTGACACTCGTCTACGAGTCGCCCGACCGCGACACCCTCGACTTCCCCGACAACATCACCACCCGTGAGGGCCACCTGGTGATCTGCGAGGACGGACCCGACGACAACTACCTGCGCGTCCTGCGTCCCGACGGGAAGCTGTGGAACCTCGCCTGGAACCAGCTGCGCTCGAGGACCGGCGGCGACAGGACCGACGACGAGTTCGCAGGCTCGACGTTCACCCCCGACGGCCGGACGCTCTATGTCAACATCCAGGCGAGCAACGGCATGACGTTCGCGATCTGGGGCCCCTGGGCGTCCTTCGGGCTCTGAGGCCGCTTGGGCGGCTCCGGACGCCGGACGCGCAACGTGGGCGATGGTCACACCGATCCTGACCGGAACGTGTCGCCATCGCCCACTTGCTGCGTGCAGGGGGCTCCCGGCCTCAGGCGGAGGTGAGGTAGGGAGTCAGCTCCCCGGCGAGGTCGGCGTGGACCCGGCCGTGGACGACGGTGCCGTCGCCGGTGTGCTCGATCCGCTCGACCTCGCCGTGCTCGTGGATCCGGTTGAGCAGGTCACCGCGCTCGTAGGGCAGCAGCGCCTCGAACGCGATGCCTGGGCGCGGCAGGTCGGCCTCGACGGCCATGAGTGCCTCGGCGATGCCCTCCCCCGTCCTTGCGGAGACCACGACCGAGTGGGGCTCGCGCTGGCGCAGGCGGGCGAGGACCATCGGGTCGGCGACGTCGGCCTTGTTGACCACGATCAGCTCGGGCACCTTGTCGGCGCCGATCTCGGCGAACACCTCGCGGACCGCGGCGATCTGCCCCTCGGGGTCGGCGTGCGACCCGTCGACGACGTGAAGGATCAGGTCGGAGTCGGCGACCTCCTCGAGCGTTGAGCGGAACGCCTCGACGAGCTGGTGCGGCAGGTGCCGCACGAAGCCGACGGTGTCCGACATCGTGTAGATCCGCCCGTCGGAGGTCGTCGTACGCCGCGTGGTCGGGTCCAGCGTCGCGAACAGCGCGTCCTCGACGAGCACGCCGGCGTTGGTGAGGCGGTTGAGCAACGAGGACTTGCCCGCGTTGGTGTAGCCGGCGATCGCCACCGAGGGGATCTCGTGACGTCGGCGCTCCGAGCGCTTCGTGTCGCGGGTGGTGCGCATGTGCTGGAGCTCGCGGCGCAGCTTGGCGATCTTGGTGTTGATCCGGCGGCGGTCGGTCTCGATCTTGGTCTCACCAGGACCACGACCACCGATGCCGCCACCTTGCGAACCCACACGGCCACCGGCCTGTCGGGAGAGGTTGCCACCCCAGCCGCGGAGGCGCTGCTTCATGTAGCTGAGCTGCGCGAGCTCGACCTGGGCCTGGCCCTCACGCGACTTGGCGTGCTGGGCGAAGATGTCGAGGATCAGCGCGGTGCGGTCGACGACCTTGACCTTGATCTGGTCCTCGAGGTTCCTCAGCTGCGAGGGTGCGAGCTCACCGTCACAGATGACGGTGTCGGCGCCGGTGGACTGCACGATCTCGCGCAGCCCGTCGACCTTGCCCCGGCCGATGAAGGTGGCGGGGTCCGGCTTCTGGCGCCGCTGGTAGATCGCGTCGAGCACCTGGGAGCCGGCGGTCTCGGCGAGGAGCGCGAGCTCAGCGAGGGAGTTCTCGGCGTCCCGGACCGACCCCTCGGTCCACACGCCGACGAGCACGACCCGCTCCAGGCGGAGCTGGCGGTACTCGACCTCGGTGATGTCCTCGAGCTCGGTGGACAGGCCGACGACGCGACGCAGCGCATGGCGCTCTGCGAGGTCGAGGTCTCCGGAGCTCTCCTCCGGGTCCTCGTCGGAGTAGCCGGACTCCAACCGGTCGTCGTCGGACTCCCAGCCGTCGGTCTCGGCGAGCGCGTCGTCGAGGTCGAACGGCTCGGGCTCGGCGGTTTCGAAGGTGGCTGCGTGAGCCTTGCGAGATTCAGTCATATCCACCTGTCACAACATCACGGACGCACAGATTGTTCCGGCTCTTCGATGCTCGCACGGGCTACTGCCGCGGTGCGAGCGGATTTGTCGCCTCCCCGGCGGCGACGAGCACGGCCGGGCCGGAGAGCATCACGTGGCCGCTGTCGGCCCAGGTGATGTCGAGCCTTCCACCCGGCACGTCCACCCGGTACGTCGTACCGCGAGCCGCCTTGTCGGCGAGAGCGCTCGCCACCATCACCGCGCAGGCCCCCGTGCCGCACGACCGGGTCTCGGCGGATCCGCGCTCGTGCACGCGCATCGCAACGTGCCTCTCGCCCCGGCGGACGACGAACTCGACGTTGACGCCCTCGGGGTAGGTGACCGGGTCGAAGGTCGGGCTCTCGAGCAGCGGACCCGCGTCGTCGAGGGATTCGACAAAGGCAACGGCGTGGGGGTTGCCCATGCCGATGTTCGCGGCCGGCCAGGTTCGCTCCCCCACCCCGACCTCGGTCTCCTCGAGAAGGGAAGGCTCCCCCATGTCGACGGTGACCCGGCCGTCGGGCTCGAACACGACCGTCTTGATGCCGGCGCGCGTGCCGATGGGCAGCGGCAGTGCGGTGTCCACGCCCTGGTGGTCGGCGAGGTAGCGGGCGAAGACGCGCACCCCGTTGCCGCACATCTCCGACAGCGACCCGTCCGAGTTGCGGTAGTCCATGAACCAGTCGGCCACGCCGCGGGCCTCGACGGCGGCCGGGTCGTCGTACGCCTCGCAGCGCACCACGCGCATGACGCCGTCGCCGCCGATGCCGGCGCGGCGGTCGCAGAGGGCGGCGACGAGCTCGGGCGCGAGGTCGCCGTGGAGGGTGCCATCGGGGTCGGGCAGGAGGACGAAGTCGTTCTCGGTGCCGTGGCCCTTGACGAACGGGAACCGCGCGGGGCTCTGCGGGCTGGTCTGAGGCACAGCTCCAGCGTATCGGGCGCGTTGTCGCGAATGTGTCGGTGCGTTCTCCTACTGTTCCTGACATGGAGAACTCATCGGAGAAGCTGATGCTCGCCGGCGTCGTCGCTTACTGCGCCGAGTGCGGTGACGAGGGTCTTTTCGTGCCCGTCGAGGAGGGCTGTGTGGTCGACGGGTGCGAGCACGTCTGCACCCGCTGCGACGCGGCGGTCTTCCTGCTGGGGGTCCTCGACAACACCGGCGTCCCGCACCACGCCACCTCGGTCGCCTGAGGCAGGCACCAGTGCCGTTGCTGCTCGTCGACATGGACGACACCCTTGTCGACCGCACGGCGACGGCCCACCGGTGGGTCGAGCGGCACGTCCCACGGCTGTTTCGGGGGCCTGCCCAGGTCGTCCTGGCGTGGCTGGTCCGGAGGTTCCGGGTGCACCGGCTCGTCTCCCGGCTCGCGGCCCTCTACGAGCGCTCAGAGCCTCGCAGCTACGTGCTCGAAGAGGGTGTGCGCGAAGCGCTGGAGGAGGCACGCCGGGCGGGGTGGTCCATCGCGGTGATCACCAACGGCAACCGCCGCACGCAGCCGGCCAAGCTCGCCTCCGCCGGGATCCTCCCACTCGTCGACGGGGTGGTCATCTCCTCCCACGAGGGGTTCGCCAAGCCCGACCCGAGGGTCTTCCGGCTCGCCGCCGACAGGGCCGGGGCCTCGCTCGAGGGCGCCTGGACGATCGGAGACGACCTGCGCCAAGAGATCGCCGGCGCCGCGAGGCTGGGTCTGCGCAGCGTCTGGCTCAACCCTCACGGGCGGCCGCGTAGCCCCGACGTCGACCTGCAGGCCCGCACCTTCCCCGAGGCGGTGCGGATGGTCCTCAGCGGGCAGCCGGCTGACCGATCGCCGCGACCGCCTTCTCCACACGCTCCGGGTCGTCCCACGCCACCCACGTGATCCTCGGGTCCTTCCGGAACCAGCTGTCCTGCCGCCGGGCGAACCTGCGGGTGCCCGTCACGGTCTGCTCCTTGGCTTCCTCCTCGGTGATCTGCCCGTCGAGGAAGGCCAGCACCTGCTGGTAACCGAGCGCACGGTTGGCGGTGCGCCCCTCGCGGAGGCCGTGCTCGGCGAGATTACGCACCTCGTCGACGAAGCCCGCCTCCCACATCTGCTCCACGCGCAGCGCGATTCGCTCGTCGAGGACCTCTCGCGGGATGTCGACCCCGATCTGGTGGGCCTCGTCGACGGCGTAGCGAAGCTCGGGCAGGGTCGCGCTGAACGGCCGCCCCGTGATCGCGATGACCTCCAGGGCCCGCACGATGCGCCGGCCGTTGGTGGGGATGATGCGGGCGGCGGCGTCGGCGTCGACCGCGGTGAGCCGGCGGTGCATCGCCTCGGTCCCGACCTCGGCGAGCTCCTGCTCGAGCTGGTGGCGCACAACCGGATCTGTGCCAGGGAACTCGAACCGGTCGAGGATCGCCCGGGTGTAGAGCGCAGAACCGCCCACGAGGATGGGGGTGGCCCCACGGGCACGGCAGTCGGCGATGACGTCGCGAGCCCACCTCTGGAACTCCGCAACGGTCGCGGGCTCGGTGACCTCGAGCAGGTCGAGGAGGTGGTGGGGGATGTCCCTGCGCTCGGCCACGGGCAGTTTCGCGGTGCCGATGTCCATGCCCCGGTAGACCTGCATCGAGTCGGTGTTGACCACCTCGCCGCCCAACACGTGCGCGAGGTCGAGGGAGAGCTCGGACTTCCCCGCCGCAGTGGGTCCCACGACGGCCACCACGGGCGGACGGGCGGGCCGTGGCTGGGTGGTGCGGGTCATGTCCGCAGTCTCCCAGGTGGTGTTTGCGGCAAGGCCTGTCGGGTACGCCGCGAACATGGCAGCATCAGCAGACGTGAACCCAGGAGCCCGCGAGACCGAGGAACAGGGCACGACCAAGCCCGGACCCGCGAACCCGCAGGGCTCGAGCGACCTCGATGCACCCACCCCGCCCGGCGGGCCGCTGCGCAGCGACGCCCCCACCGGTTCGGTGGCTCCGGGTGGACCGGGTACGCCGACGCAGCCCGGTCAGCCGCAGGAGGTCGAGCCGCCCACCCGGCGTGTCGAGGAGCCGGTGGGGTCCGCGGGACAGGAGGCGTCGCGGACGCCGCAGGACCAGAACGCAGAGACCTCCCAGGGAGAGCCGTCGGACGACTCCGGCAGCGAGTAGGCGACAGACCGACCGCAAGGAGGAGCATGATGACCAGCCGCGACCTGAACGACGAGCGCCCGCCCGAGGACACCAGCGCCGAGGAGTACCAGGCGATGGGAGATGTCGAGTCCGACGAGACCGGCACCGACTACAACCCCAGCACGGGTGAG
>DATHVS010000043.1:0-25014 GCA_035461195.1 Nocardioidaceae bacterium
CCGTGCGGGCCTGCACGAGCCGAATGCGTTCGTGCTGTCGACGGTCGGCCCCGACGGGACGCCGGCCTCGCGGATCGTGCTCCTCAAGGGGCTCGACGAGCGGGGCTTCGTGTTCTTCACCAACTACGAGTCGCGCAAGGGCCGGGAGCTCGCGGTCAACCCCCGGTGCGCGCTGCTGTTCCCGTGGCACCAGCTCGAGCGGCAGGTACGGGTCGAGGGGACCGCGACCCGGCTGACCGAGGCGGAGAACGACGCCTACTTCGCGACCCGCCCGCGCGGGTCGCAGGTCGGGGCGTGGGCCTCGTCGCAGTCGGAGGTGGTGCCGAGCCGGGCGGTGCTCGACGCGGCCTACGACCGGCTGCTGACTCGGTTCGGCCAGGGGCGCGTGCCTCGACCGGAGCACTGGGGCGGCTACTGCGTCGCGCCGGACCTCGTGGAGTTCTGGCAGGGCCGGCTGGGCCGGATGCACGACCGGCTGAGGTACCGCCGCGAGCAGGGGACCACGTCGGACGGTGCCGGCGCAGTCTGGGTCACCGAGCGGCTGGCCCCTTGAGGACGGCGTCGGCACGGATCATCACCACGTCGAACTCGATCACGCGCGGGGTGTCCCTGTCGCGGCTGATGGGAAAGATCCCCGTGGTCTCGAAGCCTGCTTCCTCGTAGGTGGCGAGCGCCTCGGGCATCCGTGGCATCTGGTCGTAGATCGGGATCGACGCGAGCTCGGACTGGAGACCGAGGACGTCCTCGATCCGTCCCCCCGCGCCGGCGAACGTCCGCAGGTCGTAGCCCTGGGTGTCCATCTTCAAGAACACCCTCGGCTCGTCGAGCCCGTCGACGGCGTCGTCGAAGACGTCCTCGAGCCGGCGTATCCGCACCGTCTCCTTGCCTACCCCGTCGAGACGAGGGAGCCAGGAGGTCCCGAACTCGCTGGCCTGCAGCAGGGAGCTGGTCTTGCCCGCACCGTCCACGACGGTCATCTCCGCCTCGGTGTCCTCGTCCCCGAGCGCGTACGCCATCACGTGCCACTCGGGGTCGGGGTCGGCGCGCTCGTGGAGCTGCTTCGCGAGGTGGGGCAGCGGCTCGAACGAGACGATCCGGCCGGTGTACCCGGCGCGGCGTAGCCGCTGCCCGAACTGCCCGACGTTTGCGCCGACGTCGAGCACGCAGTTGATACCGAGGTCGTGCAGGACCGACCCGACGTGCTCGGCGGCCATGTAGCTCGCGAGCTGCAGCTGCTGCTGGTGGAGGCCGTCGCGGGCAGCGACCTCGTCGACGACGAGGTGCGTGCGCGAGCGTGCGGGACCCATCCGGCGCACCGTGCGGCGACGGCCCTGGCCGCGCTGGACGACCCACGTGCGGTCGTCGAGACCGTGGACGCTCAGCCGCTGTCCGCGGCGCGCCACCACGGCTGCCCCTGGGCCCATCGGCTCGGTCGCGAGGCCGAGCCGAGGCATGAGGGCGAGCAGGCGACTTCTCCACGGGAGAGGCATGGTCGCGAATATACCTACGCGAGCAGCAGACGACCCGCAGGCGTGTGCGGCGGGCCATCGATGATGGAGGCCGCGTCTCCGGGCGGACGTCCCGGAGCACCTGCGGGTCGGGTGACTGCTGGGTATTGCCAGCTGCCCACCGGTCTCGTGCCGGGGGCACAGTCGTGCTGGCCGGTGCGCTGCTAGCGAGCAGCCACCTCACGAGTCCGTAAAGAATTCACTTCTGGACCACCTCCTCTCTCGTGTCCCTCCAAGGTACGGCGGCCCTCCAGGGGCCACAAGCACATATCTCGGGACCGGTGGGGTGGTCAGGCCGGACGGAACCAGGCCGCGGCATCGGCGGGCAGGCGACCCTCCTCGAAGGGTGCGCTGGAGACCACGAGGTCGCCGGCCTCGACCGGGACAGGTGCCGCGACGTCGCCGCAGTTGAGCACGCACACGAGGCCGCCGCCGCGGAGGAAGGCCAAGGTGTCCGGTGCGCTGTCGAGCACTGTCACGTGGTCGGGCAGGTCGTCGGTGACCTCGCGCCGGGTCCGCAGCGCGAGCTTGTAGAAGCTCAGCATCGACTCCGGGTCGTCGGCCTGGGCAGCCACGGACTGCGCCGCCCAGGTGTCCGGCTGCGGCAGCCAGGGCTGTCCCTCGCCGGGGCCGAAACCGAAGGGCGGCTCGTCGCCGGCCCAAGGGATCGGCACCCGGCAGCCGTCGCGGCCGACGCCGCCGCCCCGGAGCCATGTCGGGTCCTGCCGGTGCTCGGGGGCGACCTCGACCTCCTCGAGACCGAGCTCCTCGCCCTGGTAGACGTAGGCTCCGCCGGGGAGCGCGAGCATGGTGAGGAGGGCGGCCCGGCCGCGCGCGAGCCCCAGGGCCCCGCCGCCGTACCGCGTCACGTGACGCACGACGTCGTGGTTCGAGAGCACCCAGGTCGCCGCGGCGTCGGCGAGCCCGACGGCGTGCAGGCTCTCGTCGATGACGTCCCGGAAGGCCTTGGCGGACCACGGCGCCTGGAGCCAGTGGAAGTTGAAGGCCTGCTGGAGCTCGTCGGGTCGGATGTAGCGGGCCATCGACTCGGCGGTCGCGACCCAGGCCTCGGCGATGGCCATCCGGTCGCCGTCGTACTCGTCGAGGACCTGGCGCCAGCGGCGGTACACGTCGTGCACCTGTGGCTGGTCCCACATGGGGAAGGTCGTCGCGCCGAGGTTGCGGATCTCCTCGTCCTCGAGGTCCTTCATCTCCAGCGGGGTGTAGAGGCCGTGGGCGACGTCGATACGGAAGCCGTCGACTCCGCGGTCGAGCCAGAAGCGCAGGATCGACTCGAACTCATCCCCGACGGCGGGGTTCCACCAGTTCAGGTCGGGCTGGGTCGAGTCGAACATGTGGAGGTACCACTGCTCCTCCCCGACCCGGGTCCAGGCGGGGCCGCCGAAGACCGACCGCCAGTTGTTGGGCGGTTCGGCGCCGTCGGGTCCCCGACCGTCACGGAAGACGTAGCGGTCGCGCTCCGGGCTGCCCGGCTCGGTCTCGAGAGCCTTCTGGAACCATGCGTGCTCGATCGAGGTGTGGTTGGGCACGAGGTCGACGATGACCCGCAGGCCCAGGTCGTGCGCGCGGGCGAGCATCGAGTCGAAGTCCTCGAGCGAGCCGAAGAGCCGGTCCACCTCGCGGTAGTCGGCCACGTCGTAGCCGTGGTCGTTCTGGGGCGAGGTGTAGAACGGCGTGATCCAGACCGAGTCCACGCCCAGGTCGGCGAGGTAGGGCAGTCGCTGTTCGATGCCGGTGAGGTCGCCCACGCCGTCGCCGTCGGAGTCGGCGAAGCTGCGGGCGTAGACCTGGTAGCAGACGGAGTGCTTCCACCAGGGGCTGGTAGCGGGGGTGTCGGACGGGGCTTCGGGACGGATTTGCACGTTCCAATCCCACGGCAGCGGGCAGGCGCTGTCAAACCGAAGGGCGGTGGTGCCTCAGCTGAACGCGGCGGGGTCCACGGCGACCCACACGTGGCGAGCCCGGGCCACGATGCGGCCGTCGGAGTCGTAGAGCGTGCTCGCGGTGAAGGTCTTGCGGCCCTCGACGCCGAGCTCGGCACCGACCACCACGTGGGGCTCGCCGACGACCGGGAGGGCGTCGACGTGGGCGGCGATCTGCCCGAGCACGGCCGGCCGTCCTTCCAGGTCGGTGGACCAGCCGCCCACGCAGTCCAGGGCGGCCCAGGCAGTGCCCAGGCTCACCCGTTGCACGCCCTGGTCGAGGAGGTCGGAGGCGTGGGCGAGGCTCTCGTGCGGGGTCCAGGTCGAGGCCACCCTCCGGTCGCCCACAGGGCCGGGGAAGATGCGCAGCCCGTCGCCCTCGGCGCGCTCGGGCCCGCACACGAAGCAGCGCGGGAACGGGTGGGAGCGCAGCCCGGCGTATCCGGCCATGACCTCCGCCGCGAGGGTCGCCGGCACGTCCTCGACCGTGTGGAGCTCCTCGTCGGTGCAGCGGGCCTCGGCGACGAGCGTCTCGCCGAGGAGCAGCCGGGTCGTCGGTCCCTCGTCGACGTGCTCGACGGCGAGGTCGGTGTCCAGCGGCGGGGGCCTGCGCAGGGTCACCTCGACCACCGGGCAGTCCGGCCTCAGGTGGGGGTGCCCGGCGAACCGCTCGGCGAGGAGGCCCGCGGTGTAGCCCCCGTTGCCCGAGCTCGCCGGCCCGCAGAAACGTGCAGGGACGATCACGGGGCTGTCAGTGGCCGGCATCGTGCATCAGCTCTTCATCCGCTCCAGTCGTGCGAGCGCCTCCCGGCGCTCCTCGGCGTGGTCGACCAGCGGTGGAGGATACCCCTCGGGGAGCCCGCCGGGCTGGGTCGAGGGTTCATGAATGTACGCCGTGTCCACGTCGACGAGCTCTGCGACCCACCGCCGCACGTAGTCACCGGACGGGTCGAACCGCTCGCCCTGGGACGTCGGGTTGAAGACCCGGAAGTACGGCGCGGCGTCGGTGCCGCACCCGGCGACCCACTGCCACCCGTGCTGGTTGGACGCGAGGTCGCCGTCGACGAGCCAGCGCATGAAGTGCCGGGCCCCGTGCTGCCACTCCAGGTGCAGGTCCTTGACGAGGAAGCTCGCGACGACCATCCGCACGCGGTTGTGCATCCAGCCGGTGGCGCGCAGCTGCCGCATCCCGGCGTCCACGATCGGGAAACCGGTCCGGCCCTCCGCCCAGGCGGCGAGGTCCTCCCCGGGCTCGTCGTACTCCATCCGCGCGAACTCCGGCCGCAGGTAGTGCCGCGCGGTCTCGGGTCGGCGGTGGAGCACGTCGGCGTAGAACTCCCGCCAGGCCAGCTCCGAGCGGTACGTCGACGCACCCTCGCTGCTGAGCTGCCCGAGGTCGGCCAGGAGGGTCCGAGGATGGATCTCGCCCCACTTCAGGTGGACCGACATGCGCGAGGTCCCGTCGAGGTCGGGACGGTCTCGCTCCTCCGCGTACTCCTCGACGTGTGCGAGAAACTCTCGCCACCGTCGCCGGGCCGCCTCCTCGCCGGCCGGGGGCAGGGTCATCGCGTCGGGGGCGGGGGCGTCGGGGAGGGGGTCGGAGGGTGCCTCGGCCCACCGCTGTCCCGGGGGCGGGGGACCGGCCGGGGCTTGCCAGCCGTGCTCGGCCCAGGCACGCGCGAAGGGCGTGAACACCTTGTAGCCCTCGCCGCTGCCGCTCACCACCCGACCCGGCGCGACGGCGTAGGGCGACCCGGTCCGGCGCAGCTCCACTCCCTTGTCGGTGAGGGCCGCCTCAACCTGCGCGTCGCGCCGGGAGCCGTAGGGGCCGAAGTCGGCGGCCACGTGCACGGTGCGGGCACCGACCTCGTCCGCGAGCTGGGCAACCTCACGCACCGGGTCGCCGTGGCGGACGACGAGCCGGCCGCCCACCGACTCGTCAAGGGCGGCGAGCGAGGCCGCCAGGTAGGCGCGGCGGGCGGGGCCGGCCGGGCCCCACAGCCGCGGGTCGACGACGAAGAGCAGCGCGACGTCCTCGCCGGAGGCGCACGCGTCGAGCAGGGCCGGGTTGTCGTCGAGGCGCAGGTCGCGGCGGAACCACGTCACGGCGGCAGGGGAGTGCTGGGTCACGTTGGTCACTGTGCCAGGCCACCGGTGGACGGATAGGACACAATGACCGGGTGAGCGACCTGATCGACACCACCGAGATGTACCTCCGCACGGTCTTCGAGCTGCAGGAGGAGGGCATCGTCCCCCTACGCGCCCGGATCGCCGAACGACTGCACCAGAGCGGGCCGACGGTCAGCCAGACGGTCGCCCGGATGGAGCGCGACGGTCTGCTCACCGTCGAGGGGGACCGCCACCTCGAGCTGACCGACGAGGGCCTGCGCCTGGCCACGCGGGTGATGCGCAAGCACCGGCTGGCCGAACGACTGCTCACCGACGTGATCGGCCTGGACTGGGAGCTGGTGCACGCCGAGGCCTGCCGGTGGGAGCACGTGATCTCGGAGAACGTCGAGCGTCGCCTGATCGAGCTGCTCGACCACCCGACCGAGTCACCGTACGGCAACCCGATCCCCGGCCTCGACGAGCTCGGGCAGAGCGGCCTCGGCGAGGAGTTCATGCACGACGTGGAGCCCCTCGACCAGGTTGCGACGGGTCCCGAGCAGGTGCGGGTCATGGTCCGGCGGATCAGCGAGCCGATCCAGACCGACGAGGCCCTGATGGCGGCTCTTCGCCGGGTGGGCGCGCTCCCCGACAAGGTGGTGACCGTCGCCGCGGGCGCCGAGGGGGTGCTGTTGGGCAGCGGCGGCGAGACCGCCGAGATCGACCCCGAGGCGGCCTCGCACATGTTCGTGCGGCGGCTCTGACCCTCTCGGCGCGTGGAGACCCCCGCGTCTCGATAATCTGCTCAGCCTGGTTGGATGTGACTCATGGTGCGGGAGGGACTGCCGGTCGACGTCGTCGGCCTCACGAAGAGCTTCGGGGGCCTGAGGGCCGTCGACGACCTGACCTTCTCGGTACGACCGGGCGTGGTGACCGGCTTCCTCGGCCCCAACGGCTCTGGGAAGACGACCACGCTGCGCTGCGTGCTTGGCCTGCTCCACCCGACGGCGGGCACCACGACGATCGGTGGCGCCCCTTACCGCGACCTCCCGGACCCGATCGGCACCGTCGGCGCGTCACTCGAGGCGGCGAGCTTCCACCCCGGCCGCTCCGCCCAGGCGCACCTCGAGGTGATGGCACTGGGCGCCGGCATGTCGCCCGTCACGGCGAGGACGCGGGCCTCGCAGATGCTCGCCCAGGTGGGGCTGGCGGAGGTCGCGAAGCGACGGGTCGGCGGCTACAGCCTGGGCATGCGCCAACGGCTCGGCCTCGCGGCCGCTCTGCTCGGTGACCCCTCGGTGCTGATCCTGGACGAACCGGCCAACGGGCTCGACCCCTCCGGGATCGCCTGGCTGCGGCAGTTCCTCCGGGCGCTCGCCGGCGAGGGCCGGACGGTCCTCGTCTCCAGCCACGTGCTCAGCGAGGTGCAGCAGACCGTCGACGAGATGGTGGTGCTCAACCAAGGCCGGTTGGTCCGCCAAGGCACGCTCGCCGAGCTCGACAGCGGCCCGCGCCAGGTCCTGGTGCGCACCCCGTCGCCCGAGCGGTTCCGCGACGCGCTCTCGGGCACCTCGCTGTCCGTCGTCGGCAGCGACGAGACGGGGCGCCTGAGGGTCGGCGGCGGTACGCCAGAGCAGGTCGGCCACGCAGCGTTCGAGGCCGGTGTCGAGCTGCACGAGCTGGTGGCGGAGGCGAGCCACCTGGAGCGGGTGTTCCTGGAGCTGACCGAGGGAGCCCGCGCATGACCGCCCTGGTGCGCGCAGAGCTGAGGAAGATCCTCTCCACCCGGCTGTGGTGGGGCCTGCTGATCGGCGCAGTGGTCTTCAGCGGCATCCAGTCGCTGGCGAACGCGATCGTGGCCGGCATGGAGGCCGGCGGCCCCGGAGTGGGCGCCATGCCCGGGCTGGAGAGCGCGGAGGCGATCCGCTCGGTGTACCCGATGGCCATGTTCACCGGCACCTACATGTTCGCTCTCGTCCTCGGAATCACCGGCATGACGGGCGAGTACCGGTACCAGACCATCACCGCGACGTTCCTCGTCTCACCGCGTCGGGCTCGCGTCGTGGTCGCGAAGATCCTCGCCCACGCGCTGACAGGCATCCTCTACGGCGTCGTGGGTCTGCTGACCGTGCTGGTCGTGGGAGGGGCGACGATGAGCATCCGCGGCTACGGCCTCGGCCTCGACGCCGACCGGCTGTGGGCGACCAACGGCCTCGCGATCCTTGCCGTGGCGATCTGGACGGTCGTCGGTATCGGCGTGGGCACCTTGATCCGCAGCCAGATCGCTGCGATCGTCGTCGCCCTGCTGTTCACGTTCCTGATCGAGCCGCTGCTGACCTTCGCGCTCGCCGCGATCGAGACGGTCGACCTCGATCGGCTGGTCAAGTGGCTGCCGTCGAACGCCTCCTCGGCGCTGATGGCCCCCGGGGACGTGATGATCGAGTACCTCGAGTGGTGGACCGGCGGGCTGGTGCTGCTCGGCTACGGGCTGGTGCTCGCGGCCCTCGGCGTGCTCCTGTCGGTCAGGCGCGACGTCTCCTGACCGGCAGCGGGCGCAGTCGCGTCGGCCAGGGCGGTGAGGAACTCCGCGCAGCCGACCTCGACCTTGTGGCGCGCGAGGTCGTCCCCCCGGGTCGCGCCGCGGTTGACGATGACGACAGGGATGCTGAGCTTGTGGGCCTGGCGCACGAACCGGAAGCCCGAGAGCACGGTGAGCGAGGAGCCGGCCACGAGCAGCGCGTCGGCGGACTCGACGGCGTCCATGCACCGCTGCACCCGCTCCTTGGGGACGTTCTCGCCGAAGAAGACCACGTCGGGCTTGAGCACCCCGCCGCAGACATCGCAGGGGGGCACCTCGAAGTCGTCGGTGCGCTCGAGCTCGACGTCGCCGTCGGGCCTGCTCGCGGCAGCCCCGCGCCGCTCGGCGTAGCCGGGGTTGAGCACGCTCAAGCGCTCCTGGAGGGCCGCCCTGCTCGAGCGGCGTTCACAGGACAGGCAGACCACGTCGGCGATCCGGCCGTGGAGGGCGCACAGCTGCCTGCTGCCCGCGCGCTCGTGCAGGCCGTCGACGTTCTGGGTCACCAGGAGCGGGACCCTCCCGGAGGAGCCGAGGCGGGCGAGAGCATGGTGCGACGGGTTCGGCTCGGCGTGCCGCATCCGGGTCCAGCCCAGGAAGGAGCGGGCCCAGTACTTCTGCTGCGCGGCCGGACCGGAGACGAACTCCTGGTAGGTCATCGGCGTCCGTGAGGTCGCGCCGGGGCCGCGGTAGTCCGGGATGCCCGAGTCCGTGCTCACCCCGGCGCCGGTCAGGACCGTGAAGCGGCGGCCGGCGAGGAGGTCGATCGCGGGGTGCACGAGGTCCAGCGTACGAGGGCCCACGCCACGCTGGACCAGACAGGACATCTCGGTCGTTCGGCCACATTCCCCCAACATCGGACCAAGGGTCAGTGACCGCATCTAACCTAGGGGCCATGCGCACCGAGTGGCTCCCCGTGTCCGCCGCTGCCCTGGTGACCGGGGTGATGGCCCTGATCCTCGGGCAGATGCTCAACCCCGGAGGCAGCGAGTCCTCGCCGGCAGACCAGATGATCGTCGCCGCGGAGTACCCCGGCCGGTGGCTGGCGATGAGCGTGCTGTTCTTCGGCGGGGCCGCGGCCCTCGTCCTCGGCATGCCCGCGGTGATGTCGCTGTTCCAGGAGCGCCGCGGGCGCGGCGTGGGGATGACCGGGGTCGCCGTCTTCGTCGTCGGCTGCGTGGGGGTCGGCGGTCTCTCCGCACTGATGCTGATGTTCCGGGCGCTCGCCATCCAGACGATGGAAACGGAGCCGCTCGTCACCAGGGCCGAGATCACCATGGTGACCAGCTCCCTCGAGGACCCGGGGCTGGCCATCAGCCTCAGCGTCTGGGTCTACGGCTTCATGCTCGGGGTCCTCCTCATCGCCATCGGCCTCTTCCGGACCCGGCAGGTCCCCGCCTGGGTCCCGGGCCTGCTGATGGGCTTCCTCGCGGTCCAGGTCGTCCTCCTGTTCCTCGGCAGCGGCACCGACGCCCGCATCGCCTCCGCTGCGGGGTTGATCCTCCTCGCCGGGGGCTTCACCGGCATCGCGACCCACGCCACGAGCGAGCGGGGCAGGGTGCCCGTCACTCACTCCCTGGTCTGAACGTTCCGGCCGGGCCTCAGGGCTCGATCAGCGGGACGAAGGTGTACCACCCGGCGTGGTGGACCTCCTC
Source organism: Nocardioidaceae bacterium (assembly GCA_035461195.1). Lineage (GTDB taxonomy): Bacteria > Actinomycetota > Actinomycetes > Propionibacteriales > Nocardioidaceae > Nocardioides_C. Next base: position 9,788 of record DATHVS010000043.1, read on the forward strand.
CCCACCGGCCCGGCGGCGCACGACGGTCATCCGGCCCTTCACCGGCACCACCAGCACGCCGTCCTCGACGAGCTGGTCGACGAGCTCGTCGGGCAGCCGGCTCGCCTCGGCCGAGACCAGGACGCGGTCGTACGGCGCGCCCTCCGGATCGCCGAGGACGCCCTGGCGGGCCTGCTCGATCCGGGCCCAAGGCATGGCGTAGGCGGTGAGGTTCTCTCGCCCCCACGCCACGAGCTCGGGCACGATCTCGACGCCCACGACCTCCCCCTCCGGGCCGACGAGGTCGCCGAGCAACGCGGTGGTCCACCCCGACCCGCAGCCGACGTCGAGGACACGGTGACCGGGCTGGACCTCGAGCAGGTCGAGCATGGCCCGGACGGTGCTCGGCTGGCTGTTGGTCTGGCCGTGGCCGATGGGCAGGGCCGCGTCCTCCCCGGCGAACCCGAGCTGCTCCCGAGGCAGGAAGTCGCTTCGGCGTACCCGGTCGAAGGCGGCCCGCAGCCGGTCGGCGTCGGTCATCGCCGGCTCAGGCGTAGCGCGCAGCGGCGCGCTCGCGGGCCTTGGCCGCCTCGACCTCGCGGTCCCTCGGCGGCGCTGAGGTGGTCAGATCGTCGAGCAGCCGCTGGGTCGCCTCGGCGACCTCGCGCACCGCCTGGTCGAACGCGGCCTGGTTGGCGCGGGACGGTCGGGTGCTGCCGCTGACCTTGCGGACGTACTGCAAAGCCGCGGCCTGCACCTCCTCCGCCGTGGCGGGGGGCTCGAAGTTGTGCAGGGTCCGGATGTTGCGGCACATGCTCCGAGCCTACGACCGAAGCAGCCTCACGGTCCTGCCCACGACGAGAGCGATCCGTCCGTCGACGAGCGGGAGGGTACGCACGGCGGCGGCGTCCCAGCCGGGAACGTCGTGGCTGCCGCGGCGGGTCAGTGAGCCGTCCTCGCCGACGGCCAGGACCACCACCCGGTTCCCGCCGTCCCAGTCTCCGAGGGCGGCCAGGACGGTGCGCCGCTCGGGCAGGTAGGCGAACGCGCGGGGGTCCCCGGCGGCGGCGAACTCGGTGCGCCGGCCGAACGCCAGGGTGTCGACCCGACGGGGGTCGGCGAGGTCTGCCACGTCGAACACCGACGCCTGTGCGCCGAGCGTGCGGCCCCTGGGGGTCGCGTCCTGCCCGAGACCGAGCAGCAGCTCCCCTCCGACGGGGTGGAGGTAGGACGAGAACCCGGGGATCTTGAGCTCGCCGACGACCCGCGGCCGACCGGGGTCGGACAGGTCGAGGGTGTAGAGGGGGTCGACCTGGCGGAAGGTGACCACCACCGCGACCTCGTCGAACCAGCGCACCGACTGGATGCGTTCGCGGATGCCCATCCGGCCGACCCGGCCGACCTCGTTGAGGGCCTCGCCCTGCTCCACGAGGACAACGACGGCGTTCTCCGTCGGGTTCCAGGGGTTCCGTCCGAGGGCGGTCGCGACGCGCAGGTGGCCGTCGTGCTCGCTCATCGACCACCGGTCGCGCACCTGCCCGGGCACCTCGCCGCTCGCGACGTAGGCGGTCTCGGGTCCGTCCAGGGCGAAGGCGTGGACGGCGGTGGCCGGTGGCTCCTTGCGACCGTCGTCCCACCACCCGAAGGAGGAGGTGGCGAGGTAGAGCCGGTCGGCCGAGGAGTAGACGATGTCACTGCTGGTCGTGACCGCGGTGGTACGCCGGGCGCCGGGGTCGTCCGGGGTGAAGCCCACGACGGTCACCGTCCCGAAGCCCGAGCTCTCGTCGGGGTGTGAGACGTCCCGGCACTCGACCAGCGGAGAGGACGCACCGCCGCTCTCGACCGTCGGCAGCCAGTCCTGGATCCTGCTCTCGCGGACCAGTCGGCGGTTCTCGGCCCTGGCCTCTCGGGGCGTCCGTCCACGCCTGGGCTGGACGAAGTCGATCCTCGGGGTGCTCGTGGAGACCACGAGGCGGACGACGTCGCCGTACTGACGGGCCGAGACCAGGTTGCCGTCGAACGTCGTGTCGTCCTCGACGACCGGAGAGGAGGGAACACCGACGTCGACCACCAGGACGCGCGTCATGGCCGGGCCGCCGCCGTGGGGGAGGGACACCCGCCGCTCCATCGCGTCGGAGACGGCTGGGCCGCGCCACACCTGCCAGGTCGTCCCGAGCACCACCAGCCGTTCGCCGACGAGCAGCAGCTCGGCCGCGTCGAGGCCTCGGGGCAGACGCACGGTGGCGAGTCTGCGCGGCACCTCGCCGCCGGTGTCGGTGAGCACGACCTGGCGGCGATGGACGTGTGCGACGAGCGACCCGTCGGTCTTGGCCAGGTCGGGCTCGTCGACCCCCGCCTCCTGCACGTTCGTGCCGGTCTCACCGTTCGCGACCGCCTGGTCGGCAGCTCCCTCGGCACGGGCGGGAGCAGCGGCCATGAGGTCGCGACTCTGCGCTGTGACGGGCAGCGGGATGATCGGTCCCCCGGCCAGGCCCCACGCCGTGACGTGGGGCAGGGCCGCCTCGACGTACCACTGGCGCAGCTCCTCGCAGTCGCTGAACCTCGCGAGCTCGCTCGCGGCGGCCGGGGCCGGGTCGACCGGGATCCCGGGCGGGCCGGCGACGCCGCTGACCAGGGCCGTGGCCGCGACGGTGGCGGTCGCGCCGATTCCGAGGTTTCTCGCCGTACGACGTCTCATGTGTGGTGGGACGCACGTTGTGCCGAAGCGGTTCCACCGGACAGAGTGGGGCCCCATGAGCGAGCGCACCCACGACATCGTCCTCTTCGGGGCCACCGGCTTCACCGGAGCACTCACCGCGGAGTACCTCGCCCGCAACGCGCCCCACGACTGCCGCTGGGCTCTCGCCGGGCGCAACCGGAGCCGGCTCGAGGCGGTCCGGGACCGGCTGGCCGCTGTCGACCCCGCCCTTGCCGAGCTCCCCCTGCTCCACGCCGACGTCACCGAGCGGGAGTCCTTGCAGGCCGTCGCCGAGTCGGCCCGTGTCGTGATCACGACCGTCGGTCCCTACATCGAGCACGGGGAGCCGCTGGTCGCTGCGTGCGCGGAGGCCGGGACCGACTACGTGGACCTGACCGGTGAGCCGGAGTTCGTCGACCGGATGTACGTCGCCCACCACGCCCGCGCCGTGGAGACCGGCGCCCGGATCGTCCACGCCTGCGGCCTCGACTCGATCCCGCACGACCTCGGCGCGTGGTTCACCGTCCAGCAGCTGCCCGAAGGTGTCCCGCTGCGGGTCCGCGGCATGTTCCGCGCCGGGGGGCGTCTCTCGGGTGGCACGTTCGCCTCGGCCATGACCGCCTTCTCGCGGGGCCGGCAGCTGAGGCAGGCGGTGAACGAGCGGCGCAGGGTCGAGCCCCGCCCGGAGGGGCGGCGGGTCCGAGCGTCCGCGCGGCCGCCGCACCGCGACCGGGACACCGGCTGGTGGCTGGTGCCGCTGCCGACGATCGACCCGCTCGTCGTCAAGCGGTCGGCCGCTGCGCTCGAGCGTTACGGCCCCGACTTCGAGTACGCCCACTATGCCGCGGTGAAGCGGCTGCCCGTCGTGGCGGCAGGCGTCGCCGGTGTCGGCGCCCTGGTGGCGGCGGCCCAGGTCCCTCCGTTGCGCCGCTTCCTCATCAACCGTGTCCCCCAGGGGCAGGGGCCCAGTGAGGAGCGGCGGGAGAAGTCCTGGTTCGCCATGCGCTTCGTCGGGGAGGGCGGCGGACGGCGGGTCGTGACCGAGGTATCCGGCGGGGACCCGGGCTACGGCGAGACGGCGAAGATGCTCGCCGAGTCCGCGCTCTGCCTGGCCTTCGACGACAACCCGCCCTCTGCAGGCAGCGTCACCACCGCCGTCGCGATGGGTGGGAACCTCGTCGACCGCCTCGTCAAGGCGGGGATCGGCTTCGATGTGGTGGAGAACATCTAGTCCGAACGACCCCTTTCGGACGAACCGGCTGCGGTGTCGGCTCCGGGTTCCTACGGTGGAAGGACGGCAGGAACTCCTTGGGGGCAGGTCATGGGCACAGGGCACACGCGCCGACGCGGACGGCGGATCAGGTCGTCGGTTGCTGCGGGCCTGACCGTCGTGCTCGTCCCGTTCGCCGCCACCGCGTCCGCGCCCACCGTGACGGCGGGGCAGGACCCCGCTGGGGAGGGCCGGCTCGGACCGACCGAGGGCGTGGTCTACACGATGGCCAGCCGCTCGGGTGCCCGTGCTGCCATGCTCGACCACGTCGACCCCGGCACCTTCCTCGACGAGCTCGGCGCATCGCGTGGTGAGGGGGTCGCGGTGTCGTCGCCGAAGGGGACGCGGGTGTGGACGGTGAGCGCGCTCAGCGACCACAACGTCCCGGCGGCGGCGAAGCGGGCCTACCGTCGCGCTGCCACGCAGATGGCTGGGTCCGACCCCGGGTGCGGTCTGCCCTGGACCCTTCTCGCGGCGATCGGCCGGGTGGAGTCCGACCACGGCAGGTACGGCGGCGCCCGCCTGGGCAACGACGGCGTGAGCCGGCCCAGGATCATCGGCATCCAGCTTAACGGCAGGGGGCCGGTCGCCGCGATCCGCGACACCGACGACGGCCGTCTCGACAAGGACAAGGTGTGGGACCGGGCGGTGGGCCCGATGCAGTTCATCCCCTCGACTTGGGCGTTCGCGGCCCGCGACGGCGACGGTGACGGGCGCAAGTCGCCCCACGACCTCGACGACGCCGCGGCAGCGGCAGCGTCGTACCTCTGCTCGGGCTCGGGCAGCCTTCTCGACCAGGCCGCCCAGGCCGCCGCGATCTACCGGTACAACCAGGACGACTACTACGTCGCGCTGGTGCAGGCGTTCGAGGTCGGCTACCGCACCGGCAGCTTCGTGCTCCCCTCGCCGCCCTCGGACGACGAGACGACGAAGCGCCGCAAGAAGCGGCGCGAACGGGACAAGACGACCACGGTGCGTACGTCGGACGGCACCACGTCCAAGAGCTCGAAGAAGAAACCCGGGACCACGACCACCACGACGACCAAGACCACGACGACCAAGACCACGACGAGCAAGACGACCAAGACGACCAAGCCCAAGCCGACCGCCTCGACGAGCCCGACACCCAGCCCGACACCCACCCCGACCTCGGTCACAGGGGCGCTCACCGTGTCGAACGGCACGTACTCCCTCGCCGGGAAGCCCCTCGACCTGGGCATCGTCGGCCAGCTCGAGGCGAAGGCAGTCGGTGACTTCGACAAGGACGGTGCGGTCGAGCTGAACCAGGACGAGCTCGCTGGCCTGGTCGAGATGGGGACGGTCACGATGGTGCTCGTGAAGCTGGACAGCGGGAAGTACGGGATCTACAGCATCAACGGCATCTCGCTCGCCTGAAGTAACCGATTCCCCCGCGCGTCGTTGAACGCATCAAGGCATCCCCTCGTGCGAAGGCGACAACATGATCCGACGGTCCATTCTCGGCGGGACGGTCGGCGCGGCAGCCCTGGTGCTGACCGTGCTGCCTGCCGCCCCGGCGTCCGCCCACGGTGACCGGGCAGGCGACCTCCCCACGAACACACGCGGACTGACCGTCGCGGAGTCCGGCGAGGGCGAGGAGATGTCCTTCGTCGCGAACCTGCAGTACGACGGCACCGGGCAGGCGCAGAACGGCTCCGACGTGGAGTTCCTCAAGGTCGGCAAGCGGGAGTATGCCCTTGCTGGGACGCTGCGCGGCGGGATGCAGATCATCGACATCACCGACCCCGAGTCGCCGTCCGTCGCAGCCGTCTACGACTGCGCGATCAGCCAGGGCGACATACAGGTGTGGAAGCACGGACGTCGCATCCTCGCCAGCTACACCGCCGACGGAACCTTCGGGGCGGCCGGTGCAGCGTCGAAGTGTGGTCGCGACCTCGAGCTCGGCTCCGGCGCAGCAGGGACGGTCATCGTTGACCTCACCACGCCCACCTCGCCGCAGACGGTGAGCTTCCTCAGCGTGCCGCGCGGGTCCCACAACATGACGATCCACCCGAGCGGGAAGTACCTCTACAACTCCAACTCCGACCTCATCACGAGCACCGCGCCGGCGATCACGATCTACGACGTCTCCCAGCCCGAGCAGCCGCGGAAGGTCCAGGACTACCCGATCCCGTTCGTGCCGCTCTCCCTCGGCTCGGAGTCGCACGACATCACCTTCAACGAGGACGGCACCCGCGCCTACGCCGCCGCCCTCTCCCAGACCCTCGTCCTCGACACGACCGACCCGGAGAACCCGGTCCAGGTGTCGCAGATCCTCGACCCGGCCATCAACGTCTCCCACCAGTCCGACCCGGTCACGCTGACCCGCGAGGACGGCAGCGAGCGCGAGGTGCTGATCATCACCGACGAGCGGGCGGGGGCCGCGGCCAGCGCCGAGTGCCCGGGCGGCGGTCTCCACCTCTACGACATCACCGGCGAGCTCGAGAAGAGCCCGGAGAAGATCGGCACCTGGTTCATCCCCGCGGCGACCGTCCAGGACGGCGCGACCTGCACCTCCCACGTGCTGCGGGTCTACCCCGAGCAGGCGATGCTCACGATCGCCTGGTACGCCCAGGGCGTCCGGGTCCTCGACCTCTCCGGTCTCGCCGACTTCGAAGGCTCGCCGTTGTCGGTCGGGCTCGGCGACGGCGTGGGGATGCGCGAGGTCGGCAACTACGTCCTCGAGGACTCCGACACCTGGTCGTTCAAGACCAACCGGATCGCCGCCGACGGCTCCTTCTACGGCTATGGCAACGACCTCGTGCGCGGGTTCGACGTCTACCGGTTCACCGGCGCAGGACTCAGCGTCCCGCCGCTCGAGCCGGTCGACCTCCGCTCCAACCGGCCGCCCCGCAAGGGCAAGGACATGGCCGCCGGCGCGGTGATCGTCGGCCCCGCGATGCTCCTCGCGGCAGCCGTCCGCCGTCGTACCCGCACGAAGCCCTGAAGACCGCGGCAGGGGGGACACGACACATCCTGGCGTTGCTCGCGGCGCTGGCCCTGGGGCTGGTCGCAGGCTGCTCGGCCGCGGACGCCTCGGGCAAGGGGGACAAGGCCGCCACCGTCAGGTCCGTCACGGCGTACGACGAGGCACTGGAGCCGCTGAAGAAGCGCTCCGACGTGCTCGAGGACCGCTTCGCCGAGGTGCAGGCCGAGGGCTACTCGGGTCCGCTCACGGTGCGTGAGGCGCTCGCGGAGATCATCCCGGAGTTCGCCACGCTCCTGGAGGAGACGCGGGCCATCGAGGTCGAGGGGCCTGAGCTCGAGGAGGCCCACGACGTCCTCCTCGCGAGCCTGGAGCGGCAGCAAGATGGCCTCGAGCTCGCTGTGAGCGCCCTCGACGAGGACAACGCCGCGCTCATGGCCGAAGCCGGGACCGCCCTGAAGGAGGCGCAGAGACTTCTGGAGGAGCACCGTGACCTCCTCGCCCGGGCGCGGGCCTGAGGGGAGAGACTCGCGAGGCTGGGTACATGGCCGCCGTGGGACAGATCAGGGTCGGCATCTCCGGGTGGAACTACGCAGGCTGGCGCGGCGACTTCTACCCCAAGGGGCTCGTGCAGCGGCTCGAGCTCGCGTACGCCGCGGAGCGGTTCTCCTCGATCGAGATCAACGGGTCGTTCTACTCCCTCCAACGACCGAGCAGCTACGCCGCCTGGCGGGAGCAGACCCCCGACGACTTCGTGTTCGCGGTCAAGGGCGGTCGGTTCATCACGCACATGAAGAAGCTCGCCGGGGTGGAGGCGCCCCTGGCGAACTTCTTCGCCTCCGGCCTCCTCGCGCTCGGGCCGAAGCTCGGCCCGGTCCTGTGGCAGCTCCCGCCCAACCTCGGCTTCGACCCGGAGCGTCTGACCGCCTTCTTCGACCAGCTGCCGCGGACGACGAGGCAACTGGCGTCGCTGGCCGAGCACCACGACGCGAAGGTCCCCGACGACCGTGCCCTGACCGTGGCGGAGGACGACCGGCCCGTGCGCCACGCCCTCGAGGTGCGCCACCAGAGCTTCGTCACACCGGAGGCGGCGGAGCTGTTGCGGGCCCACGACATCGCGTTCGTCGTCGCCGACACCGCAGGCCGGTGGCCCCTGGTCGAGGAGACCACCAGCGACCACATGTACGTCCGGCTCCACGGCGACATCGAGCTCTACACCAGCGGATACACGCCCGAGGCCCTCGACCGGTGGGCCGAGAAGGTGCGCGGTTGGGCCGACGCCGGCCAGGACGTGTACGTCTACTTCGACAACGACGCCAAGGGCTACGCCCCGCACGACGCCATGGCACTGATCGAGCGAGTGCCCTGACGCATCGGTCGCTGCCCGTAGGCTCCAGCCGTGGACCTGTTGCGTGGACCCCTGTCACCCGAGCCCGCGGAGGGCGACCAGGCCCTCGAGATGGCGCTCGCGCAGGCGATGATGCGGCGCGTCGCGCGCGGCGAGGCGGGGCCGATGCTCAGGGTGTACCGGCCGAGCTCGCCGGCAGTGGCGTTCGGACGTCGCGACGTGCGGCTCCCCGGTTTTGCCGAGGCCGTGGCCGCCGTACGCCGGGCGGGTTTCGCCGCGTGCGTGCGCGCTCCGGGAGGCCGCGCTGTCGCCTACACGTCGCAGACTCTCGTGGTCGACCACGTCAGCCCCGACCCGGAGTGGCCCTCGGGCCTCGAAGGACGTTTCGACGACTTCGGCGACCTGTGGACGGGGGTGCTGACCCGGTTCGGCGTCGACGCGCGGGTGGGAGAGGTGCCGGGGGAGTACTGTCCCGGGTCGCACAGCGTCAACGCCCGTGGGGCGGTCAAGCTCGTCGGCACCGCCCAGCGGATGGTGCGAGGCGCCTGGCTGTTCAGCGTGGTCCTCGTCTTCGACGGGGCGGCCGTGCTCCGGCCGCTGCTGCGTGAGGTGTACGCCGCACTCGGCCTCCCCTTCGACGACGCCTCCGTCGGCTCCCTGTCCGAGGAGGCCCCGGGCCTGTCGCTGAGGGCGGTCGAGGAGGCCGTGCTCGCGGAGTACGACGAGAGCTTCGGGCTGGTCCCGGCGGAGCTGCCCGAGCAGCTCGTCCTCGAAGCTCGGGAGCTCCTGACCGACCACCACGTCTGATCCGGCCCGCGCCACTGACTCCTCGCGACAGCGGTGTGCCGAGCCATGTCAGGCGGAGGTCATGACCCGCGCGAGGCGCTCGTCCGGGGTGTCGCCGTCGCCGTGGGTCTTCCTGGCGTGGTGGGTGTGCAGGGCTTGGATCAGGGTCAGGGCCTGATGCGGGTTGGCCATGAGCAAGATGGCCTTGGTGCGGCGCTGGTCCTCGGGGTCGGGGTCACCGAGGGTCTTCAGCGCGTCGGCGAAGTAGGCGATGGTGGCGTCGATGCGGGTCATGGCAGCGGCGTCGGTGCGCACGTAGAGGGTCTTGTTGCCGTGGTCGTTGGACTGGCCGACCTTGGCGAACCTTTCGCCGGCCTTGAGCCGTTCGCGCTCGGCGGCGGCCTTGGGATTGGCCGCGACGACCGCGGCCTCGAGCACGTCGAGGAACCGGCCGTAGGGCAGGCGGCCGTCGGCGTACTCCGCCAAGCTGTCGTCGACGTCGGCTGCCTGGGCGGGGATGAGGTCGCGGGTGGCCTGGGCGATCTTGCGGGCCACCCGCACCGGCACCTCGCAGGCGACGACGCGGGTCAGATGCGGGGGAGACGGTGACGGGTCGCCAGTGCGTCGCCGACGAGCCGACGGGCGGCAAAGGTGGTGGTGTGCAGCTCGGCGGCCGCCTCGGCGATCGCGAGCTCCAGGACAAGCGGGGTTCCCCTGCCGCCGAACTGGACCCCGCGGTCGGCACCAGGCAGCACCTCCCGGTCCCCACCAGCGGTGGCTTCGGGGTGGTGCAGGTCGGCGAAGTGCGCGGCCAGGACGAAGATGTCGCGTTCGGCGCGCTCACGGGTGGCCCGCAGGTCAACGAACGCGTAGAGCGTGTCTGCCGCGTCCAGGTCCTCGACCTGCTCGATCACCATGAGCAGACACTACGGGCGACCCCCGACACTCTGCTCGCCGCGGACTCCGGTCTCCACGCGAGACCAGGACGGGAGGGTTCTCGCGTCAGCGGTGGTCGTACCCGTGCAACGGCCGGTGCGCGGGGTGGTGCGTAGGGGGCGCGGGGGCCTGGTGCACGGGCGGTGGAGGAGGCTCGTCTCCCTCGTAGACGGTCTCGTGGGTGACCGTCTCGTGCACCGGCTGGCCTCCGGCCGACTGCTCGATGTGGGTGAAGATCTGCTTCTGACGCCGCTCCCGCCGGTAGTGCGCGATGATCGCGGCTCCGGCGAGCATGAAGATCAGGCCGACGATCTGAAGATCGATCACCGTCGCATCGGTGCGAACGGCGAATGTCAGGATCGCGCCCAGGACGACAAGAGAGATTCCTGCTCCCACGGCCAGACCTTCCCTTCAGACGTCGAGACACACGGCTCTCTTCGCCCAGTGCCCAGATCGCGGCCCCCGAAACGCGCGACCGTTTCCGCGAAGGCAATGACGATGGTGATCGGAGCAGACCGGGCCGGCCGGCTTCTTGACCCTGCGCCTGGCGGTGGCCCGCCGCGCCGAGGCCGACCGAGCGCTGCTGGAGGCGGCAGGTCCGGCCCATTGTGACGACTTTCAGCGCGCGGGTCGCATCGCCGCCATCGCCTGGTCGAGGTACCCGTCCATGTGGGTGCGCGCGGCCAGCTCCAGGAGCATCCGGGCGCTGGCCGCAGCTCTGTCATCCGACCCTCGGCTGTTGCTCAGCTCGATATCGGTGGCCAGGATCGCGGCCTGCATGCCCACGCACACATCGGTCCCCCGCCCGACCCGTCGGCGCGCCTCGTCGACCCAGGTGAGCGCGCCCCCGGTGTCTCCGCCTGCGGCACTTTGCAGTGCGAGAGCCCGTGCCGTGGCGCTCTCCAAGGAGGGGTCGGCGAGCTGGCAGCTCAGCGCGAACTCGTGGTGGAGATCGAGCATTCGGTCGGGACGCCCGCCCGCCAGCTCCGCCTCCGCCAGCACCGCCACCGGCCAGGGACGAAACGAGATCCAGCCCGAGGAGATGACCACGTCGAGGCACTCGCGCAGCCACGTCGCGGCCGAGCGGTGGTAGCCGGCACGGACTTGCGCCCAGCCACCGAGGCCGAGGGTCCACGCGAGCCTGCGCGGCTTCGCTGCACTGCGTGACAGGTCGAGTGCGGTCCCCCACTCCTCGAGGGCGTCGTCGAGGCGGCCCCAGTCGGTCAGGTTGAACGCCCGAACCGAACGGATGGAGGCGAGCTGCTCGGTGTCCCCGGCGACGAGCGCCTCGGCCTGGACCAGGTGCTCCTCGGCCCCCGGGCGGCGGCCGGCCAGCGCGTCGACGTATCCGAGCTCTCGGTGCGCAGCGGCCGTGGTCGACGCGTCACCGACGGCGGCGGCCACCTCCGCCGCCCTCTGCAGCAACAGCGCGCCCTCGTCGTCGTGGCTGCGGACCGCGTGCACGAGTGCGGTGCCGAGCTCACGCAGACACCGGCCGAGCACCTGGTCGTCGCTCGACTCCTCGGCGACACGGGCGGCCTGGCGCAGGGTTTCCACACCGGAGTCCACGGCCGCCGCGGCGAGGGCTGCCTGACCCGCCTCGAGGAGCGAGAGGGCCCGGCTGCGCGAGGGTACGCCGGGTGGCGCGGCCGCCACGTGGGCCCGGGCTGCGCCGCGCAGCGCGGGGGACGGGACGGTGCCGAGCTCGGCCCGGAAACGCTCCTCCACATCGTCGACGACTGCCGCCGCCGCGGCGTACCGCCCCGCCGCGCGCAGGCTCGCAACCAGCAGGATCTGCGCGCCCTCGTCGAGCATCTGACGCCGGGCGGCGAGTTCGGCCAGCGCCAACGCCCGGTCCGTATGCCCCATCGCGGAGGCGGCGATGACCTCGCGGCGCAGGAGCCCGTCGATCCGGGCCGCCACCCGTTGCCGCTGGACCGTCAGCCAGAGGTTGAACTCGGCACTGCACCGGGGCTCGACGCCCTCGAGCAGGCCGCCGACCTCCAACTCGTCGTACCGCCCGTCCAGCAGATCCAGCAGATCCACAGTGACCTGGTCGGGAAGGTCGACGGAGACGGGGTCGCCGGTGAGCGCGTTCGGCGCGCCGAGGGCCCGACGGGCGGCGGCCAAGCACCAGCGCAGCGAGCCGAGCGGATCCGCGGTCTCGGGGAACAACTCGGCCGCCAGCTCGCTGCGAGTCAGCGGGCGGTCTGCGAGCATCACCCTGACCAGGACCGCCCAGACCTGGTGGCCGCGCACCGGCCGGGGCCCGTCGGCGTCGAAGACGTGCGGGGGTCCGATGAGTCGCACACGCACAGGGCCTCCTCCGGTCACCGATCACGAGCCGACTCCAGTCTCCTCCCAGAGCGTGTGACGGAGCGTGGAACGACGGACCCAGGATCAGTCCCGGCGTCCCACGGCCGGGCACACGCCCTGCCCGGAGGCTTTTCGCAAGCGGTCGACGGTCGGTCGCCAGGAAGAAGCGGAGAAGACAAATGCCCACCTTCATCACCACCTCGCGCACCATGACAGCCATCGCCCTCGCGGTGGGATCCGCCGTCCTCTCCTCCAGCGGCGCAGCGGTTTCGGCCGAGACCCCGACGCAGGGCTCTCCGGCAGGGGCCGACCGTCTCGCCCGCCAGGCGCAGGAGTACGTGGGCGACCCGTGGGAGCGCCGGTACCGCGACCAGTTCCTTGCCCGCCGGCACGTCCACGACTCGTGGAACCCCTGCCACCTCGGAGAGAACGTGCCGAAGCCGATGCAGGACCAGGGCCCCCACTGCTACGACCGGCTGAGGCCTGACACCGGCCGGTAGGGCCGCCCCGATAGGTACCTGGCCTACTCGGCGGGTGGCAGGTCGAACTCCCCGGCGCAACACGGGCGACAGGCTCTGCTCGCTGCTCGACGAGGAGGGGCCGGACCGCGAAAAGGCCGTCTGCCCTGCGGTTTTGCTGGGTGCCCCCGGCAGAATGCGAACCTGCGACGCACGGTTTAGGAACGCGCCTCAGCGGGGGAGTCGCGCTGGGGTGAGAATCGGAAGACCGCTCCTGACCTGCGGAAACGCCTGTTCTTGCTTGGTGTCGTCTTCCACGGCCTCTCGGTCTGCTGTGTACAGGATGTGTACAGATCCGCAGGCTTCGGTTTTCAGATCTATCACTCTGACCGGAGCTTCCGCCACCTCGTCGCGATGGTCTCCGAGCGCCACCAGACCGGTTGTCGTCCAAGGTAACTTGTCGGCGACACGATGGGGAGATAGCTTGGAACGGAAGATCCGGAGCCGCTGGTCGTGGACTCGGCCAGGCGACACGGAGTCGAGGACGACGACATGCTGCATGCGCTCCGGAACCCGGTGCGGACATTTCTGATGGCTGAGGACATGACGATGGTGATCGGAGCCGATCGGGCCGGTCGGCTCATCGAGGTCGGCGTGGTGGAGAGCCGCGACGAGCCCGGTCTGGTGGTCGTCCACGCCATGGCAGCACGACCGAAGGTCCTGGGGAGGTGAGGAGCGTGCCGCGTTCACTTGAAGAGATCCTGGCGCACGCCGACGAGCTCGCCGACGCCTTCGAGGCCTACGAGCCCGAGCCGGAGGATGAGGGCAAGGCCTCCAGCTTGATGGCCTTGCGCCTGGTGGCGAGGCGCCGTGCCGAGGCAGACCGGGCGCTGCTGGAGGCGGTCGTCGATGCTCGACATCACCACGTCAGCTGGGCCGCGATCGGAAACCTCCTCGGGACCAGCGGCGAGGCGGCGCGCCAGCGGTACGGCGACCTGGTGAAGGGCTGACCCTCGCCACAGCTGCCCCGTCCCCCTGATAACTACCGCACCTGGTCAGCAATCGGAGGGGCAGGAGTGAGCGCAGCCCAATCACGTGTGACGGCGAAGCCGCTCTTGACGCTCCGGGCGCTGACCGAACGATCACGGCTCAGGGGGACGGGGCTCGGAACCCGGAGCAGCGGCTGAACTCCAGCACCCGTTCTTGCCAGGACCGCGCGCCGGCGGAGCCGGCGCATTTACGGAGAGAAGAAGATGCTCACCGACAAGGCTCCCTGTTACCTCGACGCGGCACAGATGAGGGCATGTTCGGATACTGGCGCTTCTCGTTACCGCTCTCTTGGCGCTCCGCGTTCCCAGCAGTCGCTCGGTGGTTCTTCCCGGATCATGGCCGCCGCAACCTGCACCGAGAGATGGTTGCAGAACTTCCACAGCTCCTTCGCCGCGCGCGAATACCGGAATAGAGCCCGGTCAACTTCGAACGCGTCTAGTTCGCCGCCACGGTAGCGATCGATGGCGTGCCCGACACGGTTAACGAGGTAACCCAGCTGCGCCTCGTGGTAGTCCGCGACCACCAAGCGCGCCGCCGGTCGCTCCGACTTACTGGACACACGTCCGAGATTACTCACGGGCTCGCTTCGGCGGACGTTCCCGACGGCCGCAGCGCACGCTGTCTGCGGGCTAGTTGCGGGCGTTCTAGAAGGTGAAGCCCTTCGGTGTGCCTTCACCCACGCGACCATCCACTGCCTCGCGCAAGATGTCCGCGTGACCCGTATGGCGTGCGTACTCCTCGATCATGTCCAAGAGCATCGCGTGGACTGTCGGTGTGCGCCCGTCCGGCCAGGTGAAGGACGCTGGTCCGTCGAGCCCGCGCTCGTTGATCACCTCGGCGACGACCTCGCGCGACCGCTCGACCGCGTCTGGCCAGAGTGCGTAGACATCCTCTGGAGTGTCCAACGCCCCGGTGCGCCATTCCCAGTCAGGATCGGCGTCGAAAGCCACTGCGTCCCACGGGGGGCCGGTACTCCTGGCCGGCGAGCTTGACAGCTAGCCAGTCCGCCTCGACCAGCGCCACATGCTTGACGAGTCCACCCAGGGTCATCGCACTCGTGGACGTGCTGGCGCGCAACCCCTCCTGGTCGACACCTGACGTCTTCCACGCGAACGTCCGCCGGGTTGCGTTCGAGAACTGACAGCAGGGACTCGGCCTCGGTGGTCACCGAGGAGGCGGGCTGGGAGTCGGCATCACTCACGATCGGAGCCTAGCCATCCCCTTTCGACTGCCACTCAGCGACATCATGCGGGTGATTCAAACGCACGACTTTCGGCAGGACCGCGCTTCACCATCAGCGGCAGATCCGGACGTTCTACGGACACAGTCACTCGCCGCTAGGTGAAGCGGTCGGGCTGACCTGGCGTCCGCGTGGGTGAAGAGGGCCGCGGCGCGCAGGACGAGGCTACGGTGGTTACATGGCCGACCGGGAAGGGCAGGAC
>DATHVS010000044.1:0-40840 GCA_035461195.1 Nocardioidaceae bacterium
GGAGGCCGCGGGCATCAAGCGCCGTGCGGAGGAGACCTCGTGACGATCCACTCCGAGCACCCGTTCGCCGAGCCCGAGTCCGAGCGTGACCCGGTACGTCGACTGCGCGGCCGGCTGGGCGGGACGGTCACCCTCTGGACGACGGGGGAAGGGCATGGCCGAGCCGGGCTGACGGTCTCGTCGCTGATGATCGCCAACGGCGACCCGGCACATGTGCTGGCCCTGGTCGACCCGGACTCGGATTTCGCGGACGCCGTCGAGGACAACGGGACGGCCGTCGTACAGCTCCTGGAGTGGCCGCACCGCGACCTCGCTGAGGCGTTCGCGGGACTGGCCCCCGCCCCGGGCGGGCCGTTCCGGATGGGCACCTGGGTCGACACCGAGTGGGGCCCGCGGCTCGACGGCGCCAGCGGCTGGGTCGGGGTCCGGATCACCAGCCAGCAGCGCGAGGTGGGCTGGTCGCTGCTCCTCGACACGACGGTGGAGCATGTCGAGGTCGGCGAGGAGCGGGAGCCCCTCGTGCACCGGCGTGGGCGCTACCTACGCGCGGAGAGGCCTCGGTAGCCTGCGGCACAGCAACCGTGGGAGGCGACGTGGAGAGCAGCGCGATCCGGGTGATGGTCGTCGACGACCATCCGATGTGGCGCGACGCCGTCGCCCGTGACCTCGGCGACGCCGGGTTCGAGGTGGTGGCGACCGCCGCCGACGGCAGAGCAGCACTCAACCGGGCGCCGGCGGCCCGGCCCGACGTCGTCGTCCTCGACCTCCAGATCCCCGCCCCCAACGGCGTCGAGGTCACCGCGGCCCTCGTGGAGGCCGACCCGACGGTGAGGGTGCTGATCCTCTCCGCCTCCGGCGAGCAGGACGACGTGCTCGCGGCGGTGAAGGCCGGTGCCACCGGGTACCTCGTGAAGTCCGCCTCCCGCAGCGAGCTTGTCGACGCGGTGTCCCGGGTCGCCCGGGGCGACACCGTGTTCACACCGGGTCTTGCCGGGCTGGTGCTGGGGGAGTACCGCCGCCTCTCCGACACCCCCGCCGCGGCCGCCGATGACACTCCCCGGCTGACCGACCGGGAGACCGAGGTGCTCCGCCTCGTCGCCAAGGGGCTGTCCTACAGGCAGATCGCCGAGCGGCTCGTGCTCTCACACCGGACGGTCCAGAACCACGTCCAGAACACCCTCCGCAAGCTCCAGATGCACAACCGGGTCCAGCTCGCGCGCTACGCCATCGAGAAGGGTCTCGACGAGGACTGAGGCGGGTCCTGCCGTTTCCTGCGCGTGTGCCGGAAATGCCCCATACGCTTTACCTTGACAACCGGACCCGGAGGGGGACCATGCGCATCCAAGCCGGGATCTGGACGGCCGTGCTGGCCATGTTGCTGGCGGCCACGCCGCTGACCGCCTCCGCCGACCCCGGTCAGGACCGGGGTCGTGGCGCGGAGAACCGGAGTGAGCGTGCGGACGCCGCCCTCGAGGCGGCGCAGGCCCTCTTCAGTCCTCGGACGAAGGGTGAGGCCCAGGATGACCCCCACGGCCGGCGTACGACGGGCGAGCCGCACTCCGACCACGCCACGCTCGTGCTGCGCGACCTCGTGCTCGGCTACGACGACCTCGACCCCGCGGACCAGAAGGTCGCCCGCAGCATCCTGGCCCGCCCCACCGACGGCAAGGACGACCCCTGGCCCGGGGTGAAGTACCGCGGTGCTCCCACGAGCAACACCTGTGCGGTCCTCGACGGCGTTGAACGCAGGGTGTGCCTGCACTGGGTCACCGACCCGAGCAACGTCAACGCCCCTCCGCTCGGCGGGCAGGACGAGCACGGGGTGCCGGCGTGGGTCCGGACGAACCAGCAAGTCTTCGAGGAGGTCTGGCAGCGCATCGTGGTGCAGCTCGGCTACCGGGCACCCAGGAGTGACGCCGGCTCGGCCAACCCGGGACCCGACGGACGGACCGACATCTACCTCGCCGAGCTCAGCGGCTACGGCATGTACGGCTACTGCACGAGGGACGAGCCGGGGGAACAGGCGCTCTTCTGCGTCATCGACAACGACTTCGCCGAGCGCATGTACGGCGGCAGCGCCAAAGCCCTCCGGGTCACGGCCGCCCACGAGTTCTTCCACGCGATCCAGTTCGGCTACACGATGCGGGCCGACTCCTGGGTCATGGAGGGGACCGCGGCGTGGATCGAGGACGAGGTCTACGACCACATCAACGACAACCTCCAGTTCCTGGAGCTCAGCCCGCTGCGCGCTCCGCACTTCCCGATGGACTACGGACCGGCCGAACAGTACAACTGGCTCTACGGCTCCTGGATCTGGTGGCGTTTCCTCACCGAGAAGTTCGGCAAGGCGGACGCACCCGACCCGACCGTGGTGCGCGACGTCTGGCAGCGGCTGGGCAACGGCGCCGGGACGTTCCCGGCGCAGCGCCGGGCCATCGCAGCACGCGGCGGCGACTTCGGCAGGACGTTCGCCGACTTCGGCGCCGTGAACCGGATCGCCGGCCGCTGGTACGACGAGGGAGGAAGCTACACGCGCTTCGTGGCTCCTCCGGCTTCTCGCATCAGCCTCAGCCGTAAGCGACCCGCCACCGGCTGGAGGTCCCAGAAGCTCTACCACCTCAGCAGCAAGCACGTCGTCCTGCGACCGGGGAAGGGCATTCGGGGCAAGTGGCGCCTGCGCGTCAACCTCGACCTGCCTCCGCGGTTCCGCGGCTCCCAGGCGACCGCGATCGTGCATCGCAAGGACGGCGGGGTGCGTCTGGTGCGCGCGCGGCTGGACAAGCAGGGTGACGGCCGGTTGGTGGTGCCGTTCAACCGGCGTCACATCGCCCGGGTCACCCTGTCGCTCACGAACGCGAGCACGAGGACCGGGAAGTGCCGGCAAGGCAGCCCGTTCACGTGCGGTGGCTGGTCGCCTGACAGCGGCAGGGACTTCGACGGCCTGGTCTTCGCCTTCCGAGCCCGCGCCCTGAACTGAGCCCGGCACTGCAGCCGGTCCGCGGGGTTACTCCTTGCGCTTGCGGGGCTTGACCCAGCCGAGGGACATCTCGGCGATCGCACCCGCAGCGGCGGCCACACGCTCGAGGCTGATCCCTTCGGGGACCTCCGGGTGGTCGTCGAGGTACCGCGCAAGGTGGGGCGGCATCGTCGCGTTGTCGTCGAGGCGCCGGCAGGCGATGAACGCGGCCGACTCGGCCTCGAACTCCGCGACCTCCTGCTGGACCATCGCGCGGTCGGGCCAGCGGTCGTCCTTCTCGCTGCCGAGGTGGCCGCAGTAGAGGTGGGCGAGCTCGTGCGCGAGGGTGGCATAGCGCTCGGTGTCGTCGAAGGCCCTGTTGATCCGGGTCTCGAACCTGACCGGGACGTGCCGGTGCTCCTCGGGCCGCTGCTTCACCACCACTCGCTGGGTCGACCCGGGAAGTGCGAGGCTGATGCACCCCGCAGACTGTGAGCCCGCCGAGACCATCTGCACGCGGACCCCGTCGGCCTTGGCGTTCTCCAGCGCCCAGCCCAGGGCGGGCTGGACCCGCTCCAGCGGCGACATGGCGAACGGGTTCACGACGGCCTCGGGCAGCGGAGGGGCGTCCGGCTCCGCCTCGGTCTGCGAGACGTCGAAGACGAACAACACCGGCCCGAAGGGTTGCAGCACGACGATGGGCCTCTCCCCAGGACGCACGCGGCGGGCGTACCTCGACGCCCAGTGGCTCGCCGGAGCGACGTACGCCGCACCCTCCATCTGGGCATGGATCAGCAGGGCGTTGAAGGGGGAGTAGCGGCGGAACCCACCGATGAAGCGCAGCAGTTCGGCATAGGCATTGCTGGCGCGGTAGCGCAGGGCGTCTGCGACCAGGTCGTCGATCGACTGCTTGGCCATCTGCGGGGTGACGCTCTCCTGACCCGCGAGGAGCATCGCCTGTTCGGCAGCTGCGAAGTCGTCGAGGTCGAACGGCACGTCGACGTACACGGATCTGTCTCCTCCTCGAGCCCGGACATGGCCCCCGACCCTAGGGGGTCGTGCCGACGATGCCGAGGAGCCGTGCCGATCCCAGTGGAGCGCAGTCGTCCGTATGCTCAGGCCCGTGGACCTGATGGCGGCGGCAGACGAGCTGTACTCGCTGCGCCCAGAGGAGTTCGTCTCCCGTCGTACCTCTCTCGCCGCCGAGGCCAAGGACGGCGGGGACAAGTCGCTGGCCGTGGAGATCAAGAAGCTCGGCAAGCCCACCACGGCCGCCTGGGTGGTCAACATGCTGGTGCGGCACGAGCCCGACCAGGTGGAGCAGGTGCTCGAGCTCGGAGCGGCGCTCCGGGAGGCACAGGCGTCGATGGCGGGGGAAGAGCTGCGCCAGCTCGGCAGGCAGCGTCGTCAGCTCACGGCTGCGGTGACCCGGGACGCACGCGCCCTGGCCGCCGAGCTGGGGCAGAAGGTCGGTGATCCGGTCGCCACGCAGGTGGAGGACACCCTCCACGCCGCGATGGTCGACGAGGAGGCGGCGAAGGCCGTGCGGACCGGGCTGCTGGTCAAGCCGCTCGCGGTGGCCGGCATCGAAGCGGCCGATGTCGTCTCATCCGTCGCGGTTCCCGCGGCGCTGGGGGAGACGGCAGTACGACGCGCGCCCGCACCTCTAGCCGGGAAGAAGAAGGAAACCCCTGAGCCCCAGAAGCCCGAGCTGACCGTGGTGGAGGACAACTCCCGGGCAATCGCCGACGCGGAGGCAGAGCTCGCCGAGGCCGAGGGCGAGCTGGCCGCGGCGGAACGCCGCCTCGCCAAGGCCGCGCGCAAGGTCGAGAAGCGGGAGGCGAAGGGGCTCCAGCTCCAGGGCGAGCTCGAGGAGCTTCGCCGCAAGGTCGCCGAGCTCGAGCAGCGCATCGTCGACAACGAGGACGAGCTCACCGACGCCGAAGACGTCCGCGACGAGCGCGAGGAGGAGGCCGAGGAGGCCAGGGCCGCGGTCGAGAAGGCGCAGAAGGCGCTCGAAGCGCTGCGCTGATCAGCGACCCCTTCATCGAGTCAGGCCCGCCCACCTCCACGCTGCGCCTGGGCGGCCCCCCGGTCTCGCATGACGCCGAGACCGACGAACGCCTCGCACACGCCGTCCACGAAGATCCCGATGTCGGGAACGATCTCCGGATCGGCCACGATGTCGACGTTGAGCGCGCCGGCGTACGACAGCACGCCCACGCCGATCCCGACGTTCCCCTGGAGGGCGCTCAGCTGGAACATCTCCTGAACTCGGGCGCCCGCGAAGTACAGCGGGACCGTGGGCCCGGGCATGTTGCTGAGCACCAGGTTGATCGTCCGCTGCCGAGACATGATGCGCACCATCCAGCGCTGAAGGAGCCGGTTGTTGGGGTGGTACGGCGGCAGCGACCGCGCCGCCGCCGTATACGTCGCGACGGCCTCGAGTCGCGCGCCGGCGTCGGGCTCGTCGACCGGGACGGGGACCAGGCGGATGCCCACGCGGTTGCCGCCCGACTCACCGGGACGCCGTACCGACGCGGCGACGGCCACGTGGATCGCCAGGCCCGGGACCAGCTCTCCCCGGCTGCGCAGCAGGCGGTGCGCGCCTCCGCCGACGGCAGCGAGCACCACGTCGTTCAGCTTGCCGCCGTGAGCATGCGCAGCCTTCTTCGCAGCAACCAGATCGGCTCTGATCAACGCCAGCGTCCGGGTCCCTCCGACCGGCCGGAGCCAGGAGACCCTGGGGGCCCGTCCGAGCCGGGCAAACGCCCACACCTGCCGTGCGCGCAGGGCCAGCGGTGCCGCCGCCGCAACGAGCCGACGGGGCCGGGCCGTCGCGTGCCGCAGCCGGGCCGGGGTGGGAGTGTTGGATGCCGACGTGGTGACGGGTGGCCCCGTTGTCATGGCCGCTTCGACGTCCGGCGCTACGTCGAGCACCGAGGACAGGAGCTCCAACGCGGCGATGCCGTCGGCGATCACGTGATGGAGCCGGACGAGCAGAGCCACCCGGCCATCTGCGAGCCCGGTGAGCAGCCAGAGCTGCCACAGCGGTCTGCTCCGGTCGAGGGGTGGCCGGTCGAGCTCGCAGCACAGGTCGAGGAGACTCTGCTCGTCGCCCGGCTCCGGCACGCGGCGGGTCACGACGTGGCTATCGATGTCGAACGCGGGGTCGTGCACCCAGGTCGGCCGCCCGCGCCGGGGCCACACGAGGACCTGCCGCAGCCTCGCGGTGTCGGAGGTCCGGCACTCCACATGTCTCCGGATGTCGGCGAGGAGGAGCTCGCCGCCGGAGTCCATCAGCGGAGCGCCGTCCAGGAGCACGACCGCTGTCACGTGCATCGGCATGCCGTGCTCCTCGACGCGGAGGTTGCTCATGTCGAACGGGGTCACCCGCTCCGGATGGGCACGTGAGGACGTCGTCGGGACCTTCATCTGGCTCACCCCGTTTCCGTGCACCGAGGCCGCGCGGCCAATCGCAACGCACCGCACGAACTGCGACGACGGTTCCAGACTTGGACCCCAGGAGGCGCGTGTGACAGGGGCGTAGGTCCCGACTCCAGGTCGTCCGCAGGTCGGTATGGGATCGTCGCGGTGCGTGTCCGGGTTCCTCCTCCCCGACCGTCGCCGGCGCCCTCGTCAGCGATCCGACCGTCGGCTGGTTGCTGACCTCGGGGCCACGATCCTGTCGCAGCTAGGAGCCTGACACCTCGCAGAACGGACTGATCAGCGGGCGCGGACGACCACCAGCGACCCGATGTGCTCGGCGCCGCGCTGCCATCCGTCGGTGTAGGTGAGGTCCGCACCGCGAACGCGCACCACGCCGGGCTTGGTCGGTCGGATCGTCATGAGGACGCTGTCGCGCGGCTCGGCGTTGAGGGTCATCTCGATGTCGTCGATTGGCAGGACCTCGCTGCACCATCGCTCCAGGCGGCCGCTCGCGGTGCCGATGGGCTCCTTCTCGGCGCGGCAGAGGGAGAAGCTGACCTCGGCGTCGGCGGTGTTCCTGACGATCCGCGCACTCGCGTTGTGCAAGGTCACCGTGTGCGGCTCGATGTCGAGGCTCTCCCAGGTGATGCCCGCGTGGAGGGGGCGTCCTACGTCCAGTGGGGCGCCGATCTTGTTGCCGTAGCCCCCGAACGTGTCCGGGCTGGTGCGCCAGCTCCAGGCGAGGAAGGCCAGGACCAGAACGAGGGCAGTCACGACCCCGATCAGGAACCGCCGCCGGCGCGGCTGCCGTTGCGGCGTTCGCTCCGGCGCGTCGGCCAGGGCGGTGCTCACGCCCAGCCCTTGGAGCGCTCGACGGCGTCGCGCCAGCGCCGGTGGGCGGCGTCGGTGTCGGCTCGCTCGCCCCGTGGGTCGAACTTCCGGTCGAGGTGCCAGGTCTCGCGCAGCTCCTCGGTCGAGCTCCAGACGCCGGTGCCGAGCCCGGCGAGGAACGCTGCGCCCAGCGCGGTGGTCTCGACGATCTTCGGCCGCTCGACGGGGACGCCGAGCTGGTCGGCCTGGATCTGGCAGAGCAGGTCGTTCGCCGACGCCCCGCCGTCGACCATCAGGGCGTGGAGCGAGGTCCGCTCCGGGAGGGTCTCGATCACGTCGCGCACCTCGAAGGCGATTGCCTCCAGCGTGGCCCGCACGATGTGGGCGCGCGTCGTACCCCTGGTGATCCCGATGATCAGCCCGCGGGCGTGCGGGTCCCAGTCGGGGGCCCCGAGCCCGGTCAGGGCGGGCACGAAAACCACGCCCTCGGAGTCGCGGACCGTCCGGGCGATCGCCTCGGACTCGGCCGCGTTGCCGAGGATCTGGAGCCCGTCGCGCAGCCACTGCACCGCGGCGCCGGTCACGAAGATCGCGCCTTCGAGCGCGTAGGTCGTCTCGCCCTCGGGGGAGCGCCAAGCGGCCGTGGAGAGGAGGCCCGCGTCGGAGCGAACCACGGTCGAGCCGGTGTTGGTGAGGATGAACGAGCCCGTGCCGTAGGTGCACTTGCTGTCGCCGACGTCGAAGCAGGTCTGCCCGAACAGCGCCGACTGCTGGTCGCCGGCGATGCCCGCGATGGGCAGCTCCAGGCCCGCGAAGGCCCGTGGGTCGGAGTTCGCGATCGGACCCCACGACGGCACGACCTCGGGCAGCGCATCGCGGGGCACGCCGAACACCTCGCACAGCTCGTCGGACCAGTCGCCGCGCTCGAGATCGAACAACAGCGTGCGGGAGGCGTTGGAGACGTCGGTGACGTGCCAGGTGCCGCGGGTCATCCGGGCGATCAGGTAGGAGTCGACCGTGCCGATGGCGTAGCGACCGTCTTCGACCAGCGCCCAGGTGTTGGGCTCGTTCTCGGCGAGCCAGCGCAGCTTCGTGCCGGAGAAGTACGGGTCGAGCCGCAAGCCGGTCAGCTCGCTGATGCGCGGCTCGTGGCCCTCCTCGCGCATCCGGTTGCAGATGTCGGCGGTACGCCGGTCCTGCCACACGATCGCGCGGCGGGGGGAGCCGAGGGTCTCCCTGTCCCACAGCAGCACGGTCTCGCGCTGGTTGGTGATGCCGATCGCCTGGAGCTCGGGTCCGCCCGTCTCCTGGTAGGCCTTGACCGCGGCCCCGGTCGCCTCGAGGGTGGCCTGCCAGATCTCTTCAGGGGCGTGCTCGACCCAGCCGGGTCGGGGGAAGTGCTGGGAGAACTCCTGGTACCCCTTCGCGGCGATCGTGCCGTCGGGCGTCACCACGACAGCGGTCACGCCCGTCGTACCTGCGTCGATGGCCAGCACACTCATGAACTCACGGCTCCTGGTCTCGCGGACATACGGCTAGGTGCATCTTTGCATTGAGAAGTCCGCGAAGCGTGAGTTGCTCACACTGTCGCTGAAACGCCCCCGTCGTCGAGGGTCAGGACAGGTTCCCGCAGATCAACCGGTCCTCCGCCGTCGCGATGTCGGAGTAGAAGTCGTGCACACCACGCATGATGGCGACCTCCTCGTAGTCCCCACCGGGTTCGAAGGTCACCTTGCCGGCGTCGTGCACGACGATCCCTTGTCCGGGGCTGGTGGCCAGGTAGATGGCGCCGACCTCGGTCAGCACCCGCGTGGTGGGGTCGCCCGGGTCGGGGTAGGTGTAGTGCCGGTTCCAGTGTCCGCGGATCACAAGCCCCGGATCGTCGCCCGTCGCCGAGAACGAGAATGTGTCGGCGGGGTAGTTCAGGTGCACGATCGTCTTCGTGGCCAGCCCGTCGCTGGTGTGCCACCTCGTCATGTGTTCGCTAGCTGAGCCGCTGACATAGACGTCGCGGCCGTCGCACTGCCCGAAGAGCTCGTTCTCCCACGAGTCCTCGTAGGACCCCTGACAGATGATGCCCTGCCCGGTGCGGAAGCAGGACCAAGGAGCGAAGTCCGGGTTCAGGGCCGGCTGCACCGAAGCAGGGTCGACCACGTGCGGCGACTTGGCGACGGCGGCAGAACCGCCGACCAGAAGGCCCACGACCGCGGTCGCTGCGACCAGGACAAGCGAGAGCGAACGGGCGACGAGAGATCTGGGGGGCTTAGGCTTCATCGAGCACCTCCGAGGAGTACGGCCGCACGGTCCGGGGCCCGGTGGATGAGTCGAGGCTAGGGCTCGGCGCCGGGACTGTCATCGAGGTCGAACCACCAGCTCGGACCGGCCTGCGTCGTGGCTGACGGGGCCTGCATCGCACCGGAGCCGCAGAAGCCGTGTGCTCGTTTCAGTCTGAGCTCCGAGCGGACCGGCCGGAGCTCGTCGCCGGAGGTGTCCTTCGTGTGTGGCCACCCAGTCCCCGGCCGGGCCACACGGACTGCCGGAGATGGTCTTCTCCGGTGGCTGGACCTTCGAACACGTCGCAGAGCGCCGGGTTCAGCTGGAGGCGGTGCCCTCGCTCTGCTCACGCAGGATCGCAAGCACCCGCTGGTCGATCCATGGCTTCTCGTCGTCGGCGCCGCTGACCCGCATCTCGTAGTTCTCGCTGCCCACCCAGGCGTGGAAGTCCTGATGCCCGAGCCGGCGAGCGCGATCGTCGAGCTCGGCCCGGAGCTCGTCGTCGACGGGGACCTTCTCCTCGTCGGTGGAGGCGGTGAGGTAGAGCTCGTTGAGGTCGAGCAGGCGACCCAGCTCGGTGACCGGGTCGGCGTGGTCGTCGACGCGCAGGTCGACCGCGACATCGTCGCCCCCGCCGTACCCGGCGCCCTCGCGCACCACCAGCAGCGCCGCCGACTGACGGCCGCGCCGGTCACCTCCTGCCTCGTCCCCGGCGGCCAGGACGGCGAGGAGGCGGCGGGCGAGGTCGGTCTGGCCGGCGCTCGCGTCCCATGCCTGCTTCATCGCCTCGACGACCTCCGAGCCGGTCAGGATGTTTCCCTGGATCGCGACGCCGTCGTCGGTGGTCCCGCCGGCCCAGTCGAAGCACTCGTGGCCGGTGTGCGTGGCGGCTCCGCCGTCGACGTCGACGATCCCGACCTGGCGGTGCTCGCGGCCGGGGTCCTCCTCGAGCAGGCGCTGCAAGGCCACGGACGCCGTGGCGCCCTCGTCCATGTGGGAGAGGGCTTGGCCCTTGTAGGCGACGTTGGCCTCTGCCTGGGTGGCGAGGGCGCCGACCTCGGCGACCGCGGCGGGGACGACGGACCCGACGGCGAGGAACTTCGAGGCGACCGCGACACCCCAGGACTGCCCGTCGGCGGAGCGGGCGACGATCGAGAAGGTCATGGCGGGACCCTACCGACCTGAACCTGGAACGTTCCAAAGCGGATCGCTAGGCTCGGGTTCACCAACTCGAAGGAGCGATTCCCATGCGCGTCGGAGTGCTGACCGGAGGCGGGGACTGCCCCGGCCTGAACGCTGTGATCAGGGCGGTCGTCCGCCGCGGCGTCCAGGACTACGGCTACGAGTTCGTCGGCTTCCGCGGAGGCTGGCGCGGACCGCTCGAGGGTGACACCGTGCCGTTGGGGCGGGACGAGGTGCGGGGGATCCTTCCCCGTGGCGGCACCATCTTGAAGTCCTCGCGGACCAACCCGTTCAAGATCGAGCACGGCGTCGAGAAGATCAAGGAGAACCTCGCCGCCACCGGTGTGGACGCCCTGATCGCCATCGGCGGCGAGGACACGCTCGGGGTCGCCACCAAGCTCGCCGAGCTCGGGGTGAACGTGGTGGGTGTCCCGAAGACCATCGACAACGACCTCTCCGGGACCGACTTCACCTTCGGCTTCGACACCGCCGTCAACATCGCCGTCGAGGCGATCGACCGGCTCCACACCACCGCCGAGTCCCACCAGCGGGTGCTCGTCGTCGAGGTGATGGGACGCCACGCGGGGTGGATCGCCCTGCACTCCGGCATGGCCGGAGGTGGCGCGGCGGTCCTCATCCCCGAGCTGCCCTTCGACATCGACAAGGTCGCGAAGTACGTCGAGTCGCGGTTCTCCGACGGCTTCGCGCCGATCATCGTGGTCTCCGAGGGAGCGGTTCCGAAGGAGGGTGGCGACATGACCCTCCAGACCGAGGAGAAGGACGCCTTCGGGCACGTCCGCCTCGGCGGTATCGGCGACCGCCTCGCCAAGGAGATCGAGAAGCGCACCGGCCACGAGTCGCGCGCCGTCGTGCTCGGCCACGTCCAGCGCGGTGGCACCCCGACCGCGTTCGACCGGTGGCTGGCGACCCGGTTCGGTCTCTCGGCGATCGCCGCGGTCAACGAGAAGGACTTCGGCAAGATGGTGGCGCTCCAGGGCACCGACATCGT
This sequence comes from Nocardioidaceae bacterium, assembly GCA_035461195.1. GTDB lineage: Bacteria > Actinomycetota > Actinomycetes > Propionibacteriales > Nocardioidaceae > Nocardioides_C. The sequence goes on from DATHVS010000044.1 coordinate 11,682, forward strand.
CCGGGTCTCGCTGGCCGAGGGCACTGGTGAGCTGAAGCTCGTCACGCCCGAGCTGTACGCCGAGGCCGAGGTCTTCTTCGGCTGACCCCGATGGGGCCGGACCTGTCCGGAGGGGCTTCCGCACCGAACCCCCGCATGTGATCGTGGAGTGGTCCCATGCGGGGAGGTGAACGTTGAGCGTTCTGGTTCGGGTCTCGCCCGAGCCCACCCGCCGCGACCGGGGCGTCGTCGCGGCGGCGGTGGCCGCAACCCTGCTCGTGATCGCCGGGCCGATGCTGGCCGCCGCGTGGAACGACGGCGGGCCGGGCGTCCCGATCGAGGAGCCGCCGCTGCCCGAGTCCGCCCAACGCGTGCTCGCCGAGCTTCCCGACTCGTACCAGGCCGGCGGGATGGTCGTCGTACCCGCTGCCAGCGACCCCTACTTCATCTGGCCCGGAGGCGTCGGCCACGACCGCGTCGACGGGGAGGTCGTGGGCCTCGGTGTGCGTGGTCTGACGGAGTACGGCGTCCTGCCCTCGGCCGGTGCCACCCCCGGCTGGCTGCTGAACCTCGGCCCGGCCGACAACGTCTACAGCGACGTCGGGCCGCTCTCCTTCGCGTGCGTCCGATGGCCCGGTGCGGAACGCTGCACCGGTGCCCTGCTCGCCGAGCACGACGGCGACCACCACATCCTCCGGGCCGGCATCGGCTCGCCCACGTCGCTCGAGCTCGTCACGCGCACCATGGGCTTCGGCTCGGGAGGCCGTCGTGACGTGTGGGTCGGGTGGATGCCCCCGGGCGCCGCGAGCGTGTGGGTCACCGTCGTGGGGCACCAGACGATCCGCGACGTCCCCGGCCGCACCTCGGGGCCGGCTGCCGTCAGCGGTCGGGCGGTGTGGTGGGTCACCTCGCCGGACGCGGTCAGTGCGGTCTCCTTCCGCGACGTGCAGGGCCACGTCGTGGAGCGCATCACCGTCGGCGACTGACCGGGTGCCGGCCGGGGCGCTTGCGTCCGAGCCGGCCGGGTACCTCCTCCGGTGGAGGAGGGAATGTCATGAACCACGTAGCGCCCCAGCGTCCGCTCGCGGTGGTCACCGGTGCCTCGACAGGCATCGGGTTCGCGCTCGCCCGCCAGTTCGCCGAGCGCGGCTACGACCTGGTCATCGCGGCCGACGAGCCGGAGATCCGGGACGCGGCCGACAGGCTCGGAGAGTCCGGCAGCAGGGTGGTCGCGGCGCAGGCCGACCTGGCGACCGAGAGGGGCGTCGAGGATCTTCACGAAACGATCGTCGGCACCGGACGCCCCGTCACGGCGGCTGCGTTCAACGCCGGTGTCGGCTCGTCGGGCCAGTTCTTCACCACACCGCTCGAGGCGGACCTCCAGGTCGTCGACCTCAACGTCCGGTCGGTGGTGCACCTGTCCAAGCTGGTGCTGCCCTCGATGGTGGACCGGGGGGAGGGCCGGCTGTTGTTCACGGCCTCCATCGCCGGTCTCGGACCCGGGCCGAACCAGGCGACGTACGCGGCGTCGAAAGCGTTCGTCCACCTGTTCGCCGAGGCGCTTCGCCACGAGCTGCGCGGCACCGGGGTCACCGTCACCTCGCTCATGCCCGGCCCCACCGACACGCCGTTCTTCGACCGGGCCGACATGCGCGACACACGGCTCGGCCAGATGCCCAAGGACGCACCGGACCGGGTGGCTCGGGAGGCGTACGAGGCGATGATGGCCGGCAAGGACCGCGTCGTGTCCGGCACGGTCCTCAACCGGGTCCAGGCCGTGGGCTCGGTCTTCCTCCCGGACCGGGTCAAGGCGTTCGCGCAGGCCTTCCTCACGAAGCCGCAGTCCTGGTCCGGCCACTGACGAGACGGCGCGCGAGAGGGGACGCTCAGGTCACGTCGACGGCGATCGCGCGGTGGTCCGACAGCGGGAGCTCGTGCACCGCGGCGTCCGCGCCTCGGACCAGGTCGCCGCGGGCCAGGATGTGGTCGATCTGCTCCGTCGGCTCCGCCACCGGGAAGGTGTCTCCCTCGGCGAGCGGCGTCATGGCAGTGATGGCGCGAGCCCGCTGCAGCGACATGTTCAGGTCGCCGACCAGGAGCATCGGGTCCGTACCAGCGAAAGACCGCATCAGCCGACGAAGCTGGTGACGTCCCCACCAGCTCACGAACGACAGATGGGTGTTCACCACGGTCAGCTTCCGCTCCGGGGTCCTCACCAGAGCGGCGACCGCGACTCGCGGCTCGTCACGAACGAGCACGGGCTTGCGGCTCCCGCGGCGCCGGGTCGGCACCCTCGTCGGTGCGCCGGCCAGCCGAACGACCTGCCATGACTCGACCGGGTACCTGCTGAGCAGCGCGATGCCGTAGGCCGCCGAGCCAGGCTGCTCGTCGCCGGTGGCCGCGACCCAGGTGGCCTCCGGGCTGCCCGTGAGTGCGGCCACGAAGCGGTGCTCCACGGCGCCCATGGCCTCGGCGGCCACCGAGGTCAGGTCGGCGTTCGCCGATCGCGGCAGGTTCCGGTCGACCTCCTGCAGGGCCAGCACGTCGGCGTCGAGCGAGCCGACTGCCTCGGCGTACCGCGCAATGTCCACCCGGTCGTCCGCGGGGGAACGGCCGTGCAGGATGTTGAACGTCGCGACACGCATGATGCCCTTCATTCCCGCTCGACGAGGTGTCCGTCAACCCCCAGCCGCGAACCGACCTGGTGCTGCCCAAGCCACCGGCCCCGGACGGATCGTCGGAGAAGGTGCGTAGGGTCGCGAGCATGAGTCCGGCACAAGCAGTCCCAGGTACGTCGACCAGCACGCTGTCCCAGACGAGGGCCGAGGTCGCCGGCCGGGTGATCGCCGCGATGGCCGGCCCCGACGCGCGTCTGCGTGACGACCAGACCACGGCTGTGTCGGCGCTGAGCGAGGCGGGAGCCCGGGTCTTGGTCGTGCAGGCCACGGGCTGGGGCAAGTCCGCGGTCTACTGGGCGGCGACCGCGATCCGTCGCAACGAGGGTCATGGGCCAACCCTCGTCGTGTCGCCCCTGCTCTCGCTCATGCGCGACCAGGTCGCCGCCGCGGGCAAGGCCGGACTTCGAGCCGCGACGCTGAACTCCTCCAACATCGACGAGTGGTCGGCGATCGAGTCCTCGCTGCGCGGCGGGAATGTCGACGTGCTGCTCGTCTCCCCGGAGCGGCTGGCCAATCCCGGCTTCGGCAGACGGGTCCTCGACGCCCTGGCCGGCAGCCTCGGGCTGCTCGTGATCGACGAGGCCCACGCTGTCTCCGACTGGGGCCACGACTTCCGCCCCGACTACCGCCGCGTCTCCGACGTCCTCCAGCGGCTCAACCCCGACACCCCGGTCCTCGCAACCACGGCCACGGCCAATGCCCGGGTCACCGACGACGTGGCCGCCCAGCTCGGCGGGTCGACGCTGGTGCTCCGCGGCGCGCTGGCGCGGGCCAGCCTCGAGCTGTCCGTGGTGGACCGGCTGAGCCCGCTGGAGCGCTACGCCTGGGTCGTGGACCACCTGCCCCGGCTCTCCGGCTCGGGCATCGTCTACACGCTGACCGTCGCCGACGCGCAGCGGCTGACCGCGGCGATCCGCGAGGTCCACGGCGACGACGTCCCGGTGGCCGCCTACACCGGCCAGCTCGAGGCGGGGCTGCGCCACGAGCTCGAGGACGCCCTGCGCGACAACCGGCTCAAGGCCCTCGTGGCGACCTCGGCGCTCGGCATGGGCTACGACAAGCCGGACCTCGGTTTCGTGGTGCACGTCGGCGCGCCACCCTCCCCGGTCTCCTACTACCAGCAGGTGGGCCGCGCCGGACGCGCGATCGAGCACGCCCACGCCGTGCTGCTCCCGTCGGAGGCCGACTCCGGGGTGTGGGACTACTTCGCCACCGCGACCATCCCGCGGCCCGAGCAGGTGGAGCGGGTGCTCGCCGTGGTGCCGACCGGGGAGCCGGTCAGCGTCGCCGCGGTCGAGGCCGAGTCCGGGGTACGCCGCGGGCGGGTCGAGCTCATGCTCAAGCAGCTCGCCGTCGACGGGGTCGTGGAGCGGGTAGAGGGTGGCTGGACCGCGACGGGGACCACGTGGACCTACGACGCGGACCACTACGACGGCATCGTCGGCGTGCGCCGCCGCGAGGCCGACATCATGCGCGCCTACACCCGCGGCGAGCGGTGCCTCATGCAGCTGCTCCAGGAGTCCCTCGACGACCCCACCGCCGAGCCGTGCGGGCGGTGCTCGGTCTGCCGGGGCGAGCTGCCCGCCGCGCTGGCCGGTGCGCCCTCGCCCGAGACCGTCGCCACCGTGACCCGCCTGCTGCGCGGTCAGGTCCACGTCGTGGAGCCCCGCAAGATGTGGCCCGGGGGAGCATTCGGGTCACGTGGCCGGATTCCCGCCGAGGAGGCGCACGCCCCCGGCCGCGCCCTGGTGTACGCCGACGCGCCCGAGTGGCGAGAGACGGTCGCCGCGATCTTCACCAGCGACGCCCCTGCGCCCGAGGAGGTGAAGGAGGCCTGTGTCCGGCTTCTCTCCGGCTGGCGCAACGACTGGCCGGCCCGCCCCGAGGTCGTGGTGGACCTCCCCGCGGCGGGCTTCGCGACCCTCACCGCCGACGTGGCCGACCACCTTGCCTCGGTCGGACGTCTGGGGCGCGCACCGATCGACGCGGCTGCCGGCCCGGGAGCCGAGGCGGTCCGGGAGATGGGCTCGGCCGAGGAGGCCGCCATGTGGCGCGACCGCCTCGCGGTGCCCGACCCGGACGCAGTGGCCGGACGTTCGGTCCTACTCGTCGTCGACGCCACGTCCTCGCTCTGGCCCGTGACCGTCGCCGCCGCCCTCCTCAGACGGACCGGCGCTGCCGTCGTACTCCCTCTCGTGCTGCACCGCAGACCCTGACCTCGCGGGCCACGGGACGAACCGGGCGACGCAGGCCTTTCCCCGCGGAGTGCTCCGGCGTCGGGTGCGAGCCGGAGGAGACCGGCCTACCGTGGCAGGGGGAGAAGGAGGCACGGTGAGCGTCGCGATCAGCCTGCTCGGACCGTTCCGCGTCGTCGTCGACGGTCGCTCGGTGACTGACGACTCCTGGAAGCGCCGTGACGCGGCGAGCTTGGTCAAGCTGCTCGCGCTGCGCCGGGGCAGGCAGCTGCACCGGGAGCAGGTGATGGACCTGCTGTGGCCGGACCTCGCCGTCACGGAGGCGACGCCGCGCCTGCACAAGGCCGCCCATTTCGCGCGCAAGGCGATCGGCTGCAACGACGCGGTGGTTCTCCGCGGCGAGTTGGTGAGCCTTTTCCCCGACGAAGCGGTGTTCGTGGACGCGGCAGAATTCGAGCGGGTCGCCGCCAGCGCGCTCGCGGAGGGCTCGGCCGCGGCGGCGGAAGAGGTGCTCGACCAGCACCCGGGGGAGCCGCTTCCGGCCGAGATCTACCTCGACTGGGCCGCCGAGCCCCGTGAACGCCTCGCTGCCTTTCGCAACCAGCTCCTCCGGCAGGCCCGTCGGTGGCGGGACCTGGTCCTGCAGGACCCCACCGACGAGGAGGCCGCTGTCGAGCTCATGCGGGAGCTGGCTCAGGCCGGCGACCGTCGAGGAGCCTTGCGGGAGTTCGAGAGCCTCGACCGGGCAATGCGACGTGAGCTCGGCGTCGGGCCAGGGCCAGAGGCGACCGCGCTGCGTAAGGCGCTGATGAGCGCACTGCGCGACGCGGGCACGATCACTCCGGCGGACGAAGGGCGGCTGGAGCAGCAGATCCGGTTCTGTCGCACCGACGACGGGGTGACGCTCGCCTACGCCTGCTCCGGGAGCGGGCCTCCGCTGGTGAAGGCGGCGAACTGGCTGACCCACGTGGACCACGACTGGCACAGCGCCGTGTGGCGGCACTGGCTGGTCGAGCTGTCGCGGGGCCACCGGCTGATCCGTTACGACGAACGGGGCTGTGGCCTCTCGGACTGGAACATCAAGCCGCCCACCTTCGAGAGCTGGGTTCAGGACCTCGAGACCGTGGTCGACGCCGCAGGCCTGGACCGGTTCCCCCTGCTGGGCATCTCGCAGGGCGGTCCGGTCGCCGTCGCCTACGCCCTGCGTCACCCCGAGCGGGTCACCAAGCTGGTGCTCTACGGCACCTACGCACGGGGACGTCGCGTGCGGGCAGCCAGCGACGAGGCGCGTCGGGAGCAACAGCTCGAGCTGGAGCTGATCAGACTCGGGTGGGGGATCAATGAGCCGGTGTTCCGCCAGGTGTTCACCTCACAGTTCATGCCTGAGGGGTCGCGCGAGCTCTGGGACGACTTCAACGAGCTGCAGCGCCTCACCACGTCGGCCGAGAATGCATCACGGGTTCTCGAGACGGCCGGTGACATTGACGTGATGGAACTTGCGCCGCAGGTGCGCGTTCCCACGCTGGTGCTCCACCCCCGGGACGACCAGAGCACACCCATGCGACAGGGCCGGCTGATGGCCTCGCTCATCCCCGGCAGCAGATTCGTCGCGCTGGAGAGCCGCAACCATGTCCTGCTCGCGGACGAACCGGCCTGGCCGGTCTTCCTCAGCGAGGTCGAGACGTTCCTGGCCGAGTGAACGGGCGGCCGGACGTAGCGGTTCAGACCGGAGGATCGGATGGTTCGAAAGTCGGGTGCGGGGCCCAGGCGCCCGTCCTACCGTGTCAGGTGAGGGAGTAGCCGTGACCGTTTCGATGAGCCTGCTCGGACCGTTCCGGGTCGAGGTCGACGGTCGGCGCGTGCCCGACGAGGCGTGGAACCGGCGCGACGCCGCCAACCTCGTCAAGCTTCTGGCCCTCAGGCGCGGTCGGAGGATGCACCGGGAGCAGGTGGTCGACCTTCTTTGGCCCGACCTCGCCGTCGGTGACGCGACCCCCCGACTGCACAAGGCCGCGCACTTCGCTCGCAAGGCGATCGGGCGCGCGGACGCGGTGGTGCTGCGCGGGGAGATGGTCACGCTTCTTCCCGACGCGGACGTGACGGTCGACGCTGACGAGTTCGAGCTGGCGGCGGCGAAGGCCCTCGCCGACGGCTCTGCCCGAGCGGCGGCGGAGGTGCTGGACAGGCACCCCGGGGAGCCGCTGCCCGCCGAGATCTACTACGCATGGGCGGAGGGACCCCGCGACCGGCTCGGCGTGCTGCGGCACCAGCTGCGCCGCCAGGCCCGCCGTTGGCGCGAGATCGTCCAGGTCGATCCCGCCGACGAGGAGGCCAACGTCGCCCTGATGCGCGAGATGCTGCTCGCGGGAGACCGGCATGGTGCGCTGCGGCAGTTCGAGAGCCTCGACCGCGCGCTGCGTCGTGACCTCGGTGTCGGACCCGGACCAGAGGCGACCGCGCTGCGCGAGGAGCTGATGAGCGCACTGCGCGACGCGGGCACGATCACCCCGGCGGACGAGGGGCGACTCGAGCAGGAGATCCGGTTCTGTCGCACCGGCGACGGGGTGACGCTCGCCTACGCCTGCTCGGGCAGCGGGCCGCCGCTGGTCAAGGCGGCGAACTGGCTCACCCATGTCGACCACGACTGGCACAGCCCGGTGTGGCGGCACTGGATGCTCGAGCTCTCGCGACGGCACCGGCTGATCCGGTACGACGAGCGGGGCTGCGGGCTCTCGGACTGGGACATCAAGCCACCGACCTTCGACAGCTGGATCCAGGACCTCGAGGCCGTCGTCGACGCCGCGGGGCTGGACCGCTTCCCGCTGCTGGGGATCTCACAGGGCGGTCCGGTGGCCGTCGCCTACGCCGCCCGGCACCCGGAGCGCGTCACCAAGCTGGTCCTCTACGGCACGTACGTCCAAGGTCGGCTGGTGCGGGCGATGAACGACGACCACCGGCGCGAGCACCACTTGCAGGTGGAGCTCGCGCGGGTGGGGTGGGGACGCGACGATCCCGCCTTCCGACAGGTGTTCACGTCGCAGTTCATGCCCCAGGGGTCGCGCGAGCTCTGGGACCAGTTCAACGAGCTCCAGCGCACCACCACGTCGGCCGAGAACGCGGCACAGGTCCTCGACATCACCGGGTACATCGACGTGACCGAGGAGGCCCGGCAGGTGCAGGCCCCCACGCTGGTGCTGCACGCGCGCGACGACAGGCGTCCGCCGTTCAGCCAGGGGCGTCTGATGGCCTCCCTCATCCCGGGCAGCCAGTTCGTCGCGCTCGAGAGCTGCAACCACATCCTGCTCGCCGACGAGCCCGCCTGGCCGGTCTTCGTCAGCGAGGTGGAGTCCTTCCTGGCGGAGTGAGGTTTGCGTCTGCAGACGCCAGAAGGGACCGCCTTTCGTTGGACGGCCCCTCCTGGGATCGCGTGGCCCGGCGTGCCGGACCCTTGGGGAAAGCGGAGCGTCAGGCCTTCGGGCCACCCTTCGCCGGGGTGGTCTTCTTGCCCTTGCCCTTGGTGTTCGTAGAGGAGGCGGCGCCCTCGTAGGCGGTGGCGGCCGCGGCGTCGACGATGCCGTGACCGTAGGAGGTGGTCCACAGGCCGGTGCCGAGACCGGGGGTCCGGGCGGTGTCGATGAGCGCGGACTTCACGTTGTCGAGCGTCCGGCCCTGGCCGAAGAGGAGCGCGCCGACACCCGCGACGTGCGGGGTGGCCATCGAGGTACCGGCGTAGTAGTCGTAGTCGGACTCGCCGCAGACGTCCGACCCGGTGCCGAGAGGCACGGTGGAGACGATGTCGTCCTCGCAGAAGAGGAGGCCCGCGCCACCCGGCGCCGCGACCGCGAACATGTCTGGCTTGATCGCGCCGTTGGAGAACCAGCTCGGCAGCTCGCTGCGGTCGGTGGAGGTCACGCACAGGGCGCCGTCCTCGAACGACGGGGTGTCGCACACGGGGAAGCTCTCGTTGCCGGCGGCGGCGACCACGAGGACGCCGTTGTCGTTGGCGTAGGCGATCGCCTCGGTCACCTCGGCCATGATCCCGGTGATGGTGAGGGCCTGGACACCGGGCAGCGCGCCGAGGCTGAGGTTCACCACGTCCGCGCCGTGGTCGACCGCCCAGCGGATGCCGTTGGCGATGTCCTCGAAGGAGCCCGCGCCCTCCTCGAGGGCCTTGATCGGCATGATGCGCGCGTCGGGCGCGGTGCCCGCGATGCCGATGCCGTTGTCAGTGGCTGCCGCGACGATGCCGGCGACGTGCGTGCCGTGTTCGTCGTAGTCGTTGCCGACGCCGTCCGGACCCTTCCAGTCGCCGTTGCCGCACGAGGGGTCGCAGTCGATGAACGTCGCGCCCTGCACCAGCTGCCCGCGGAGGTCGGGGTGGCTCAGGTCCACACCGGAGTCCACCACCGCGACGACCGCGCCGGAGCCGGTCGTGGCCGCCCACGCCTCCTCTGCGTTGATCTGGTCCAGACCCCACTGCTGGTCGCGCAGGGGGTCGCTGGTTGCGGCGGCGGCAGGAGAGGCGACAGCGGTGGCGGCGAGGAGACCGACACCGCCGAGGAGCGCGCCGAGGCGGGTGCGCCTCGTGGCACGGGAAAGACCGAGAGACATGCCGAGCCCTTCTGAGGAGGTGGTCGAACGGATACCTCATCAACGAGCGGACGTGCCCGAGGTCACGCGCCGCCCCGAGCCGGTGCGGTGCGGCGCGTTGCCAGATGTGTGGACCTGACCGCAGGGTGGGGGAAGCGTTCCACACGACAGGGGGCCCGCGATGGGTGCGGAGGTGGCCGGCAGGGCGCGTGTCGATCGACCGGGCCTGAAGCGGGCGCTCGGGCCCAGGCTCCTCCTGCTGTTCATCATCGGCGACATCCTCGGAACCGGCGTCTACGCGCTCACCGGCGACGTGGCCGCGGAGGTCGGGGGTGCCGCGTGGGCGCCCTTCCTGGTGGCCTTCACCGTCGCCGCGATCACCGCCTTCTCCTACCTGGAGCTGGTCACGAAGTACCCCCAGGCGGCCGGCGCGGCGCTGTACACGCACAAGGCGTTCGGCATCCACTTCGTGACGTTCCTCGTCGCGTTCGCGGTGATGAGCTCGGGGATCACCAGCGCGTCGACCGCCTCGAAGTTCTTCGCCGAGAACCTCGCGGTCCTCCTCGGCGTCGGAGCCGGTACGACGGCCGTCATGCTGATCGCGCTCGCGTTCATGGCGGTGCTCGCCGTGGTCAACCTGCGCGGAGTCAGCGAGAGCGTCAAGGTGAACGTGGTCCTGACGATCGTGGAGCTCTCCGGCCTGGTCATCGTGATCCTCATCGGCGCCTACGCCATGAGCCAGGGTGGCGCCGACTTCAGCCGGGTCGTGGTGTTCGAGACCTCCGAGACCCGCAGCACCTTCGTCGCCGTCACCGCGGCGACCTCGCTGGCGTTCTTCGCGATGGTCGGGTTCGAGGACTCGGTCAACATGGCCGAGGAGACCAAGGACCCGGTCCGGATCTTCCCGCGCGTGATGCTCACCGGGCTCGGCGTCACCGCCCTCGTCTACGTCCTCGTCTCGATCGTCGCCGTCGCGCTCGTGCCGGTGGGCGAGCTCGCTGCGAGCGAGACACCCCTGCTCGAGGTGGTCCGGGCCGGTGCGCCGGGCCTGCCCATGGACACGCTCTACCCGCTGATCTCGATGTTCGCCGTCGCCAACACCGCCCTGATCAACATGCTGATGGCCAGCCGGCTCATCTACGGCATGGCGACCCAGGACGTGCTGCCGCGCTCGCTCGCCGCGGTGCTTCCGCGCCGGCGTACGCCGTGGGCGGCGATCGTGTTCGTCACCGTCGTCGCGCTCGGGCTGATCGTCGTGGTGACCAGGCTCATGGCGGAGGACACGGTGGCGGCCCTCGGCGGCACGACAGCGCTGCTGCTGCTCGGGGTCTTCACCGTCGTGAACGTGGCCTGCCTGGTGCTGAAGCGCACCCACCACGTCGACCACGAGCACTTCCGGGCGCCGGTGGCCGTCCCGGTGCTGGGGGCGGTGACCTGTGCCTTCCTGGTCGGCCCATGGACCGGCCGGGCCACGGTGCAGTACGAGATCGCGGCAGGGCTCATCGGCCTCGGTGTGGCGTTGTGGGTGCTGACCTGGCTGTGGAACCGCGGTGCCCGGGGCAAGCGGACCGGCTTCAGCGAGGTCGACGACTTCGGGCGGTGAAGCCTGACCCCGGTCGGGGGGCACGAAGGCAAAGAGTTGCCGGAGCAACCGGGACAGGCCGGGACAGTCGTCGCCCATCGCCTCCCCGATCTGGAGGAGCACCCGTTGCTTTGCCGGTCGCTGGGGGCTAGACCGGATCATGGCCGGTTCAGGGATGCGTCGGGTCGGCCGGTCGCTGCGCACTCTGGTGATCCCGACCCTGGTGTTCGTGGTGTGCCTGCATGCCTTCGAGATCCTCTTCATGAAGCTGGTCTGAGGCTCCGAGTCGCTCGACCTCGCCCGAGGCGTCGCAGAGCCACGACGTACTTTGGAGTCGCCATCGCGCTCGTGTCATTCGGTGACGTGTCTGCGGTGAGATACCGTTGGTGGAGGTGGTCCGGGTCTGCTCCTGGACACGATGTACGTCGTCGCCGACACCGCTTTGATCAATATGCCGGCGGCCAGCCTGCTCATTTTCGGCATGGCGAGCCCGAACGTGCTGTCGCGCTCGCGAGGGGTTGCTTCCGCGCAGGTGTACCCGGTCCGCGGCGATCGTTTTCGTGACGGTAATCACGGTAGGTGAAGGTGGCGTTTCTGATGCCGTCGCCGGCCTAGCCTGTGGCGGACTCTCGTCCGGCATCAGAAAGTCCGAGTTCCTTGCTGCGCCTGTTGGGGCAAAGCGAAGTCCCCGGGCCGAGCACCCCGTTAACTGTCTCGTTGATCCGACCGCGACCAGCTCTCTCGGTCGCGGTCTCGCGGATATCCGCGACTACCGGGTTATCGGTGTCACGGTTCAGAGTGATGACCCCTGCTGGTTGAGGCGCGGAGCGTCGGATTCGTAAGAATGGGATGGTGACCAATAGAAAGGCGGCCCCCGCGTACACAGCGCCGAGAAAGACATCGATCACGTAGTGCTCGCCAAGGTAGACCACGCCGATCCACATTGCCGCCGGATAGGCGAATATCCACAAGGTGCGACGGATCCCGAACAGCCTCGATGCCACGAGTGCGATGAGCAGAGGATAAGCCGAGTGCAGGGATGGAACAGCAGCCACTAGGTTCGGCGACATCCGAGGGTAAAGCTGTGAGTAGCTCAGACCCATGACGCCCCAGATGTCCCGTTGGATCTGGGTCAACGGCTCGATGTGGCCAAGTTCGCTTGCCATCCACGGGGGCGCAGCAGGGAAGACCAAGTATGTTGCGAATGCCGCGAAGTTCAGGGCGACGAAAGCGCCGAGGTAACGCCAGTAGAAGTGGTCGCGGTACTTCCAGATGATGACGGCGAGGAGGAAGGGAGTTAGGAAGTGAATGGTGTACAGCCCGTAGAAGAAGAAGTCATGCCATCTCACGCTTCCGCTCCACCACCACTCCTGGAGAACGTGTGTAGGAAGCGCGCCGCGGAACAGCAAGCGGTCCGCCTCGATCATCGCGGCGAAATTGACCTTCTCGTTGAGGTCATCGGCGACAGATCGAAATCCTTGGTAGAGGGCGAGCAGTCCTAGGAACGGCAGCAGACGAAAAAGGAAGGGTCTCGCTTGGCCGAACGCCACTGCGATGCTCAGCAGGACCAAGAACACGACGTCCGGCGTCCAGTAGGGACGAACCAGCGTGGCGAAGAGCAAAGCGAAGAGCAACACTGAGACCCGTGCCCTATGTCCCCAGGGGTGCAGTCGTGAGTCAGACGCAGCTGCTTCTCGAAAGCGGCGCAATGCGGCAAGGCCCCGGTCGATGCCCTCACGCACACCGCCGGAAGCCGACGTTCCCCCCGTTTGCATGATGGCATCATCCGGCAGGTCATCCAGAAAGTCAGGAAAATTCCTTATTTGCCACGAGGTGGATGGAGGAAGTGTGGATGCCTTTGCGGCCCTGTACCCCCGGCGACCTCGCCGGATTCGCCGCGGAGCCAGCGACGTACTCTGGAGCGGTGAACGCCGTCCCAGACCTGCAGACCCTCCACTCCCTCGGCGCCGCCCAGCAGCCGAGCTGGCCCGACCCGGAGGACCTCGACGCCGCGGTGACCAAGCTGCGCAGCGTCCCGCCCCTGGTGTTCGCGGGGGAGTGCGACGACCTCAAGGCCAAGCTCGCCGCCGTCGCGCGCGGTGAGGCCTTCCTGCTCCAGGGCGGTGACTGCGCGGAGACGCACGCCGGCGCGACGGCCGACAACGTCCGCAACAAGCTGCGAGTGCTGCTGCAGATGGCGGTCGTCCTCACCTATGCCGCCTCGGTCCCGGTGGTCAAGGTCGGCCGGCTGGCCGGGCAGTACGCCAAACCGCGCTCGTCGGACACCGAGACCCGTGAGGGTGTCACGCTGCCGGCCTACCGCGGCGACGCGGTCAACGGCTTCGACTTCACCCCCGAGGCCCGGGTGCCCGACCCGTGGCGCCTCGTCGAGACCTACCACGCCTCCGCGTCGACGCTGAACCTCGTGCGGGCGTTCGTCACCGGTGGCTACGCCGACCTGCGGCAGGTCCACACCTGGAACACCGACTTCGTGCGCTCCTCACCGGTGGGCCGCCGCTACGAGCAGCTGGCCAACGAGATCGACCGGGCCTTGACGTTCATGCAGGCCATCGGCGCGGACCCCGAGGAGTTCCACCGGGTCGACTTCCACTCCTCCCACGAGGCGCTGATCCTGGAGTACGAGCACGCATTGACCCGGATCGACTCGCGGACCCAGCAGCCCTACGACACCTCCGCCCACTTCCTCTGGATCGGTGAGCGGACCCGCCAGCTCGACGGCGCCCACGTCGAGCTGCTGTCGAAGATCCGCAACCCCATCGGCGTCAAGCTCGGGCCGAAGACCTCACCCGACGACGCGCTCGCGCTCGCCGGGCGGCTCAACCCCGACAACGAGCCCGGTCGACTGACCTTCATCACGCGCATGGGCGCGAAGAAGATCCGCGACGTGCTGCCGAACCTCGTCGAAAAGGTCACCGCCGCCGGTGTGCAGGTCGCCTGGGTGTGCGACCCGATGCACGGCAACACCTGGGAGGCCTCGTCTGGCTACAAGACCCGGGCGTTCGACGACGTCATCAACGAGGCCCAGGGGTTCTTCGACGTCCACCGCGCGCTCGGCACGTGGCCCGGCGGCATGCACATCGAGCTGACCGGCGACGACGTCACCGAGTGCGTCGGTGGGGGAGAGGCCCTCGCCGAGATGGACCTCTCGCACCGTTACGAGTCCGTCTGCGACCCGCGGCTGAACCGCGTGCAGTCCCTCGAGATCGCCTTCCTGATCGCCGAGATGCTGCGCAACCGCACGGCCCCGGAGGCCTGAGCCCACTACCTGGGGCACGTACGATCGGCCCGTGAGCGACCAGCTGATCGACCTCAGGAGCGACACCGTCACCCGGCCGACCCCTGCCATGCGCGCCGCCATGGCCTCCGCGGAGGTCGGCGACGACGTGTACGCCGAGGACCCGACCGTGCGCGCGCTCGAGGAGCGGGTCGCCGCCTTGTTCGGGAAAGAGGCGGCGCTGTTCACCCCGACCGGCCCGATGGCCAACGTCCTGGCCGTCCGCTCCGTCGTCGGCGTGGGGCAGGAGGTGCTCTGCGAGTCGTCGGCCCACATCGCCCGCGCCGAGCTCGGGGCCCACGGCGCCTTCACAGGGCTCACCATGCGCACCTGGACCGGAGAACGCGGAGGGCTCGACCTCGCCGCCGTCGAGTCGCTGTTCGCTCCCGACCTCGGCCCGTTCTTCGTCCCCACCCGGGCGATCTCGATCGAGAACACCCACAACTTCGCCGGCGGCAGCGTCCTGCCGATCCAGGACATGCAGGCGCTCCGGTCCTTCGCGGACACCCACGGAGTCGCGGTCCACCTCGACGGCGCCCGGATCTGGAACGCCCACGTGGCCACCGGCGTCCCGCTCGCCGAATACGGCGCACTCGTCGACGTCGTCGCCGTCTGCCTGAGCAAGGGCCTCGGCGCACCGGTCGGGTCGCTCATGGTCGGGTCCGCCGAGGCGATCGCCGAGGCCCGGGTCTGGCGCAAGCGCCTCGGCGGTGGCATGCGGCAGGTCGGCATCCTCGCCGCGGCCGGCCTGCACGCCCTCGACCACCACCTCGAGCGGCTCGCCGAGGACCACGCCAACGCCCGCCTGCTGGCCGAGGCCTGCGACATCGACCCCGCCGGTGTCGAGACGAACATCGTCGTGGTCGACGTACCCGATGCCGGCGCGGTCGTGGCCGCCGCCCGCGAGGCCGGAGTGCTCGTCGGCGCCGTGGGGCCACGCACCGTGCGCATGGTCACCCACCTCGACGTGTCGGCCGCGCAGGCCCGCGACGCCGCAGCGGTGATGGCCAAGGTGCTCGCGGCAGGCCGCTGACCGCGTTTCACCACGACGGTCGGGGGTACGTCGCCGGCATGACCGACCAGGACCTGCTCGCCGTCTACCTCAACGACCATCTCGCCGCGGCCACCGCCGGGGTCGAGCTGGCCCGGCGCACGGCCTCCCAGCACGACGGGGCGCGCGGGACCGAGCTGACCCGTCTCGCCGAGGAGATCTCCGAGGACCGGGAGTCGCTGCGCGAGCTGATGAGGCGGCTCGACGTCGCCGAGAGCAGCGTCAAGACCGCCGCCGGCTGGGTCGGGGAGAAGGTCGGCCGCCTGAAGCCGAACGACCACCTCGTCAGCAGGTCGCCGCTGTCCGACGTACTCGAGCTCGAGGCGCTGCGGGCAGGGACCGCCGCGCGGATCGCCGGCTTCCAGGTGCTGCGTGCCGTGGCGGTCCACGACTCGCGCATCACCAAGGAGGAGCTCGAGACACTGCTCGACCGGGCGGAGGACCAGGCCGAGCGGCTCTACAAGTTGCACCTCCAGCTCGCCCAGGAGCACCTGGCCGACTGACCGACCCGTCCGGTGCGGGAGCGGGCCGGCCGCTCCACCGGGTGGTCAGTGACCGATGATCACCTTGAGCGCCTTGGACTCCGCCGCGCGGCCGAAGGTCTCGTAGGCGTCCATCATCTGGTCGAACTTGAAGCGGTGGGTCACGAACTTCTCGGCGTCGAGCTTGTGCTGGGCGACCAGCTTCAGCAGCATCGGCGTCGTCGAGGCGCTGACCAGGCCCATCGTGATCGACAGGTCCATGATCCACAGGTCCTGCAGCCTCAGCTCGACCGGAGCACCGTGCACACCCGCGTTGGCGACCGAGCCGCCGGGACGGACGATCCGGGTGCAGGCCTCGAAGGTCGCGGGGATCCCGACCGCCTCGATCGCGACGTCCACTCCGAGACCGTCGGTCATCGCCCGGACCTGGTCCTCCCAGTCCTCGTCAGCGCTGGTCACGGCGTCGGTGGCACCGAGGCCCTTGGCCTGCTCGAGCCGGTTGGCGTCGAGGTCGAGGGCGATGATCCGGGCCGCGCCGTGCAGGTTCGCGGTCATCATCGCCGCCAGCCCGACCGGCCCCGCGCCCACGACGGCGACCACGTCGCCGGGCTTCACACGGCCGTAGCGCACGCCGATCTCGAACCCGGTCGGCAGGATGTCCGACAGCATCACCGCTGCCTCGTCGCTGACCCCTTCAGGCACCTTGTAGAGCGAGTTGTCCCCGAAGGGGACCCGCACCATCTCGGCTTGGGTCCCGTCGATGAGGTGGCCGAGGATCCAGCCGATGCCGCTCGAGCCCTCGTCGGCCAGGCAGTGGGCGTACAGGCCCTGGTGGCAGTAGGAGCAGGCACCGCAGGCGCTGATGCACGAGATGATCACCCGGTCGCCCACCTCCAGCGTCGAGACCGCCGACCCCACCTCGGCGATCGTGCCCACGCCCTCGTGGCCCAGGATGCGGCCCTCGGCGACGGCCGGCACGTCCCCCTTGAGGATGTGCAGGTCCGTGCCGCAGATCGTCGTCGTGTCGACCCGGACGATGACGTCGGTCGGCTGGATGATCTGCGGGTCGGGCACGTCCTCCCATGCCTTCGTGTCGGGACCGTGGTAGACGAGTGCCTTCATCGCTGAACCCTTCTGGCGGCGTCGGGCCCCGGCCGCGGTGCGCGGGGCCGGGGTAAGTCCAGTCTTGGGGCGACCGGACAGTGGCCGGGAGGGTCCAACGTCCCGGTCCCGACCGCCCTCAGCCCCGAGTGAGCTCGCTCGCGTCGACGCGCCCGACCACCGGGGGGAGCTGCCGCATCGCCTGCGCCAGCGCCCGCAGGTCGTTGCCCAGCACGGCCTGGGGCCCGTCGCACAGGGCGTGCTCGGGGTCGGGGTGTACGTCGACGATCACGCCGTCGGCGCCCACCGCCACCGCTGCACGGGAGAGCGGGACCACGAGGTCGCGGCGGCCACCGGCGTGGGAGGGGTCGACGATGATCGGGAGGTGGCTGGTCGCCTGCACGACCGGGATCGCGGAGATGTCCAGGGTGTTTCGCGTGGACCGCTCGAAGGTCCGGATGCCACGTTCGCAGAGGACGACGTCGAGGTTGCCGCGCTGGGCGATGTACTCCGCGGCCATCAGCCACTCCTCGATGGTGGCGGTCATGCCACGCTTGAGCAGCACCGGCTTCCCGGACCGGCCGACCGCCTGCAGGAGGCCGAAGTTGGCCATGTTGCGGGTGCCGATCTGGAGCATGTCGGCGTGCTCGGCGACCACCTCGACGTCGCGGGCGTCGACGACCTCGGTCACCACGGGCATGCCGGTGTGCTCGCTCACGCTCGCGAGGATCTTCAGCCCCTCGACGCCGAGGCCCTGGAAGGCGTAGGGAGAGGTGCGGGGCTTGAAGGCACCACCGCGCAGGAGGGTCGCGCCTGCAGCCTGGGCCATCTCGGCGGCCTTGAGGGTCTGGTCGGGGGTCTCCACCGCACAGGGTCCGGCGATGAACGTGAAGCTGTCCGGCCCGATCGGCACCTTCTTGTCGTGGCCCACCCACACGGTGGACCGGTCCGGGTGGTGCTGGCGGCTCACGAGCTTGTACGGGT
This sequence comes from Nocardioidaceae bacterium, assembly GCA_035461195.1. Lineage (GTDB taxonomy): Bacteria > Actinomycetota > Actinomycetes > Propionibacteriales > Nocardioidaceae > Nocardioides_C. The sequence goes on from DATHVS010000044.1 coordinate 29,619, forward strand.
CGGAGATGCGGTGCACATCGCCCACTCCGGGGAGGCTGCGGAGGTTGAGACCGTGGAAGGAGTCGATGTCGCCGACGAGTCCGATGATCGTGCGGACCACGCCCTTGCTGACGAATGCCTCCCCGCCCACGCTCTCGACCCGCTCGACGACATGGGCGATGTCGGCGTCGGTTGCTTCCGGTGTCATCACGACGACCATGGGTGTTCCTCTGTCTCTCTCGGTTCGGTGCCCCCGACCATCCGCGCGGCGCCGGACATGCAAAACGCCCCTGCCGGTGGCCAGGGGCGTCTTTCGTCCTTGTGCGGGCGGGACCTAACGGACCGCCTGCTCGGGAGCCCCGGGCAGGTAGCCGAAGAAATAGGTCCAGTTGCGCTGCACGGGAGCCACAGTAGCCGGAGTGTCCACATCGCGGAGACTGCGCCCGGGATCTGGACTCAACCGGACCGGACCACCCGGTAGCGCAGCCGTACCCGGCCGTCGCCCAGCGCCTCGTCGGAGACCAGTTCCAGTCGCGTCGGCCACTCGTCCTCGGCGAGGGGCGCCGCGTCGAACAGAGCGGGCGTGCCCCGGCCGCCGATCGCGACCGGGAGGATCTCCACGTCGACCTCGTCGACCAGGTCCTGGCGCAGTAACGCCCCGCTCAGCCTTCCACCGCCGGTGCAGACCACCCTGCGGACGCCGAGGTGCTCACCGAGCAGCCTGAGCGCCTCGGGGAGGGCGACGTGGTCCTTCCCGACGACGAGGTAGGGGATGCCGCGCTCACGAAGAAGGACGAGGTGCGCGGCAGGGGCGGCTCGCGAGGTCAGTACGAGAGCGTGCCAACCGGCCCAGTTCGGGTCAGGCCACTCGGTGAACCGCAGGTCCACCCGCCCGCGCCCGTCGACGACCGCGAACCAGCGGCGGCCCGGGACGCCGACGACGTCCTGCGGCAGGTGGTGCTCGCCCTCCGGTGCACGGTCGAGCTGCTCTGCTCCGGCGTACGACGGCAGGATCTCGGCGTTCTCGTCAGCCAGGAACGATCCGCTGCCCTCGAGCAGCAGGTCGGGGTCGTGGGCCTCCCGCACCCACAGGTAGGGGTCGCCGATCCCCTCGATGACAGCCGACCACCGCTCGTCCCCGGCCATCAGGTTCGTCCCGGGCGCCAGCGTGAGCCTCCCGTCGACGGAGACGAGGTTGAACGTGATGACGCATGGGCGCTCCATGCCGCCATCGTGTCACCGGGAGGACCAGGGATCGCCGACCCGTCCCATCCGCCGCGCCAGAACCCGCCGACCCGTCCCATCCGCCGCGAGCAAGCTCGGGCGGGTTCGTCCAAACGTCGGCGGTCAGACCACGATGTGCTGGACCTCGGCCTCGATCTTGCGCCGGGGCGCCAGCTCCACCAGCAGCATCGCGGTGAGCACCATGAAACCGCCGACCGCCATGCGTACGGTGATCAGCTCCCCGCCGAGGAGAACGGCGAAGAACGCCGCGAACACCGGCTCCATGGTCATGATGATCGCCGCCCGGGTCGGGGGCAGGTGGGCCTGCGCCCAGGTCTGCCCGGCCAGTGCCAGAGCCCCGGCGACGACGGCCATGTAGACGATGGCGAGCCAGTCGCCGGCCGTCGAGGGGAGCACGATCCCGTCGGGGACGGTGGCAACGAAGCACAGCATGGTGATCACGATGAGCTGCACGATGGTCATCCCCATCGCCTCGCGGGCACCCGCCCAGGCTCCGAGACCGACGATGTGCAGGGCGTAGAGGACCGCGGCGACGAGGGTGATCGCCTCGCCGTAGCCGATGGCGAACCCGTTGAGCGTGAGCACCCCGAGGCCGGCGGTCGCCAGGGCGACCGCACCCCAGGTCATCGCGGTGATCCGGGTGCGCAGGATGAGCGCCGCGAGCAGGGGGGTGCAGACGACGTACATCCCGGTGATGAACCCCGACACGCTGGCGGCCGTGTGCGCGAGGCCCGCGGTCTGGAGGATCTGCGCGAGGCCGTAGAGCAGGCCGAGCACCACGGCGTTGCGCCGCGACGTCGGCGAGAGCCGGCGGAGGGCGCGGGGGGCGATGAGGTACAGCGCCACCGACGCGATCGCGAACCGGATGGCCAGGAAGTCCAGCACCGGCACCCGGTCGAGGAGGTCCTTGATCAGGTAGAACGTCGAGCCCCATGTGGCGGTCATGCCGAGCAGGGCCGCGGTCGCGAGCAGTCCCTGCCTGCGGGTGGCCGTCATGCGGAGCTCGATGCGGGACAGGGATGTACGGCGGCGGCCCGGATCTCCTTGAGCAGGGGGAGGTCGGGGTCGTCGAGGTCGCGCGAGCCGGGCGTCTCGAGGACGAAGGGCACGCCGGCCGTCGCCGGGTGGGCGAACAGCTCTGCGAACGCACCCGTCCCGATGTGCCCCTGGCCGATCTTCTGGTGGCGGTCCTTGAACGCTCCGCGCACGTCCATCGAGTCGTTGGCGTGGATGAGCCGCAGCCGGCCCGGGCCGCCGATTTCCACGATGCGGTCGACGGTGGCCGTCGCGCCGCCGGCCTCGTCGAGGGGCGCGCCGGCCGCGAAGACGTGGCAGGTGTCGAGGCAGATGCCTGCCCTGGGGTGGTGGTCGAGTGCCTCGAGGTAGGCGGTCAGGTCCTCCACGCCCGCGCACAGCGACTGGCCCTGCCCGGCGGTCGGCTCGAGCAGCAGCCAGGGGCCCCCGTCCTCGAGGTCGTCGCCGAGGGTGTCGAGGATCGGCATCAGCCCCTCGCGGACCTGGCGCATCGCCGCTTCGGTGCTGCCCTGCGCGACGCACGAGCCGGTGTGCACCACGACGCCCTCGGCCCCGATCTCGACGGCGCGCTTGAGGTTGTGGGCCACCGATGCCACGGACTTCTTGTAGGTGGCAGGCGTCGGGCTGCCCAGGTTGACCAGGTAGGGAGAGTGGATGAACACGCGCATGCCTGCCCCGGCGCACCCCTCTCGGAAGGCCGCGTCGACCTTGGGGTCGCCCGCCGACAGCGCCCACCCTCGCGGGTTGCCGACGAAGACCTGGAGGGTCTCCGCACCGATGCGCCGGGCCTCGGTGAACGCGCCGGCGACGAGACCCTTGCCGACCTTGAGATGGGTCCCGACCGGGTTCCTCAGGGCAGGGCTGTCGTAGGTGGGTGCGGTGGGCATGCGAGAAGGGTAAGCCGACCCGAGGGCTAGACGAGGAAGAGGGTGACCGTGCTGCCCCGGGGTGCCATCGAGCCCTGGGGCGGGTCGGACTGCACTACGAACTCGAGCCCGACGTAGACGTCGCTGCGCTCGGTCCGCACCTCGAACCCGGCCTCCTCGAGCCGCCGGGTCGCCTCGTCGACGCCGGCGCCGCGGACCTGTGGCACCTCGACCATGACCGGACCCTCGGAGACCACGAGCCGCACGGTGTCACCTCGGAACAGGGTGCCCGAGCTCGGGTCCTGGGAGATCACGTCGCCCTCGGCCACCTCGTCGTCGTTCTCGCGGGTGATCTCGACCTCGAAGCCGCGCTCGGTGAGCACCTGCTCGGCCCGCTCGGCCGACCTGCCGGTGAAGTCGGGGACCTCGATCGGCTCCGGGCCCTGACTGACGACGAGGTCGACCGCCGCGTCGCGTTTGAGCTCGGTGCCCTGGGCGGGGTCGGACCGGAGTACGACGCCTTCGGCGATCCGCTCGTGGTAGCGCTCGGTGACGCCGCCGACCACGAGGTTGTTCTCCTCGAGGACGGACTCGGCCTCCTCGAGCGTCATGCCCCGCAGCACCGGCACCTCGTAGCGCTCGGGTCCCCGCGAGACGGTGGCCACGACCGTGCCGTCCTTGAGGATGTTCGTCCCCGGAGCGGGGTCGGTGCTGATCACCGAGCCCGCGGTCACCGTCTCGGAGAACTCGCGTCCGCCGACCTCGAAGGCCAGGCCCGCGGCCTCCACCTTCTCCCGCGCCTGCTCGACGCCGAGGTTGATGACGCCCGGTGTGGTCGTGTAGCGCCCCATGCCGTAGTACCAGCCGGCGAGGCCGGCGACGGTGGCGAGCAGGAGGACGAGGGTGAGCAGCAGCGGCCCCCGGCGGGAGCGCCGCGGAGCCTGCTCGTCGTCGCCGTCACTGTCGTCCGACCCCGGCCGCGAGGGGCGGGTGGCCGGCAGCATCGCGCCCTCGCTGATGACGGTGGTGCCCTCACGGTCGTCGTGCTCGCCGTCCGCCCCGAACCGCGAGGCCACCACCCCCGCTGCGGCAGCGGTCGACACGATCGTGGGCGCGTCCTCGCGGACGTAGTCGATGCTGTCGGTGTCCTCGACGTGCTGGGTGGGAGTGAGGTCCTCGGTGAGCTCGGGGTCGTCGAGGATGCCGTGGTCGAGAGCGCCCCGCACCCGGCGGACCTGGTGCAGCAGGACCCTGGCGTCGGCGGGACGCAGACTCCGGTCACGGGCCGTTGCCCGGGCCACCAGCGCGTCGACGTACGCCGGGATGCCGGGGACGACCGCGCTCGGCGGCGGGACGTCCTCGTGCACGTGCTTGTAGGCGATCTGGATCGGGGACTCGCCCTCGTGCGGCTTCCGGCCGGTGAGCATCTCGTAGATGATCACGCCCGCGGCGTAGACGTCCGAGCGCGCGTCGGCCTTGCCGTCCACCACGAGCTCGGGGGAGAGGTAGGAGACGGTGCCGATGAGGACACCGCCCGTCGCGGTGTGCTGGGTCTCGGCGCTGACCGCACGGGCCAGGCCGAAGTCGGCGACCTTGATCCGCCCGTCGTCGGCGAGCAGGACGTTCTCCGGCTTGACGTCGCGGTGGATCATCCCGGACTGGTGGGCCGCGGCGAGCGCGGAGAGCACCGGCTCCATCAGCGCAAGGGCCTTCCGCGGAGCCATCGGTGCCTCCTTGCGGATCAGGTCGCGCAGGGTGTGGCCCGGGATGTACTCCATCGCCAGGAACAGGGTGCCGTGGTCGTCGCCCTGGTCGAAGACACCCACCACGTTGGGGTGCGACAGCCTCGCGGCATGGCGGGCCTCACGCACGAAGCGGGCGGCGAAGTCGTCGTCGTCACCGAGCCCGGTGTGCATCACCTTGAGCGCGCAGACCCGGTCCAGGCGCAGGTCGGTGGCCTCGTAGACGGTCGCCATGCCGCCGCGGGCGATGCGCGGGCCCACGCGGTACCGGCCGTCGAGCACACGCCCGATCAGCGGGTCCGGCCCGTTCCTGTCCACGACGAGTCCTTCCGGCGACGGCCGGCGGGGGAAGTGGCCGGCTCAACGGCCGATTTTACGGAGTGCGCAGGGACATGCCGACCACCCGGCTAGCCCGGGCGTGGCGGGGCGCGCAGGGCCACAGCGGGCTCAGGCGGGGTAGCTCCCCCGCTCGAACTGTCGCTTCAGGGCCATGACGTTGGCGACGTAGCGCTTCGTGTCGTCGTACATCCCGTGCTCGCGCACCCCGGCGAGGCCCTGGTAGTAGCCGGCCACCGCGACTCGCGGGCGGGCCTGGTCCTGGAGCAGCTTCAGCAGGACCACGCCCGCCGTGGCGTTGTCCTGGAGGTCGCGCAGGTGGAGCTTGCGTCCCACGACGCCGGACATCCACCGCCCGGTCGCGGGGATCACCTGCATCGCGCCGACGGCCCCCGCGGAGGAGACACGGTCCATCTGCCAGCCGGACTCCTGCCACGACACGGCCAGCGCCAGGTCGGGATCCACCCCGTGACGGCGGGCGGTGGCCGCCACGACCCGGCGTACGGCTGCACGGCTCGGCCCCGCCCGGTGTCCGCGGCTCGACGCCTCGGTTCGCGACTTCGGCGCGGCTGAGGTGCGGGAGGCACGACCACGGCGATCGCGGTCGGCCGCCGTGACCACGACCGGGATCTTGATGCGCTCCCCGACCCGGAGGACCGACCCGTTCATCTCGATGACCTCGGCTGTCCAGGCGCGGAAGCGGACGGCGAGCCCGCTCGGGGTGTCGCCGGGCTTCACCGTGTACTGGACGATCCGGCGTGCGTCCGGGTCGGTGCGCTTCTTCTCGCCCTTCGAAGGACTCGACGGCCGCCCGTGCGCGGAGGGGATCGTCAGGGACTGCCCCGCGACGATCCGGTCACCGGAGCGGTGCAGGTCGTTGCGGGCCACGATCCGGTCGACCGAGGTGTCGTGCCGGGCGGCGATCTGAGAGAGCGTGTCGCCGGGGCGGACGACGTAGTCCAGCGCCAGTGGCAGGCCGACGACCATCATGCCGCCGGCGGCCGTCGACGCGGTGACCCGGACCAGGCGGTCGTGGGAGCGCTGTAGCCGGGTGCGGAGTCGGTGGTGGGTACGAACGTGGGGGTCCATCGGAGGTCCCTTCGTCGGAGACTGGTCGCCACGCCCCGATGCGTGGCCGACCGGGCACGTGCGCCGAGCGCACTGCCGGGCCTTGCTACCCGATGTGACAGGAGTTAAGCACGGGACTGGAGTGAACGCCAGGACATCGCCCCGTCCCTCCTGTTGGTGACTGTCGGGACGGGTGGCACAGTTGTCCCGTGGAAACGTCACCTACCTCTCACGACACCTCCCGCGATATCGACCTCGAGAGCCTCGTCGGGGAGTGGCTCGACTGGAGCGGGGCCAGCGACCTGCTCGGCGTCAGCGTGAGCAAGGTCCGCCAGCTCATCCGCGAGAACCAGCTCGCCGCCGTCGTCCCCTCGCCGGGAGCCGGCCAGAAGATCCCCGCCGCCCTGATCATGGACGGCCAGGTCGTCAAGGGCGTCCCGGGCGTGCTGACCGTCCTCCACGACGGCGGCTACGACCACCGGGGGGCCATCACCTGGCTGTTCACCGCCGACGACACGCTCCCCGGCCGCCCCGTCGACGCCCTCCGCGAGAACCGCGGAGCCGAGGTCAAGCGCCGGGCTCAGGCAATGGCCTTCTGAGGTCAGTTCGGCCCCGGTCGACATGGGGCTTTCGACCCCTGCCGCAAGCGGCGACTCGTGGTTAGAGTCGGGGCAAGTGCCAGACCGGCGGGTGTTGCACGACTCGCCGGTGACCTAGTCCTCGAGAGGATTCACGATGAGCGGTCTCGCAGCTCTCCTTGCCGGACATACTCCCCCTGACGTCTACCAGTGGCACAACGCCGCTCGCGTCGACGACGTCGCCCACGCGGTCGAGAAGGCGGACTGGCGGTTCGGGTACGTCGACGGGTGGACCACCGAGGACAAGGACACGTTCGGCAAGGCGCTCGGCGCCGCGCTCGACCTGCCCGACGACGGCAACGGTCTCCAAGGCGTCGAGGCTCACCTGGAGGAGGTGACCGCCCAGGGCCACAAGGGGGTGGTCCTGCTCTGGGAGGGATGGAGCCCGCTTGCCCGGGCCGACGAGGAGGCGTTCACCGAAGCCTTGAGAGCCCTCGGCAGCCGCGCACACGGAGGCACGGGCGACAAGCTCGCAGTTCTCCTCCGCGGCGAGGGCCCCGAGATCGAGGTGCCCGAGCTTCCCGACGGTCCGCACTGACACGGGCCGTCGTTCGCTGTCCGGGGGCCCTCGCCGTCCGTGAGTGGGCGGCTCTCGGGCAGCGGCCGGCCCCTCAGGTGGTCGTGCGGCCGGGTCAGACCGTGCGCTGCGTCGCGGCCGTGGCTAGCTGACGTAGGACACCACGAGCAGTCTCGGTGACGGCGGCGGCCTCGAGCGCGGCGAGGCACCGGGTGGTCAGGTCCTCGATCATGGCCTCCACGCGGGCGTGAGCCCCCGAGTCCTCGATGATCCGTCGCAGCCGGTCGATCTCCGCCGGCTCCAGCGCAGTGCCGAGCCGCTCGTCGAGGTGACGGGCGTCGTCGGCCCCGGCGTGCTCGAGCGCGAGGGCCACCAGCACCGTGCGCTTGCCCTCGACGAGGTCGTCGCCCGCAGGCTTCCCGGTCAGCGCCGGATCGCCGAAGACGCCGAGCAGGTCGTCGCGCAGCTGGAACGCCTCGCCGAGCGGCAGGCCGAACCCGGTCAGTGCCTCGAACACCTCCGCAGAGCCCCCGGCGAGGGCGGCGCCGATGTGGAGGGGGCGCTCGACGGAGTACTTAGCCGACTTGTAGCGCAGCACGGTCATCGCCGCCTCCACGTCCGAGGCACGGCGGGCCTGCACCGAGACGTCGAGGAACTGCCCAGCGATCACCTCGCCCCGGGTCGTGTCGAAGTAGCCGAGAGCGTCGACCACCCGGTCACGGTCGAACCCGCTCGTGCGCAGCAGCTCGTCGGCCCACGACAACAGCAGGTCCCCCAGGAGGATCGCGGCCGCTGCGCCGTACTGCACCGGGTCCCCGCCCCAGCCCTGCTCGCGGTGCTGCTGCTCGAACGCGCGGTGGGTCGCGGGCCGTCCCCTCCTGGTGTCCGAGGCGTCCATGTAGTCGTCGTGGACCAGGGCGCTGGCATGGAGCAGCTCCAGGGCGGCCGCCGCGCGCACGAGTTGCTCCTCGTCGTACCCCTCGTCCCGCACCGCCCGGAAGCCCCAGTAGCAGAACGACGCCCGGAAGCGCTTGCCGCCCGAGACCGCCTCACGAGCCGCAGCGACCAGCCGGTCGGCGTCGCTGCCGAGCTCCGCGAGCCTCGAGGCCTGAACGTCGACGAACCCGTCGAGCGTCGTCTGGACGGCCTCGCGGAAGGGGGCCGGATCCCACGCCTTGGGGAAGTTCTCGTCAGGGGAGGTCACGTCCGGAGCCTACTTTGGACAACTTCCGGCGGGTGTCGCCCACCCACCTATCCTTGGCGTTATGGCCCTAGGACTCCCCTCGCGCATGCCCGGTCGCGCCGCCACCGTCCGCGACCTGATCGACGCGGGGGAGCGGTCGTTCTCGTTCGAGTTCTTCCCGCCCAAGGACGAGGCGGGCGAGCGGCAGCTGTGGAAGGCGCTCCGTGAGCTCGAGACGCTGCACCCGACCTTCGTCTCGGTCACCTACGGAGCCGGCGGCTCCACCCGCGACCGGACCGTGCGCGTGACCCACCAGATCGCGGCCGACACCTCCATGACGCCGCTGGCCCACCTGACCTGTGTCGGCCACTCCCGCGAGACGCTGCGGTCGGTGATCGGGTCGTACGCCGACGCAGGCGTCCGCAACGTGCTCGCCCTGCGCGGGGACCCGTCCGACGGACCCACCGCGCCCTACACCCCGCACCCCGAAGGGCTGCACTACGCCGTCGAGCTGGTCGAGATGGTCAAGGAGCTCGGGGACTTCTGCGTCGGGGTGGCGGCGTTCCCCGAGGGACACCCCTCCGCCGCGTCCCTCGACGCCGACGCCCGGGTGCTCGCCGAGAAGGCGCGAGCGGGTGCGGAGTTCGCGATCACCCAGCTGTTCTTCCGGGCCGACGACTACTTCCGCCTCGCCGACAGGGTCTCCGCGCTCGGCGTCGACATCCCGATCATCCCCGGCATCATGCCGATCACGAACCTTGCCCAGATCCGCCGGATGGCCGAGCTCTCCGGGGCCGCTCTGCCCCCCGAGGTCGTCGAGCGGGTGGCCCGCCACGGCGACGACGCCGCGACTGTGCGGAGCGAGGGGATCCAGATCGCGACCGAGCTGTGCGACGTCCTGCTCGCCGGTGGTGCGCCGGGCCTGCACTTCTACACCCTCAACCGGTCCAAGGCGACCCGGGAGATCTACGCGAACCTCCGTGCCCCGGTGGGCTGATCAATTACCAGGGTATGTCGGAGATTTGTCTCTTCCCACGGCAAGATCACCATGGGAAGAGACAGATTGTCTGCATACCCTGGTAATTGGTAGCCCTCACGCCTTGCCGAGAGCCTGGGCGACCAGGGCGGCGCCGAGCCCGACGAACGGCACCCCGGAACCCGGGGCCGCGTGGGCTCCCGCGCAGAGGACGTTCGGCCAGGGCGTCCTCGTGCCGGCTCGCTGCGCCAGGGTGGCGCGCCCCTGCCACAGCACGCCGTAGGGCGACCCGCCCCACGCCTCGACGAGGTCCCGGGGGGAGCGGTCCACCCGCACCTGCACGGCGCTGCGTACGTCGATCCCCCTGCGCGCGAGGGCGGTGAGGACGTCCTCGGCGATCTTCCCCCGACCGAGCACTGTCCAGGCGGCAGCGCCTTCGGGTGCCTGTCCGTTGGTGCGTACGACGAGGAGCGGATCGCCGTGGAGCACGAGCTCGTGCGGCAGGTCGGGCAGGTCTCCTCGTAGACCGACATGGCACACGACAGGGGGGATCGAGGGCATGGTGCGCTGGACCATCGTCTCCAACGAGGGGAGCCGGCGAGGGTCGATCGCGCAGACGACCACCTCGGCGTCGAGGAGTCCCGAGTCGGTCTCCACGCCGACGGCCCGGCCGTCCTGCAGGACGACGTCGCGCGCCGTCGTACCCAACCGGACGTCCACCCGACGTTCGGAGAGGCGCTTGGTCAGCGCAGCGCCGAACGCGCCCATCCCGCCGGGGACGGTCCACACGCCGAAGTTCTGCTCGACGTAGGACATCATGCCGAGCCAGGCGGGCACGTTGCGCGGGTCGTGGCCCTCCATGACCGCGCCGTGCCAGGCGATGTCGCGCAGCCGTTGGTCCTTGAGGGCCTTCGTCACCGCCTTGTGGAGGGTGGTCCGTGAGGAGAGCACGGCGCGGGTCTCACGGTCGGCGTGCTCGGGCGACCAGATCCGCTCGAGATAGTCGCGGCGCAGGAGGTTCCACGTGTCGGCGAACCCGTGCGTGTAGTCCAGCCAGCGGTCGCCGAGCCCCGCACCCAGCGAGACCTCGATCGCCTCGTGCTGGGCGGAGCGGCTGCCCGCGGGCAGGGGCAGGGACGAGCCGTCCTCGAACCGGTGCTCGCGGACCGGGTCGAGCGGCACGAGCTCCAGCTCGCGCTCCAGCGGTCGTCCCGACTTGCGGAACAGGTCGCGCAGGACGGCCGGTAAGGCGGTGGAGGTCGGGCCGGCGTCCCAGCGGAAGCCCTCGGCCTCGACGTACCCGAGTGCACCGCCGAGGTGGTCGAGGCGCTCGAGGAGGGTGACCTCGTGGCCGAGCTTGGCCAACCTGGCGGCGCTTGCAGAACCGCCGAGCCCACCACCGACCACCACCACACGCGCCATGGTCGGAGAGCCTACTGACCCCTCACCGGACGCTCGCGGCGCGGATAGTCTGGCCCTGTGGCTTCACCGGACACAGCCGCTCATGGCGTGCGCACGGGCCGACGTCGCGGCCCTGGGTGGGTGCCGAACCAGCACGGTGCCTGGGGGATGCTCGCCAGCCCCTTCCTCGTCGGCGTGGTCGCGGCCTCGCCCCGGTGGGTGCACCTGCCGCTGGT
>DATHVS010000045.1:0-3863 GCA_035461195.1 Nocardioidaceae bacterium
CGCTCGAGCAACTCGTCGACGGGCTCGAAGTGCAGTCGAGAGCGCAGGCCGACGGACGATCGGACGAGGACGGGAGGCGCGATGACGACTTCCAGATCATCAAGGTCAGCACGCCCTGACGGCGGGCCCGGGAGTGGGTGAGATGGAGTCTTACACAGCGGTTCTCGCCGAGGTGCCGTCGCTCGATGACATCCACGCCACCGTCGACCTCGTCCCCCGGAGCCCCGAGACGGCTAACGAGCAGATCCTTTCCGGCTACGTTCACCTCTCCCGTGCGCTCGGTCGGCTGCTGCACGCCGACGAGGCGCTGCCTGAGAACGCCACATTCCTGACCTTCGCTGCCTGGGCGACCGAGAGCCTGCGCCCTGACGTCATCCGGTCGGTTGACGGTGTCGTCCCGAGGGTGCCGCGGTCGGGCGCGGGCCTCCGCCCCGCCCGCAGGGCGTACAGGTGGGTGGCCAAGGAGGCACTGGTGAGCGACGACGCGCTCGTCCGCAACATCGTGCACGGTGAGGGTGCGGTGTACGAGGAGATCGCCACGGCAACCCATCTCCTGCTCCGCCACTCGATTGAGGCGCTCGCGGCTGCCAAGCGTCGACCGCCCAGCGACGCCACGTGGTCGGCCGGGTGGGACAAGTTCACCAAGAGACTCACTCGTAGCCCGGAGATGATCAATGCGCATCGCGTCACCAGCCCGCTCGGCGAGCGTGACGTCCATCTCCTGCAGCGTGCCCTCCAGCCGTACTTCGAGGTGCTCGCGAAGGGACTGTCCTGGCCGGATCTGGGCGACGACGACAGGCGGAGCCGAGCGCAGCTCATCCTGCTGGGGAACGTGCGACTAGTCGCCTACGAGCAGAAGCGGGTCCAGCCCGTCCTCGAGCGAAACCTTGCGTACCTGCCCGAAGCCGTCCGGACATGGGTCGGCAGCGAGCTGATGGGCAGGAACACGCTGGTCAGCCGCGCGCTGCGCAAAGCCTATGAGCACGCCGATGGCGTCGAGGACAGTCTGCACGCGGCGTTCCAGATCGCAGCGACCCGGGGCGTCTACTCGATGGTCGTCGGCGCCGAGGAGCTGCGGTTCGGTCGCGACCTCCCGATGCCGCCGCCGGCGAACCCGGTGCTGCGCAGTCGCCAGCCACCCGGGGACAGGGCGCGCTACGGGGTCAACGCGTTCTTCCCGTACCATTTGGAAAATCTGCGTTGGCGACCTGTGTGGGCCGAGGTTCAGCGTCATGACCGGTCCAGCGGCGAGGGCGCCCGCACCGCCGTCGACAACTGGCTGCGGTACGGCGAGCGGCTCAGCTTCCTCGTCAACCTGTTCCGGTCGCGTCAACAGCTCAGCACGCTGTACGACATGCCCACATCGGCGCCACCGCTCGCCCTCGCGCAGCAACCGGTGAAACTTCGCCCCGGCATGCCTGCCGTGCCGGCCCAGGCGGGACGGCCGTCGCTGGAATACCCGGGAGGGAACCCATGAGCGACGCACTATTGAACGACGAGGTCCTGCCCAAACTGGCTCGTGCCGGCGACCGGGACGCCGACGAGGTCGTCGAGCGGGTCGTCGCCTCGTTCGAGCTTCCGTCTGCCGATCCGAACTGGGAGGAACGCCGCGGGGCCTACCCCAGGCTCATGCAGGAGATCGGGCGCGATGACGACGACGCGCTGGTCAAGGCGTTCCTCCGAGGTGGTGGCGAGATCGACGCGAAGATCCAGGCCAAGATCGTCCATCGGGCCCAAGCGTTCTTCGAAGAACATGGTGTCGCCGTGATCACGGCCCTTTTTCTCGCATCGCTTCCACATGCCTACCTCGGGCGCCGGGGAGTGCAGGCGCTCGACATGACGGGCGAGTTGGTCGCCAACTGGAGCCGTCGTATCCAGGAGACCGGCCAGTTCCTCGTCAACGTCCTGACCCGCGATCCCGCCATGGCCGAGAGGGACAGGACCACCCTCCACCACGGCGAGAGCGGTGCCCGTGTCGTGCGCCGCGTGCGACTGACCCACTCGGCGGTCAGATGGTTGCTGAAAGCGCCATACGACCCGAAGCTCACGCTCCTGTCCCGAGAGGAGCTGGCGGATCCGAAGACGTTGTGGCATCTCCGCATGAGCCAGATCGACGAGCGGGTGGGCGACGACCTCAGCGAGCCGCTGAACCAAGAGGACATGCTCGCGACTCTCGGCACGTTCACGACGGTCGTCTTCGGGGCCCTCGGCAAGCTGGCGGTGCCCTTCGACAAGGAGGAACAGGAGGCCTTCTACCACCTGTGGAACATCGTCGGATGGCACCTCGGCATCGGCGACGAGCGAGCCCTCGCCGACGTCGACATCGGGTTGCCCGACAGGGATTGGCCGCACAACAAGATCCTCCCGCTCGACGTGAACGAGATGGACCGTGTCTTCGGGCATCTCCGGCCGCGTCTCGAGCGCGCGAGCGAGCAAGGCCGCCGCCTCGCGAAGACGCTGGTACAGGACTTCTCGTACCCGCTGCCTCGACCGATCCAGGGTGGGCCCGCCTTCGTCGTGCGCTACCTCATCGGCGACGGTCCCGCGGACATGCTGGAGATCGGCGGTGGGGGCTATGCCAGTCTGGTGGCGCGCCGCTCCAGGGCGCTGGAGCGGCTCGCCGAGCGGACGCGGACCAGCGTCCTCGGCCGGCACACGCTGGCCGCCGTGGCACAGATGCTCACCCGGTACGCGCTGCGGAACTTCGTCGCGCGCTCGCGGGAGAGCGAGCGGGGGTTGACGATCGAGCCACACATGGCGAGCAGGTGGGGCGTCGAGACCGGCCCAGAGCTGCTCATACACGAGTCACCTGCCAGGCTCTGAGGCATCCGGCGCGGTGCGCCGGCGGCTCGTGCGTTCAGACGGTCGTGGTGGCCGCTGCCCGCGAGGCAGCCAGCGAACGGGTCGCGAGGACCACTGCCTCCTCTCGGGTGAGCCCTGCGCCAGAGAGCTCCGCGGCGGTGAACCCGTGCTCGCCCAGCCGGACCCGCAGCGACTCGCGGAGGTCGCTCGCATGGGCGCTGTCGATGGGAAGCGGGGGCATGACGAGTTCCGCCTGCTCCGCGCTCGACATCAGGCGAACCGCCGTGTCGTGTTCCCCGAGCAGTCCGAGGCACATGGCCGACTCGCGGATTGTGTGCCACAGCTGCGGCCGGTCACCGAGCCGATCCCAGTGGTCGAGCAGTTCGAGCAGCAGCGGGACGGCCGCCTGCGGGCGGTCGAGCCGGCGCCGAAGGGTGGCCAGCCGCGACATCGAGAGTCCGAGCACGAGAGGGCTGTCGACGTCCCGGGCCTCGCTGACGCTCGCTTCGAGCGCAGCCTCGGCGCGCTCGGGGTCCGAGTGCTCGACAGCAGTCGCCACCGAGAAGAGGGCGTGTGAGATCGCCGTGGGCGATCCCGACTGGTGTGCGGTCCGGAGAGCTCGACCCGCAAGCGTGGCGGCACGCTCGTGCTGGCCGCTGATGACCATGCCGAGCGACCCGCTGTCCATGCTGAAAACGAGCCAGTAGGGATCGCCGAGCTGCCGGCTCCAGGCAACGATCTCGAGGAAGCGGCCCGGGGCCTGGAGCTCGATCGGCCGGAGCGCCGGGTCACCGATGCGTGGCGCGTAGGCAGTGGCGAAGGTGATCGCCATGCGGGCGGGCAATGTGACACCAGTGCCGAGCCGCTGCTCCGCGTCGAACGCTGCCTCGCAGGCCCGCATGCATTTGCCGAGGTCGCCCCGCAGCCATGCGCCGAGCGCAGCGATGCCGTGCAGGTCGGGCAGCAGGGCATGGGAGTCGAATGACAGCCGGTCGAACGCCTCCTCGACCCACCGGAAGTACTCTGCCGACAGCCGCTGCAGCCCGTAGTTCCACAGCGCC
>DATHVS010000046.1:0-11201 GCA_035461195.1 Nocardioidaceae bacterium
CGCAGAGGTGGTCTGCGCGCTCTCCCGGGTCTCCCGGGCCGCAGCGCTCGGGGCGCCGTCACCGCCGAGACCGCCATCGCCCTGCCCGTCCTCGTGGCGGCCACCCTCGGCCTCGTCTGGCTCATCGCGCTCGCGGTGACCCAGGTCCGGGTGGTCGACGCCGCGCGCGAGACTGCCCGAGCGCTGGCCAGGGACGAGGCAGTCGCCGTGGCCGTGGACCTCGGTCGCCGGGTCGCCCCCGACGACACCCGGATCACCGTGCACGAGGCGGCAGACGAGATACGGGTGCACGTCGTCACCGAGGTCCGGGGCCCGGGCGGGCTGTTCGACTTCCTGCCCGGCCTGGAGGTCGACGCGGAGGCGGTCGCCGCGAAGGAGGCTCCGTGAGGTCTTCCGAGGATGGCTCGGCAACCGTCCTGGGTCTCGTCCTCGTCTGCCTCCTCATCACGGTCGCGCTCGTCTCGGCCGTCGCGGCGGGGATCCTGGTCGGCCAGCGACGTGCAGCCGCGGCCGCGGACCTGGCCGCTCTGGCGGCGGCGGAGGTTCTCGGGAGGGGTGGGGCGACCACCTCCGGCGGCGTCGAGGCCTGCGGGCAGGCCTCGCGCGTCAGCCGGGCCAACGCCGCGACGATGACCGGCTGTCTCGTGGAGGGTTCCCAGGTGGTCGTGGAGGTCGCCGTCGAGGTGCGCTCGCTCTTCGGAGCCGCCCTCGCCGTCCCTGGCCGGGCGAGGGCCGGTCCGGTCGACCGGCCAGTCAGGGCGCCCGGCGGTCCGGGTCCGTGACGGTGGTGTCCGTGGTGCTGTCGGTGCCGGCGCGGGTCTCGGTGGCGCGTGTCTCGGCCGTGGAGGCTGGGGTCGCGGAGGCGGACTCCTGGGCCTCCACCTTCTTCGAGAGCCGGTTGAGCTCCTTCTTGTCCTGGCGGCGCCGGCGCGCCCGGCGCAGGCCGACCTGGATCAGCGCCAGCCCGGCGACGAGGACCACCAGCGTGACGGCGCCGGCCAGGAACGCGCTGAACGTCGTGGTCTCGATGCTCACCGCACCAAGCTCGAACGACGCAGACTGCTCGTTGCCTCCGGCGAGTGCCGCGACCACGAGCGCAGTGGCGAGGATGACGAGGATGATTCCGAGCACGAGCATGGGACGTCCCTTTCACCGAGTGTGGCTCAGGTTAGTCCGTTTCGCGCAGGAGGACGTCGAGCAACGCCACGGCCGCGTGCTTGTCGAGCGGGTTGTTGCCGTTCCCGCACTTCGGCGACTGCACGCACGAGGGGCAGCCGTCCTCGCAGGCACAGGCGGCGATCGCCTCGCGGGTGGCCGCCCACCAGTCGGCGGCGGCGTGGAAGCCGCGCTCGGCGAAGCCCGCACCTCCGGGATGACCGTCGTAGACGAAGACGGTCAGCTGCCCTGTGTCGGGGTGCAGCGCCGTCGAGACGCCGCCGATGTCCCAGCGGTCGCAGGTGGCGAAGAGGGGCAGGAGCCCGATCGCTGCGTGCTCGGCGGCGTGGGCCGCTCCGGGGAGGTCCCGGCCCTGGAGCCCCGCCTCGTCGAGCACCGCCGCGGGCAGCGTCCACCACACCGCCTTGGTCGCGAGCACCCGCTCGGGCAGGTCGAGGGGCTCCTCCCCGAGCACCTCCCCGGACGGAACCCGTCGCTTCAGGAAGGACACCACCTGATGGGTGACCCGGACGTCGCCGAAGCTGACCCGGGCCGGGCCCCACGACGTGTGCTCGCGCTCGTGGGTGATCGCGATGTCGGTGACCTCCCGCGCGGAGGTGGAGTAGTCGGGGTTCGCGGGAGCGACCACCGCGACGTTCTCGTCGAGGTCGAGCGCGAGCACCAGGTAGGTCTCGCCGAGATGGAGGTACACCGCCCCCTCGTGCACGGTGCCGTGGGCAGAGGACTGGTCGACGGTGCCGAGCAGCCGCCCGGTGTCCTGCTCCACCAGACGGACCGGGGCCCCGCCGGTGGAGCGGATGTCGGCGAGGTCGCAGGCGCGGCTGCGGTCGGTCCAGAACCAACCCCTGGGGCGACGGCGCAGCATGCCCGCCTCGGTGAGGGCGTCCACGCCGGCTCGTGCCATGGGGCCGAACATGTCGAGGTCGTCCTCGGTCAGCGGCGACTCCTCGGCGGCGGCGCACAGGTGGGGTCCGAGGACATACGGGTTGTCGGGGTCGAAGACGTTGGCCTCGACCGGCTTCCCGATGAGCGCCTCGGGGTGGGTCACGAGGTAGGTGTCGAGCGGGTCGTCTCGTGCGACGAAGACACCGAGGGCGTCCTGCCCGCCCCGGCCGGCCCGCCCGATCTGCTGCCACAACGCCGCACGCGTCCCAGGGAAGCCGGCCATCAGCACCGCGTCGAGCCCCGAGACGTCGATGCCGAGCTCGAGTGCGTTGGTGGCCGCGAGCCCGAGGAGCTCACCCGCTCTCAGGGCCTGCTCGATCGCCCGCCGGTCCTCGGGGAGGTAGCCGCCGCGGTAGGCCCCGACCCGGGCGGCGAGCTCGGGGGCTACCTCGCCGAGCAGTCGCTTGGCGGTCAGCGACACGGTCTCCGCGCCGCGGCGGGAGCGGATGAAAGCCAGGGTGCGGACCCCCTCGACGACCAGGTCCGCCAGCAGGTCGGAGATCTCCGCGGTCGCGGACCGCCGTACGGGTGCGCCGTTCTCGCCGCCGAAGGACGTGAACGGCGGCTCCCACAGCGCGAGCGCGAGGCGGCCGCGGGGGGACCCGTCCTCGGTGACCGCCTCGAAGGGAAGCCCGGTCAGCCGCTCGGCGGAGGCTTCGGGCTCCGCGACGGTGGCGGAGGCGAGCACGAATGTCGGGGAGGCGCCGTACAACGCGCACACCCGGCGCAGCCTCCGGAGGATCTGGGCCACGTGGGCGCCGAAGACCCCCCGGTAGTGGTGGCACTCGTCGACGACCACGTGGTCGAGCATCGAGAAGTACCGTGCCCAGCGGGCGTGGCCGGGCAGCATCGACCGGTGCAGCATGTCGGGGTTGGTGAGGAGGTACTCCCCATGGTCGCGGGCCCAGTCCCGCTGCTCGCGCGAGGAGTCCCCGTCGTGGGTGGCAGCGCGCAGGTCGGGCACACCGAGTCCGAGGATCCCCGAGAGCTGGTCCTGGGCGAGAGCCTTCGTCGGTGAGAGGTACAGCACGGTGGACCCGCGCTGCCCCTGCCGCCGGCGCTCGGCGAGCACGGAGGTCAGGGCGGGCATGAGGTAGGCCAGCGACTTGCCCGAGGCGGTGCCCGTGGAGATCACGACGTGCCTGCCGTCGTACGCCGCCTCGGCGGCAGCCGTCTGGTGGCTCCAGGGCCGCTCGATGCCGCGGGCCCGCCAGGCGTCCACGAGGCGCGGGTCGGTCCAGGCGGGCCACTCCGAGCGGTGCCCCTCCCGCGGCGGCAGCACCTCGAGGTGGGTGAGCCGGTCCTCGCGTCCCGGACCGCTCAACCGGTCCAGGACGTCCGCGACGGACTGGTGCGTTCGGGGGGCCACGACTGGCATCCTCGCAAACGGCCGGTGAGCGATGTCCGTACCGGTGGTCGTCCCCCGACGGGTCCGCTCGACCCAGTGCGTGACCTGGAAGGCAAATACGGGCATGATTGAATACAGGTTGCACAGGGGAGGGTGCCGGACGGCGCTCTCCCGGGACTCCGCGCACGCGGCATCGTTGGGAGAAACCACGTGGATCTGTCACTCGAGACGCGCAACGAGGATGGTCACACCATCATCGAGGTCGGCGGGGAGATCGATGTCTACACCGCTCCGCGGCTCCGGGACAAGATCACCGAGCTCGTCGGCGAGGGCCACTACAACCTGGTCATCGACATGGAGAAGGTCGACTTCCTCGACTCGACCGGTCTCGGCGTGCTCGTCGGGGGACTGAAGAAGGTCCGCGCCCACGACGGCTCGATGCGCCTGATCTGCAACCAGGAGCGCCTGCTGAAGATCTTCCGGATCACGGGCCTGGCCAAGGTCTTCACGATCCACTCGTCCCAGGCCGAAGCGCTCGCTGATCTCTGAGGGGAACCATGCCGTCTGGCACCGATCGTACGGCTGCCTCAGTCACCGTCGCGATCGCTCGTGACCCTGCCCTCGTGCGCACCGTCCGCCTCGTCGCTGCCTCGGTCGCGCGGCGGGCGGGTCGCGACGAGGAGTTCGTCGAGGAGGTGCGCCTCGCCGCCGGTGAGGCCTGCGCGCTGTTCCTCAGCGAGAGCGCGGATCCCGGTACGCCGGAGGAACTTCCCGTCGAGGTGACGATCACCATCGACGACGGCCTGAGCGTGGACGTCTCGACGCCGGCTCACGTCGACGTCGAGGACCACCCCGACAGCGACCTCGAGGGGATCGAGGCGTGGGCGTTGCTGCGGGGTCTCATCGACGACTTCAAGGTCTTCCAGGGCGATGAGCGCACGACCGTCTCGATGCGCTGGGCGCCGTCCTGACCGAGGCTCCGAGAAAATGTGGTCCACGCCACACCCCATGGTCTGGCGTGTCCTCTGTGTCTCAGTAGACTCCGGGCCACATTCGTGTCAGGCGGATCACACCGCCTGACCTGCTCGCGGGGGACTCCGCGGGTGTTCGGAGCAACTCGACGGGCCCTGTTCGGGGCCCACCGGAGGAGGACTCATGTCCGGACTCACCCTCGCCGTCACCGGCGCGGATGTGTCTTTGTCCGGGAGCAACCAGACCTTGATCGTCGTGGTCGGAGTCATCGCCGTCATCGCCTTGGCGATGGCGCTGATGTTCCGCGGTCAGGTGCTTGCTGCCCATGACGGCACAGACAACATGAAGACCATCGGCCTAGCGGTGCAGGAGGGTGCCTCGGCGTACCTCACGCGGCAGTTCAGGACTCTCGGCATCTTCGCCGTCCTGGCCTTCGCCGTGCTGTTCGTGCTGCCGGCCGACGACACCGCCGTCCGCATCGGACGCTCGGTGTTCTTCCTGGTCGGTGCCGGCTTCTCGGCGACGATCGGCTACCTCGGCATGTGGCTCGCGGTGCGCGCCAACGTCCGGGTTGCCGCGGCGGCGCGGGAGCACGGGCGTGACGACGCGATGAGGGTGGCCTTCCGCACCGGCGGCACGGTCGGTCTGTCGACGGTGGGCCTGGGGCTTCTGGGGGCGGCCGCGGTGGTCCTCATCTACAAGGGCGACGCCCCGGCGGTCCTCGAGGGCTTCGGTTTCGGCGCCGCGCTGCTCGCGATGTTCATGCGAGTCGGCGGCGGCATCTTCACCAAGGCCGCCGACGTCGGCGCGGACCTGGTGGGCAAGGTGGAGCAGAACATCCCTGAGGACGACCCGCGCAACGCGGCCACGATCGCCGACAACGTGGGTGACAACGTCGGTGACTGCGCCGGCATGGCGGCCGACCTGTTCGAGTCCTACGCGGTGGTGCTGGTGGCGGCGCTGATCCTCGGCACCGCGGCGTTCGGCGCCGAGGGCCTGGTCTTCCCGCTGATCGTCCCGGCGATCGGGGCGCTCACAGCGATCCTCGGCGTCTACTTGACCCGCCCCCGGACCGGTGAGAACGGCCTACGCACCATCAACCGGGCCTTCTACATCTCCGCCGGGGTCTCCGCGGTGCTCTGCACCATCGCCGCGTTCTGGTATCTCCCCAGCTCCTTCGCGGGGTTGACCCAGGTCGAGGGGTCGGGCATCCTGCTCGACCTGGTCCTGTTCGGCGAGAACCCGGTCCCTGAGGGCGACCCGCGGCTGATCGCCGCCGGCGCGGTGATCATCGGCATCGTGCTCGCCGCGTTGATCCTCGCGCTCACCGGCTACTTCACCGGCACGGAGCACCGCCCTGTCAAGGACGTCGGCAAGACCGCCCTCACCGGTCCCGCCACCGTCATCCTCTCCGGTCTCTCGGTGGGCTTCGAGTCCGCGGTCTACACCGCCCTGGTCATCGGTGCTGCCGTCTACGGCGCCTTCCTGCTCGGCGGCGGTGTCACGATCATCTCGCTGTTCGCGGTCGCACTCGCCGGCTGTGGCCTGCTGACGACGGTCGGCGTGATCGTCGCTATGGACACCTTCGGCCCGGTCTCCGACAACGCCCAGGGCATCGCGGAGATGTCCGGTGACGTCGACGAGGAGGGCGCGGCGATCCTGACCGAGCTCGACGCGGTCGGCAACACCACCAAGGCGATCACCAAGGGCATCGCGATCGCCACGGCGGTACTCGCGGCGACGGCGCTGTTCGGGGCGTTCACCGACGCGGTCGGCAAGGCCGCGGAGGAGTCGGGTGCCCTGGCGTCCCGCCCGGAGAGCGCGGACGCCGCTCTCGCCCTGCTGGGTGTCCTCAACGTCGCCAACCCCGCGAACCTCGTGGGCATGCTCATCGGCGTAGCGGTCGTGTTCCTCTTCTCGGGCCTGGCGATCAACGCCGTGGGCCGAGCTGCGGGCGCGGTGGTGTACGAGGTGCGCCGCCAGTTCCGGGAGATACCCGGGATCATGGAGGGCACCGGCCGGCCGGAGTACGGCAAGGTCGTCGACATCTGCACCCGCGACTCGCTGCGTGAGCTCGCCACGCCGGGTCTGCTGGCGATCCTCGCGCCGGTCGCCGTCGGCTTCGGCCTGGGGGCCGCCCCGCTGGGCGCCTACCTCGCGGGGGCGATCGGGGCGGGCATGCTCATGGCGGTGTTCCTGGCCAACTCCGGTGGCGCGTGGGACAACGCCAAGAAGCTCGTCGAGGACGGTCACCACGGTGGCAAGGGCTCGCCGGCCCACGAGGCGACGGTCATCGGCGACACCGTGGGCGACCCGTTCAAGGACACCGCCGGCCCGGCGATCAACCCGCTGCTGAAGGTGATGAACCTCGTCTCGCTGCTCATCGCCCCCGCGGTGGTGGCGATGTCGGTGGGCGACGACCAGAACGACCCCCTGCGGATCGCTATCGCCCTGGCGGCCGCGCTGATCGTGGCCGGTGCGGTCTACATCTCCAAGCGGCGCCCGGTCGCGATCGGGGACGCCGAGCCGGACGCGGTCGCGGAGGAGACGGTCAGGGTCTGACCCGGTCGGTGACCACACGCAGGGCCCGTCGGTGTACGCCGGCGGGCCCTCGTCGTGCCCGGGAGGGCCCGCACAGGGCGGCGATCACGGTGGTCTGCGCCGAGACCACCTGATCCGCCGGTGGGGTGACCCGTGCCGGGTCGCAGGTGAAGGCGTCGGGCTCCGGTGCGAGGTCGTCATGGCTGCCCACGAGGTCCCAGCCGTGGCGCTCGAGGGACTCGGCCGCGCCGGCCGCCTCCGCCGCCAGCACCTCGCGCAGCGTCTCGGGGAGCCGGGGGGTCCCGCCCTCGACGGCGACCGTGGCCCGGAGGAGGTCTGACCTCCGCTCCGGGTCGACCCGGGAGTGGGCAGCGTTGAGGAGGCGCAGCACCTCGGTGCCGGCCAGGGGCGCGAGGGAGTCGTCCGCGACCGAGCCGAGCCGGAACCGCTCCGGGTCGATCCCGAGGGTCCGCGCGAAGCGGGCCCACGTCCGGGTCCAGGCGTCGTCCCGGTGGGGGACGGAGACCACGTGCACGCGCTCGGCAGGGACGTGGGCCGCCCACCGTGAGAGCACCGCCCCGAGGTCGTGGGACCTCCAGAACACCCGGGCGACCCGGTGCGGGTCACGCTCCGCGACCTTGGCGGCGTACGCCGCGAACGGCACGCCGCCGCCGGCGCGGACCCACTGCTGCCAGGCGAGGGGGAGCTGCCGGCCGAGGTCCTGGGCGACGTAGACGACGTGTACCTCGGCGTCCCCGAGGGAGGACACGACGCGGTCGGCCTGGGCGGACGAGGCGTCGGCGAGCAGCTCGTGCGAGACCACCGCCGTACCCCTGCGCCAGTCGCGAACGGTCTCGGCCAGCCGGTCCCACGCACCCGTCGGCGGGGCATGGTCGCCGGCGGTGAGGCCGAGCACGTCGAGCACCGCGTCACGGTGGCCGCCGTCGTCCCCGAGGTGGCCGGGCGGGTAGAGCACGCCGACGCGGGCGAGTCGGCGGCGGTGGCGGCCCAGCGCGTCACGGAGCGCCGTCGAAGGGGCCAGCGGCGACCCGACGTGCACGAAGACCTTGCTCGCCACCGTGACCCACCTCCCGGTTTCGGACCGCCGCAGACGGGGGAGTCTACGCAGACGGGGGCGGACGTCGTGCTGCTCACGGCTCGGACTGTCAGCCCACCGGACGCTGGTACCGTGACCCGCGTCTAACGGATCCTTCCCCATCGACGAGGACGCGCCTTGACTGACACCGTCGCCATGCCTGCCACTGGGGGACCTGCGGAGGCAGAGAGCAGCTCCAGCTTCCGCGTGGTCCACCGCACGATCATGCGCCCGGACCAGGAGATCGACATCCGCCCGCTGTACGTCAGCGGTGTCTCCGGCTTCGGCGCCACCGAGTCGGAGTCCTCGGCCGGGGCCTCGGGGGACACCTCCGAGAAGGACAAGGGTGACGCGGTCAACTACTCGGGCTCGGACCGGGCGACTGCGACCGAGGCGGTCAGCCTCAGCGGGTTCGGCAAGATCACCGAGGAGGGCGCGGTCGTCCTCCCCGAGCGCCGGCTCACCTTCGGCACCTACTTCAACGCCTTCCCGGCCGGCTACTGGCGCCGCTGGACCTCGTTCTCGTCGGTGCGCCTCCAGGTCACGGTGCGCGGCGAGGGCTCGCTGAGCGTCTACCGCTCCACCGCGAAGGGCCACGTCCAGCGCGCGGAGTCCGTGCTCTTCGACACCTCCGGCCCGGAGACGTTCACCTTCGACCTGCCGCTGAAGCCCTTCATCGACGGCGGCTGGTACTGGTTCGACGTCGAGGCCGGCGAGGCCGAGGCCACGGTGCTCTCGGGCGTGTGGGGCTTCGAGACCGAGCGCACCACGCCGGGGCTGGTCTCCATCGGCATCACGACGTTCAACCGTCCCGACTTCTGCGTCGACCAGCTCGTCGCGCTCAGCGAGGAGCCGGAGGTCCTCGACGTCCTCGACCAGATCTACGTGGTCGACCAGGGCAACCAGAAGGTCAAGGACGAGCCCCGCTTCCCCGACGTCGCCGGGAAGCTCGGGGCCAAGCTCCGCGTGATCGAGCAGGGGAACCTCGGCGGCTCCGGCGGCTTCTCGCGCGCCATGGACGAGACGGTCGCCAAGGGCGACGCGGACTACGTCCTCCTCCTCGACGACGACGTGGTCTCCGAGCCCGAGGGCATCCTTCGCGCCCTCGCCTTCGGCGACCTGGCCAAGCGGCCCACCATCGTCGGTGGCCAGATGTTCAGCCTCTACGACCGGTCGGTCCTGCACGCCTACGGCGAGACCGTCGACCGCTGGCGCTGGTTCTGGGGCGCGGCGCCCAACACCAAGCACGGCCACAACTTCGCCACCCGGTCGCTGCGCTCGACGCAGTGGCTGCACCGTCGCACCGACGTGGACTACAACGGCTGGTGGGAGTGCCTGATCCCGACGCAGGTGATCAAGGAGGTCGGCCTCTCCCTGCCGATGTTCATCAAGTGGGACGATGCGGAGTTCGGTCTGCGCGCCGGGGAGGCCGGCTACCCGACCGTCACCCTGCCCGGGGTCGCCGTCTGGCACGTGCCGTGGCACGAGAAGGACGACACGATCGACTGGCAGGCATACTTCCACCGCCGCAACCGGATCGTCGCCGCCCTGCTCCACTCGCCCTACGACCACGGCGGGAA
This sequence comes from Nocardioidaceae bacterium, assembly GCA_035461195.1. GTDB lineage: Bacteria > Actinomycetota > Actinomycetes > Propionibacteriales > Nocardioidaceae > Nocardioides_C. The sequence goes on from DATHVS010000046.1 coordinate 9,659, forward strand.
CCTCGTCTTCGAGAGCTTCCAGACCCAGGTCCGCCACCTGCTCTCCATGCAGTACAGCCCTGCCGAGATGGGTCTCATGGCCATCGAGGACATCCTCGAGGGGCCGCAGCGGCTGCACCGCGACCTCCGGGAGCGGCTCGGTGAGATCCGCGAGCTGCGCAAGGGATACGACGACGCGCGTGCCGAGGCCGAGCTGGACGCCTACCCGCCTGCCCGCCGCAAGAAGCCCCCGCGCAAGGGCCGCGACACCGCGGCGCCGGTGGGGCCGGTCGGCAAGCTCAAGACGGTCGCCAAGGGCGCGATCAAGCAGGTCGTGCCGCCCACCGAGCTGTCGAGGAAGCACCCCCAGGCGAACGTCCCCCACCTCGACCTGAAGTGGTGGAAGCTCATGCAGCTCGACTCCGCCCTGGTCTCGTCGGCCGACGGCACCTCGGTCTCCTGGTACAAGCGCGACCCGCAGCTGGCCAAGGACCTGATGAAGCGTTCCGTCGCCATCCACGCCCGCCTGGCCAAGGAGTGGCCGCGGCTCGCGGAGGAGTACCGCAAGGCGCTCCCCGACCTGGTGTCGCCCGAGGCTTGGCACGCCAGCTTCGAGGCGTCGGTGAAGAAGGACTGACCCGCGGACCAGATGCGGCGGCTGCGTGCCGTTCTCGAGCAGGCCGGTTACACCTACGACGGTGTGGCCGGCCTTCTCGGCCCCGTCGCGCACGCCGCCCTCTCCCGCAACGAGACCACACCCGGCCTGCGGGCCACCCGTGACGGGTCGCGGCTCGCCACGCTGACCAGGCTGTGGCTCCTCCAGGCGACGGTGCCCGTCGAGGCGGCCGGGCGGGCCCTCCCCGGGCTGGTGGGTCCGCTCGAGGACCTCGGGATCGTGGAACGCTCCGGTGCCGAGGTCAGGGCGCTGGTCGACGTACGCCCGTATGCCGACGAGGACCATGACTGGTGGGTGCTCAGCGACCTGACGCCCGGGCTGGACGGGCGCAACCTTCGGGTCGGGCCCGACCACGTGCTCGGGATCAGCTCGGCGTCCTCGTCGCTGGCCCAGCTGACGGTGCGCGAGCCCGTGGAGCGGGCGCTCGACCTCGGCACCGGCTGCGGGGTCCAGGCGCTGCACCTGGCGGCCCACGTTCAGGAGGTCCTCGCCACCGACGTCAACGAGCGAGCCCTGTGGCTCGCCCGCCTGAACGCCGAGCTCAACGGCGTCGCCGACCGGGTCACGGTCAGCGAGGGCAGCCTCTACGCCCCCGCGGCTCATGAGCTGTTCGACCTGATCGTCACGAACCCGCCGTTCGTGATCTCGCCGGCCACCGACGAACGGCTGTTCTACCGCGACTCCGGACTGCCCGGCGACGAGGTGGTGCGCCGGGTGGTGAGTGGCGCGTCGGCGCACCTGCGCCCCGGCGGCTGGGCACAGGTGCTCGCGAACTGGGTCATCGAGACCGACCGACCCTGGGACGAGCGGCTGCGGGAGTGGTTGGCAGGCTCCGGCTGCGACGTGTGGGTGGTCCAGCGCGAGGTGGCCGACCCCGCGGCGTACGTC
>DATHVS010000047.1:0-21273 GCA_035461195.1 Nocardioidaceae bacterium
CTCGACGGTCCCGCCGTCCGACCACCCGTCGAGGCGTCAGCGCGTCATAGCGGGTGAGCGGGGGTCTGACGTCGGTGGCATGCCCTCCCCCGGGGTGCGACGCCGACGCACCATCGTGGGGATGGAGACGACCAGCGCGACGACCCCGAGCCCTGCGAGCACGAGCGAGATCGTCGTGCCGAAGAGGTGTAGCCGGTCGAGAGCGTCCTGGGCCAGCTGCGACTGGTCGGCGGCGTTGTCCGGGGTGTACTCCGCGGTCGTCTCGACGAGGGGGAACCGCACGTCCTCGAACCCGACCATCCCGACCGAGGTCCGGGTGGTCTTGGTCATGTCGACGATGATCCCGGTGGTGGGCTCGACCAGGTAGCTGTCCTCGGTGCTGAAGGTGGAGGCCGGCGGCACCTGGTCCGGGAGGATCGGCAGCGCCGCGACAGCTGCTCCTGGAGGTCGGCAGGGACGCCTGCCGCCTCCACGGGCCCGACGAGCTGGTTCTTCGGCAGCGACTCCGGCGCCCCCTCCGGCAGATCCCCGGCCGTTGAGCTCGGTCGCGTGCTCGCCGGTGTACTCGTACACCGTCAGGCCTTCGACCGTGGTCTCGCCCTGGAGGGCACGTGAGCGGTCTCCTCGACCTCCTGCACCCAGCCGACGTAGTTGAGCTTCTCTGCGCCGATCGGGAAGCCGACGACCAGGCCCTCGGCGTCCTCCGCGGGCTCGTCGGTGAAGTTCGGCACCGCGTGCATCGAGCTGCGGTCGATCGTGTACATGTGCTCGGTCTCGCTCACGACCTCCCCGGACTCGGTGATCGTGACGGTCGCCGCGTCGCTCACCCGTGCCAGGTGATCCTCGGTCGCGAGCACCTCGAAGACGCGTTCCACCGTCAGGGGCACGTCCTGCACGGTCGCGGCGTCGAGGTCCCCTCCCCGATCGCCCCCGGGTCCACAGCGGTCAGGGTCCCGGCGTACTCGATCTGCGCGGCCGTGTCGGCCGGGAGCATCTGGCCGGTCGGGACCACGACGAACCGAAGCACGGCGGCGCCCGGGAGCAGCAGCAGGCCGACGACAGCAACGACCACGCCCCACTTGCGCATGGCCACTCACCCCCCTTTGAGCAACCCCCTCCATCGTGGGCATCGTCGGTCGGGCCACTCCGACCAGAGGCCGAAGACCTACTCCGGGCGGCATGCGGACCGGTTTGTCCCGCGCTCCTGCGAACCGGCGTCCGGTGGACCAGTACCGGATCCGGCTTCCGCTGACCCCTCGCCCGATGGTGTCATGAGTCGTGGCCATCGAGTTCCGTAGCTCCCCCCGCCACACGGTGGGCATCGAGTGGGAGCTGGCGCTTGTGGACAAGGAGACCCGTGACCTGAGCAATCTCGCCTCCGAGCTCTTCGACGCGGTGCAGCTCCACCACCCGCCGATCGTCGACGAGGCGAGGCTCCACAAGGAGCTGCTGCGCAACACCGTCGAGGTCGTCACCGGGATCTGCGACTCGGTTCCCGAGGCGGTCGCAGACCTCGTCGCGACTGCTCGCAAGGTGCGCCGGCATGCGGATGCCCTGGGCGTCGACCTCTACTCCGCCGGCACCCACCCGTTCGCGCAGTGGTCCTCGCAGCTCCTCACTCGTGGCCACCGGTACGAAGAGCTCATCTCGCGTACCCAGTGGTGGGGCCGGCAGATGCTGATCTGGGGACTCCACGTCCACGTGGGCGTACGACGCCGCGACCACGTGCTTCCCATAGTCAGCACGCTGCTCAACTGGTTCCCGCACCTGCAGGCGCTGAGCGCGTCCTCACCCATGTGGGCCGGCACCGACACCGGCTATGCCAGCAACCGGGCGATGATGTTCCAGCAGCTTCCCACCGCCGGACTGCCGTTCCAGTTCCAGACCTGGGAGGAGTACGAGTCGTTCGTGGACGACGAGATGCGCACCGGTGTCATCGAGTTCCTCAACGACATCCGCTGGGACGTGCGACCCTCCCCGTCCTTCGGGACCGTGGAGATCAGGGTGTGCGACGGCGTCTCCACGATCGGGGAGCTGGGTGGGCTCAGCGCGCTCATGCAGTGCCTCGTCGTCGACCTCGACCGACGGCTCGAAGCCGGCGAGACGTTGCCGACGATGCCGCCGTGGCACGTGCAGGAGAACAAGTGGCGTGCGGCCCGCTACGGCCTCGAGGCGGAGGTGATCCTCGACGCCGCCGGCACGGAGCGGTTGGTCACCGAGGACCTCGAGGACCTCCTGGAACGTCTCACCCCGCTGTCACAGGAGCTCGGATGTGAGACCGAGCTGTCGAGCGTCGCGGACATCCCCCGCCACGGCGCGTCGTACCAACGCCAGCGAAAGGTCGCGGCCGACTCCGGTGGCGACCTCGTGGCCGTGGTCGACTCCGTGGTCCGGGAGCTTCAGCTCTGAGGAGACGGCTGGGGCCACGGCCGCCCTCGGAGATCTGCCACGTCAGAGCTGCGACTGGACCCCGGCGAGGAGCTGCCGTGCCATCACGATCCGCTGCACCTGGTTGGTGCCCTCGTAGATCTGGGTGATCTTGGCGTCGCGCATCATCCGCTCGACGGGGTACTCGCGGGTGTAGCCGTAGCCGCCGAGGACCTGGACCGCGTCGGTGGTCACCTGCATGGCCGTGTCGGACGCGAACGCCTTGGCAGCGGCGCCGAAGAAGGTGAGGTCCTTGTCGCCGCGCTCGGAGCGACCGGCGGCGGCGTAGGTGAGCTGGCGGGCGGCCTCGATCTTCATGCCCATGTCGGCGAGCATGAACTGCAGGCCCTGGAAGTCGGCGATCGCCTTGCCGAACTGCTGACGCTCCTTGGCGTACTCCAGGGCGTAGTCGAGAGCACCCTGTGCGATGCCCACAGCCTGCGCCGCGATCGTCACGCGGGTGTGGTCGAGCACCTTCATCGCGGTGGTGAACCCGGAGCCCTCGTCGCCGATCATCCGGTCCGCCGGGATCCGCACGTTGTCGAGGTAGACCTCGCGGGTCGGCGAGCCCTTGATGCCGAGCTTCTTCTCCGGGGCGCCGAAGGACACGCCCTCGTCGGACTTCTCCACCACGAAGGCCGAGATCCCGCCGCGCGGACCCTTCTCCGCGTCGGACACCGCGAAGACGGTGTAGTACTCGGAGACGCCCGCGTTGGTGATCCAGCGCTTCACCCCGTTGAGCACGTAGTGGTCCCCGTCCCTGACCGCGCGGGTCTTCATCGCCGCGGCGTCTGAGCCGGCCTCGGGCTCCGACAGGCAGTAGGAGAACATCGCCCGGCCGGCAGCGACCGGGGTGAGGTACGTGCGCTTGAGCTCCTCGGACCCGGCGAGGACCAGGGGCAGCGTGCCGAGCTTGTTGACCGCCGGGATCAGCGACGCCGAGGCGTCCGCGCGGGCAACCTCCTCGATGACAAGGGCCGTCGCGAGGGCGTCGGCGCCCGCCCCGCCGTACTCCTCGGAGATGTGGGGTGCGGCGAAGTCGGAGTCGGCGAGCGCGTCGTAGGCCTCCTGCGGGAACTCACCGGACTCGTCGACCGCGGCGGCGTTGGGGGCGACCTTCGCGTCGCAGACGGCCCGGACCGCCTCGCGGATCGCCTGGTGCTCCTCGGAAAGGGCGAACATGGGGTAGTCAGCGCTCATAGGCATCGATTCTACTCGGCAGTAGGGTCGTCTCGACCCGGCGTCCACCTGACCGGTTCCCGGGTTCGGGGCGTGTTTTCGCGCCGCGTCTCGGGTACCCATGAGGCATGGGAACCTCACGTGCACCCTGGCTGGACGAGAACCACATCCACTTCATGCTCGAGAAGTGCGACACCTGGGCGGTCGTCGGGCTCAGCGGGGACCCGTCTCGCACGGCGTACCGGGTGGCGAGGTTCCTCCAGGACCACGGCAAGCGGATCGTGCCGGTGCACCCGGAGGCCAACCACGTGCTCGGTGAGGACGGCTACCCCTCGCTGGCGGAGATCCCCTTCGAGGTCGACTGCGTCGACGTCTTCCGGCGCTCCTCGGCGGCCGGTGAGTTCGCGGACCAGGCCGTCGCGATCGGCGCGAAGGGTGTGTGGTTCCAGCTCGGCGTGGTCGACCACGACGCGTTCCGGCGTACCACCGAGGCGGGCGTGCCGATGGTGATGGACACCTGCCCCGTCATGGAGTGGCCGCGCCTCAGGCGCTGAGCCGTCAGGCTCAGCCGAAGCCGACCGTGCGGTCCTTCTCGCCCCGGACGACGGCGCCCTTGGCCCGCGCCGAGTCGGCGAGCGACTCCTGGAAACGCTCCATCTTCTCCCGCAGCGCCTCGTCGGAGGCGGCAAGGATGCGTACGGCGAGGAGCCCGGCGTTGCGTGCGTTGCCGATCGCCACCGTCGCGACCGGGACGCCTGCGGGCATCTGCACGATGGACAGCAGGGAGTCCATCCCGTCGAGGTACCTCAGCGGGACCGGCACCCCCACCACCGGCAACGGCGTCACCGAGGCGAGCATCCCGGGAAGGTGGGCGGCGCCGCCCGCCCCGGCGATGATCACCGACAGTCCCCGTTCTGCGGCCTGCTCGCCGTAGGCGACCATCTCGCGTGCCATCCGGTGAGCGGAGACGACATCGGCCTCGTAGGGCACCCCGAACTCCTCGAGGGCCTCGGCGGCGGCCTTCATCGTCGGCCAGTCGGAGTCGGACCCCATCACGATGCCCACGCGGGCGGTCTGCTCAGTCATGCTCACTCGCTCTCCATCCCCAGGTCGCCGCGGAACCAGGCCGCGGCGTGGCGTGCACGTTCGAGTACGTCGTCGAGGTCGTCGCCGAAGGCGGTGACATGGCCGACCTTGCGTCCGGGCTTCACGTCCTTGCCGTAAAGGTGGACCTTGAGCCGCGGGTCTCGGGCGAAGACGTGCGGGTAGCCGCCGTACAGGTCCTGCGACATCGGGCCGTGGTCACCGCCGAGGATGTTCACCATGACCGTCCAGGGCTCACGGGCGTCGGGCGCGCCGAGCGGGAGGTCGAGGACCGCGCGCAGGTGGTTCTCGAACTGGCTGGTCACCGCACCGTCCATCGACCAGTGGCCTGTGTTGTGGGGTCGCATGGCCAGCTCGTTGACCAGCACCCGCCCGTCGCCGGTCTCGAACAGCTCGACGGCGAGGATGCCGGTCACGTCGAGAGCGGCGGCTACCTTCATCGCGATCTGCTGCGCATGCACGGCGAGGTCGGGGTCGAGACCGGGCGCCGGTGCGACCACCTCGCTGCAGATCCCGTCGACCTGTAGCGACTCCACCACCGGGTAGGCAGCCACCTGCCCCGAGGGCGAGCGCGCAACGAGCGCGGAGAGCTCGCGGCGGAAGTCGACCTTCTCCTCGGCGAGGATCTCGACCCCTGCCCTGCGGGCCACCTCGAATGCGGGACCGCACTCTGCCTCGGAGCCGACCACCCACACGCCCTTGCCGTCGTAGCCCCCCCGGGTGGTCTTGAGGACGACGGGGAAGCCACCGATCGAGTCGGCGAAGCGCGCGACGTCCTCGCTCCGCGCGACGACCGCGTTGCGCGGGCAGGGCACGTCGAGGTGCTCCAGACGCGCCCGCATGACGCCCTTGTCCTGGGCGTGCACGAGCGCCTGGGGACCTGGCCGGCAGGCGTGGCCCTCGTCGGTGAGGACATGCAGGTGCTCGGTGGGCACGTGCTCGTGGTCGAAGGTGACCACGGCACAGCCCTCGGCGACCTCACGCAGCGTCTCGAGGTCGCGGTAGTCGCCCACGACGGTGTCGGGGACGACCTGGGCGGCGGAGACACCTTCGGCCTCGGCGAGCAGGCGAAGCGGCAACCCGAGCGGCACGGCGTACTGGGCCATCATCCTGGCCAGCTGTCCGCCGCCGATCACGGCGAGCACCGGTGTCGAACGGGATGCGGGTGCGGGCGAGGTCACGGGGAGAGCCTAACGACGGCTCTTCCCGTGCCTTCCCTCACCTCAGCCGACGGCCGCCTGCTCCCCCGCTTTTGGGGCGTACACCGGCGGCTGCGTCTCGAACCGCAGGCCGCGTCCACGGATCGTCGTGATCAGCGTGGGCCGCCTGGTGTCGTCGCCCAGCTTGCGCCGGAGCCACCCCAGATGAACGTCGATGGTCTTGGCCGACGTCCAGAAGGTCGTCTGCCACACATCACGCATGAGCTCCTCACGCGTGACGATCTCCCCCGCACGGCTGATGAGAGCCTTCAAGAGGTCGAACTCCTTGTTCGACAACTTGATCTCTACGCCGTCGCGCCACACTCGACGTGCTTCCACGTCGAGGTCCACCCCCTGCACACTCAACATGTCATTCAGGTTAAAAGGACATAACGGACAGCGTTGCGGAATACAGAAACCCGCGGGTCGCCGGGTGACACCGGGTCTAGACCAGCGCGGCTCAGCGTCTTCGGGCGGCCACCGGCTCCACCAGGCCGAACCCGCGGACCGGACGGGCGGGCAGGGCCCGCGTCTCGAACCGGTCCTCGGGGATGAGCTCGGCGGTGGTGCGGTCCACGATCACCCTGTTGCGCCGGGCGACCCCGGTGAGCCGGGCGGCCATGTTGACCGGCGGGCCGAAGACGTCACCGAGACGCATGATCACCGACCCCGTGGCCAGCCCCAGGCGTACGTCGGGGAGACGGCTGTCGTTGCCGATCACGCCGACGATGTCGAAGGCCATGTCGAGGGCCTGGACCGGGTCCTCTGCCACGAAGAGCACCGAGTCGCCTAGGGTCTTGATCACCCGACCGTGCCTGCCGGCCACCACGTCGGCGCACCGCGACTCGAACTTCTCCACCATGTCCGCGAGGCGGTCCTCGTCCATCTCGTTGGAAAGCGCCGTGAAGCTGACGAGGTCGGCGAAGCCCACCGTGACCAGGGTGGTGTGCAGGTCCTCGTCGGCGGCCCCGAGGGCCTCGACCCGTCCCACCGCGGCGGCGAGGTGCCTGCGCCAGGAGTAGATCAGCAGTCTTTCGAAGGGCCGGCCGACCTCGTCGGCCAGCCTGAGCGCGCTGCCGATGCGCGACCCGGTTGCCTCCGGGCCGGCCTCGAGCTGCTCCACCCGGGGCGCGAGGGTGGCCACCTGCCAGTCGGCGAGGCGCGCCATGGTCTGGCCGACGGCGCGGGTCATCCGCACGGCGGTGTCGAAGTCGATGGCACCGGACTCCACAGTGCCGATGAGCGTGCTCAGCGCGGAGAGGTCCGCGTCGTTGAAGGCCGGCTGCTCCCCCGCGTCGGGGAAGCCGAGCGCCCGCCACAGACGGCGGGCCTGCTCGATGGTCACGCCGGCGGCGGAGGCGACGTCGGTGCTGGTCAGCTCGGGCTGGTCGCCGAGGATCACCCGCTCGAGCTGCTCCCGGGTGAAGTGGCCCCGGCTCGGGTCTCCCGGGTCAGCGTCCGTCATGGGTCCCCGGCATCTGCTCGAAGGCCTCGGTGGCCGCGCCGTCGTGCAGCAGGTCCTGGATGCGCAGGTGCACCTGCTCGACGTGCGGGATGTCGTGGAGCTCGACCCGGTGCTCGCCCGCCACGGACACGAGCAGGGTGCCGCACCCGAGCAGGCGGTCCATGAGGCCGCGCTCGTAGGCGACGTCGCTGATCCGCGGCAGCGGCAGGTCGTGACCGCTACGGGTCACGACGCCTCGACGCGTGATGAGCCGCTGGTCGGTGACGGTGTAAGTCGTGGTCAGCCAGCCCACGAACGGCGCGACCACCCACCGCAGCGCCAGCAGCCCAGCGCCCCCCCAGACGACGGCCAGGAGAAGTGGCTGGGCCCGGCCGGCCCCCGCGGTGAAGGTGCCGAGGAAACCGGCGGCACCGGCCAGGACAATCAGCACCAGCGACGGGCCGAGCAGGGCCTTGGCATGGGTGCGGGTCGAGACCATGACCGACTCGTCGGGGTTCAGCAGCTTCCGAGAGATGGGCACGCGGCCGATTCTGTCACGTGGTCCCGGTCAGGACACGGCGCGCACGTGCACCACGTCGCCCGCCCCCAGGATGCGAGCGCCCTCCGACGTACGCACCTCCAGCCTGCCGTCGGTGTCCACCCCCGACGCGACCCCGCGCACCTGCTCGCCACCCGGCAGGTCCACCCGGACCTCTCGGCCGAGCGTGCCGCACCGGCGTACGTAGGAGTCGACCAGGCCGAGCGAGGCGTCACCGCCGTCGGCCTGCCACTGCACGAAGAGCGCCTCGAGCGAGCGCAGCACCTCCCGCAGCACCACGGTGCGGTCGGTCGTCGCTGCGTTCTCGACGGCCAGGGAGGTCGCGGTGGGGACCGGCAGCTCGTCCTCGGTGAGCGAGACGTTCAGTCCTACGCCGACGACCGCGACCGCCCCTGCGGACCTCTCGACCCGCTCGACGAGGATCCCGGCGAGCTTTCGTTCGCCGACCAGCACGTCGTTGGGCCACTTAAGGGTGCAGTCGACCTCGGCCACCCGGCGTACGCCCTCGGCGACCGCGATACCGACGAGCAGCGGCAGCCACGCCCACCTCGCCACCGGCACCCGGTCGGGGGCGAGCAGGACGGAGAAGGTGAGGGCGGAGCCAGGAGGCGTGACCCAGGCGCGGTCGAGGCGACCCCGCCCCGCGGTCTGGTGGTCGGCGACCAACACGACCCCTGCCTGCTCGCCTGCGCGGGCGCGCCGTGCTAGCTCAGCGTTCGTGGAGGGACAGGCGGCGACCACGTCGATCTCCCGCCACAGCGAGCCGGACCGGGTGAGGGCTGTGGACAAGGCCACGGGATCGAGTGGTGGGCGCCGGAGGTCGTCGTAGGTCACAGGCACTACATTGACACCCACGCAATCGAGAGAGGCCATTCACCCGTGAGCGAAGCAGCCATGACGCAACCCGGCGAGGGCACCGAGATCGCCGAGGGTGTGGACATCCACACCACGGCCGGCAAGATCGCCGACCTCGACCGCCGCCTGGAGGAGGCCGTCCACGCCGGGTCCGAGCGGGCCATCGAGAAGCAGCACGCCAAGGGCAAGAAGACTGCCCGCGAGCGCATCGAGGAGCTTCTCGACGACGGCTCGTTCGTCGAGCTCGACGAGCTCGCCCGCCACCGGTCCACCGCGTTCGGGATGCAGAAGAACCGCCCCTACGGCGACGGCGTCGTCACCGGCTACGGCACCATCGACGGCCGCCAGGTCTGCGTGTTCGCCCAGGACTTCACGGTCTTCGGCGGCAGCCTCGGTCAGGTCTTCGGCGAGAAGATCGTCAAGGTCATGGACCTCGCGATGAAGACCGGCTGCCCGGTCATCGGCATCAACGACTCAGGCGGCGCTCGCATCCAGGAGGGCGTGGTCTCCCTCGGCCTCTACGGCGAGATCTTCCGACGCAACGTGCACGCCTCGGGCGTGGTCCCGCAGATCTCGTTGATCATGGGCCCCTGTGCCGGCGGCGCGGTCTACTCCCCCGCGGTGACCGACTTCACCGTGATGGTCGACCAGACCTCGCACATGTTCATCACCGGCCCCGACGTGATCAAGACCGTCACCGGTGAGGACGTCTCGATGGAGGACCTCGGCGGTGCGCGCTCCCACAACACCAAGTCCGGCAACGCACACTACATGGGCGCCGACGAGTCCGACGCCATCGAGTACGTCAAGGCGCTGCTGTCCTACCTCCCGCAGAACAACCTCGACGAGCCGCCGGCCTATCCCGAGCAGGTCGACATGGACTTCTCCGAGACCGACCGGGCCCTCGACAGCCTGATCCCGGACTCGCCGAACCAGCCCTACGATATGCACACGGTGATCGAGTCGGTCCTCGACGACGAGGAGTTCCTCGAGGTCCAGGCGATGTTCGCCCCGAACATGGTGGTCGGCTTCGGCCGCGTCGAGGGGCGCCCCGTCGGGGTGGTCGCCAACCAGCCGATGCAGTTCGCGGGCACCCTCGACATCGACGCCTCCGAGAAGGCCGCCCGGTTCGTGCGCACCTGCGACGCGTTCAACGTCCCGGTGCTCACCTTCGTCGACGTGCCCGGCTTCCTCCCCGGCACCGACCAGGAGTGGAACGGCATCATCCGTCGCGGCGCGAAGCTGATCTACGCCTACGCCGAGGCCACGGTGCCGCTGATCACGGTGATCACGCGCAAGGCTTACGGCGGTGCCTACGACGTCATGGGCTCCAAGCACCTCGGCGCGGACGTCAACCTCGCCTGGCCCACCGCGCAGATCGCGGTCATGGGCGCCCAGGGCGCGGTCAACATCCTCTACCGCAAGGAGATCGCGGAGGCTGCGGAGGCCGGAAACGAGGAGGCCCGGCGCGCCGAGCTGATCCAGGAGTACGAGGACCACCTGGCCAACCCCTACCTCGCGGCCGAGCGGGGGTACGTCGACGCGGTGATCCAGCCCCACGAGACCCGGGTGGAGGTCGTCCGCGCGCTGCGCCTGTTGCGCTCGAAGCGGGAGACCCTCCCGCCGAAGAAGCACGGGAACATCCCGCTGTGAGCGAGGAGAAGGCCCAGGAGGAGGCGAATCGGGCGCCCCTCTTCCTCGTCAGGGGCGACGCCTCGCCCGAGGAGGTGGCCGCGCTGACCGTCGTGCTCCAGGGCATCGCGGCTTCGCAGGCGCCGGTCGAGGAGCCGGAGGTCACGCCCGAGTGGTCGGCCCACCACCGGAAGGTGCGCGCGTCGCACCCCGCCGGTCCGGGTGGGTGGCGCTCGAGCGGCCTGCCGCGCTGACTGCCCCCACGGCGCATGCCACGGCCCACGCCGTGAGCCAGACCAGAAGGGCGTTGCGGACCACGAGAACCAGCACCGTCCACGCCCTGTGCGCGCCGTCCGCGGTGAGGTTGCCGTAGAGCTCCGGGAAGACCAGCTGGGTCGACGCCGTGGCCACGAGCAGCAGCACGGTCCAGAGCCGGACGGACCGCTCCCCGCTCACAGCGACGGCGGCGGACGCGAGCGGCAGCAGCCACAGGAGGTACTGCGGGCTGAGCACCTTGCTGGTGACGACGAAGGCGGCGACGGCGGCGAGCACGAGCCACACGACGGCGTCGGGCCCCAGGTCGCGGCCGCGGCGGAACGCAAGCAACCACAGCCCCAGCAGGCCCGCCACGAGCAGCAGCGACACCGTCTCCGCGACGGCCAGGAGCTCGCCGACACCGGGCCCGGCGACCTCGTAGGCGTTGTGCTCGGTGAAGCCGACGGCGTACCGGTCGGGTGCCATCGCCCACGCGACCATGGCCGGGCTCGCGGCGACCGACTCGATCTGCAGTCCCCGCTCGGCCTGCCAGGTCAGGGGGGAGACGAGCCGGTCCCAGCCGGCCACGACCAGGCTCGCGGTCGCGAGGAGGCCGCCGACCACCGCGACCACGACGGTCACGACCCTCCTCGTGGCGGCGGGGGCAGCCAGGGCGGGGAGCACGAGTGCGGGCCAGAGCTTGAGCCCGGTGGCCACCGCCCCGGCCGCGGCGGCCAGGCGCGGGCGCCGCGACCACACGAGCAGCGCGACCCCGACGAGGACGCCGGGCACGAGGTCGAACCGGGCGTAGGTGGTCGCCCCGAGCAGCGGAACAGCCAGGATCCAGACCGTTGCCGCCGTGCGACGCCGGCGGCCTCCGAGGAGCGCGAGCAGGACCGTGAAGGCCGCGTCGGCGAGCAGAGACAGCGCGAGCACGGTCTCTGCGTACGCACCGGGCGCACCCACCAAAGAGGCGAGGAACCCAGGGAGGACGACCACGAGCACACCCGGGAGCGGGTACTCCACGAGCGTCGAGGCGAGCCCGAGATCGGGGACCGCGGCGAGGCTCTGCTCGAAGTAGGCGAGGTCGCCCGCCACCCAGGCATGGCGGTCGAGGAGCAGCCAGACGACGAGCGCCCGGGTGAGGGCCCAGGCGAGCGCGCCGGCGGCGACCCACACCACCACGGTCCGGCCGGCACCTCGGTCGGCGGGCCGGCCTCCTGGCAGTACGCCGGTCGCGGGGGTGTCGCGCTCATCCATCCGAGCTGACCTCCGCCGCCGTTAGGGTGCACTGCGTGACCGATACGAACATCTCCGACCTCGCCCGGCCCGTCGACGCTATCGCAGAGGCCTTCCTAGAGGACTACTGCGCGCTCGACCCCGTCGCCGCGACCGGCATCGGGATCGCCGGCCACGAGCACAGGCTCACCGACCTGTCGCCAGAGGGCTTCGCCGCCCGCCACGACCTGACCCGAAGGGCACTCGCCCAGGCCGAGGCCGCAACCCCGACCGACGAGCGCGAGCGTGTGGCCAAGGAGGCCTTCCTCGAGCGGCTCGGCCTCGAGGTGGAGAGGTACGACGCACGGGTGCCCCAGTCCGAGCTCTCGGTGATCGTCAGCGGCCTCCACGAGCTGCGGATGGTCTTCGACCTGATGGCGACCGACCAGGACGAGGACTGGGCCGCGGTCGACGCGCGGCTCGCCGCCGTGCCCGGGGCGCTCGATGGCTACCGCGAGACACTGCTGCGGGAGGCCGCGGACGGCAACGTCGCGGCCCGGCGCCAGATCCAGGAGGTCGCCGGCCAGGTGCGCTCCTGGACCGGGGGCGCCGACGGAGGGATCTTCGCAGCCTTGGTCGCACGGGCCGGGGTCGAGGGGGCGCTTCGCTCGCAGCTGGAGCACCACGCCGGGGCTGCGACAGAGGCGGTCGCCGGCTTCGGAGGCTTCCTCGACTCCGAGCTGGCCCCGCTCGGTCGCGAGGTGGAGGCGGTGGGGCGCGAGGTGTACTCCCTCGGGTCGAGGTACTTCCTCGGAGCCACCGTGGACCTCGAGGAGACCTACGCCTGGGGCTGGGAGGAGCTGCACCGCATCGAGACCGAGATGGCCGAGGTCGCCGACCGCATCCTCCCGGGCGGCACCGTGGACGAAGCCGTCGCCGCCCTGGACACCGACCCGGCGCGCACGATCCGGGGCAAGGAGGCCTTCCGCGACTGGATGCAGCAGCTGGCCGACCGCATCTTGAACGAGCTCGCCGACGTGCACTTCGACATCCCCGAGCCAGTACGCCGTATCGAGTGCTGCATCGCGCCCACCAGCGACGGCGGCATCTACTACACCGGTCCGAGCGAGGACTTCTCCCGACCCGGGCGCATGTGGTGGGCCGTGCCCGAGGGCATCGAGGACTTCTCCACCTGGCGGGAGGTCACCACCGTCTTCCACGAGGGCGTGCCCGGCCACCACCTCCAGATCGGCCAGACGGCCTACCGCACCGAGCTCCTCAACCGCTGGCAGCGGCTCATGTGCTGGGTCTCCGGCCACGGGGAGGGGTGGGCGCTCTACGCCGAGCGGCTGATGGACGAGCTCGGGTACCTCGCCGACCCCGGGGACCGGCTCGGCATGCTCGACGCCCAGGCGATGAGGGCCGCCCGGGTTGTCGTGGACATCGGCATGCACCTCCAGCTCGAGATCCCCCGCGGCAACCCGTTCGGGTTCCACCCCGGGGAGGGGTGGACGCCCGATCTCGGGCTGGAGTTCATGCGAGGGCACTGCCGCATGGAGGACCCGGTCATCGTCTTCGAGGTCAACCGCTACCTCGGCTGGCCCGGCCAGGCGCCGTCCTACAAGGTGGGCGAGCGGATCTGGCTCCAGGCCCGCGCCGAAGCCGAGACCAGGCTCGGTGGCGCGTTCGACCTGCGGTCCTTCCACCGCTCCGCGCTCGACCTCGGCTCGATCGGCCTCGACCCGCTGCGAGCCGCGCTCGCCCGGATCTCGTGAACGCCCGGCTGGTCCTCGCCTCGGCCTCCCCCGCGCGCCTCGCCACGCTGCGCAGCGCCGGGGTCGGTCCCGAGGTCGTCGTCTCCGGGGTCGACGAGTCACAGGTGCAGGTCGCCGACCCGGCCCGGCTCGCCCTCGACCTGGCGCGGCTCAAGGCGGAGGCGGTCGCCGGGACCCTCGACCCCGCCGCCGGCCCGGCCTGGGTGATCGGGTGCGACTCGGTCCTCGAGCTCGACGGCGCGATCCACGGCAAGCCCGCGGACGCGGCCGAGGCACGGGCACGCTGGCGGTCGATGCGCGGCCGCTCCGGCGTACTCCACACCGGGCACTGCCTCGTCGACACCGGGTCGGGGCGCGAGGTGGCCCGGTCCGCGGACACGGTGGTGCACTTCGCCAGCCCCTCCGACGAGGAGGTCGACGCCTACGTCGCGTCCGGCGAACCGCTCAAGGTGGCGGGCGCCTTCACGCTCGACGGGCTCGGCGGTGCGTTCGTCCGCGGCCTCGAGGGAGACCCGCACACCGTGGTGGGCATCGGCCTGCCGCTGCTTCGCGAGATGTTCGCCGAGCTCGGGGTGCGCTGGACCGACCTGTGGCGGTCGTTCCCTGTCTGAGCCTGCTCAGCCGCCCTGGACGATCTTGGCGCCGGCCGCCTCGAGCGAGACGATCCCTCCGGCGTCGACCACGTTGGTGAAGCCGAGGTCGGCCATCTTGTCGGCTGCCGTCGCCGACCGGTTGCCGCTCTGGCAGTAGACGACGTACTCCTCGTCCTTGTCGAGCCCGTCGAGCTGCTGCTCGAACGTGGCCGAGGAGAGGTCGAGGTTCACCGAACCCTCGACGTGGCCCGCGGCGTACTCCGCCGGCGTGCGGACGTCGATGACGGCGTGCTCGCCGGACTCGATGATCTCCACGGCATGGTCGGCCCCGACGGTCTCGACCTCGATGGCAGAGGAGGAGCAGGCGGAGGTGAACAGGAGCAGCGCGGCAGCGGCCCCGGCCAGGGTGGTCGTCAGCGTCTTTCTCATACCCCCGAGGGTATCTCCCTCTTCAAGTAACGCGGGGTTACGGACCCTCCACAAGCGGCATACCGCTCGGGAAGGGTCCACAGCACGTGGAAAGTCGGGCCGAGACGCGGACAGGTCACTCCAGGTCGGCGCCGGCGAGCGCCAGCGTGCCGAAGGCTCCCGCGTCCACGACGTCCTCGACACCGAGCCGCGCCATCGCGTCGGCTGCAGGGGCGGAGTCGCCCTTGATCCGGGAGTAGACGAGGTAGCGCGCCTCGGGGTCGAGCCGGCCGACCCGCTCCTCGAAGTCGTCCGCGGAGGCGTCGATGTTCCGCGCGCCGGCCACACGACCCGCCTCGAACTCCCGGGGTGTGCGCAGGTCGATCACGACGTGCCCACCGTCCTCGAGCAGCCGCACGGCCTCGTGGGGCCGGACCCGGACCACGGTGCCGACGGCCTCGGAGGAGTCGCAGGCGGAGGCGCCGAGCAGGGCAAGCACGAGGCCCAGCCCGAGGACCGCGCGGAGAACCGACCTCATGGAGGGAGGTTACGGCCAAACGGGAGGGCATGAGGTCAGGACGCCACTTCCTCTCGAGACACGCGGCGCGGCGAGAGGAAGACGAACCTGCGGAACGCCCAGAACCGGGCAGCCGTGCCGAGCCCGAGCCCGATCACGTTGGCGGCCAGGTTGTCCGCCAGGGCGCTGTCCAGGCCGAGCGCGTAGCGACTCAACGCGAGAGACACCAGCGGGAACGCCATGGTGACGGTGTTGATCGCGAAGAACGCGACCCGACCGCCGACCGGCCCCACGACCTCGCGGTGACGGAACGCCCAGGAGCGGCTGCCGCGGTAGCTCACCAGCATGCCGACGAGGTTGGCGGCCGCGAACGCCGTGAGCGGCCGCTGGTTCATCGGACCGGTCGGGTCCCCGAAGAACCCGTGCACCAGCACGTTGAACAGCACGAGGGCCACCAGCGTGGCGATGCCACCGACCGCGAGGAACTTCACGCCCTCCGCGGCGAGGCGTTGCAGGCGACGACCCATGCCGAACAGAGTAGGCGGCGACCGGCAGGCCGACTCACTCGACCGGCAGACCGAGCCCCCGCGCGATGAGCATCCGCTGGACCTCCGAGGTGCCCTCGCCGATCTCGAGCACCTTGGCGTCGCGGTAGAAGCGAGTCACCGGGTACTCCTCCATGAAGCCGTAGCCGCCGAAGACCTGGGTGGCGATCCGGGTCGCGGTCACGGCCGACTCGGTGGCGTAGAGCTTGGCGATCGCCGCGGCCTGCTTGAACTCCTGCATCGGCCTGCCTGCGTCCTTCATCGCCGCGGCCTTGTACGTGAGGGTGCGAGATGCCTCGAGCATCACCTGCAGGTCGGCGACCTGGAACGCCACGCCCTGCTTGGCGCCGATCGGCACCCCGAAGGTGGTCCGCTCCCCGGCGTACTCCACCGACATGTCGAGGCACGCCTGAATCGCGCCGACGGCGAGTGCGGCGATGGCGACCCGGCCGTCGTCAAGGGTTGCGAGGAACTGCGCGAAGCCGCGGCCGCGCTCTCCGAGCAGGTTCGCCTCGGGGACGCGGGCATCCTCGAAGGTGAGCGGGTGGGTGTCGGAGGCGTGCCAGCCGAGCTTGTCGTAGGCCTTCTCCGCGGTGAAGCCGGGAGTGCCCGACGGCACGATGATCGTGCTGACCTCCGCCCTGCCGTCCTCGCGGGTGCCGGTGCGTGCGGTGACGGTGACCACCGAGGTGATGGACGAGCCTGAGTTGGTGATGAACTGCTTCGACCCGTTGACGACCCACTCGCCGTCGACGAGCTCGGCCTTCGTCTTCGTGGCGCCTGCGTCGGAGCCGGCGCCCGGCTCGGTAAGGCCGAACCCGGCGAGGGTGCGTCCCGCCACGAGGTCGGGCAGCCAGGTCTGCTTCTGGTCCTCGGTGCCGAAGGTCAGGATCGGGTTGATGCCGAGGCCGACGGCGGCCTCGAGGGTGATGCCCATGGACTGGTCGACGCGGCCGATCTCCTCGATGGCGACGCAAAGGCTGGTGAAGTCGCCGTGCTCGCCCGCGCCGCCGTACTCCTCGGGTGCCGTGAGACCCATGAGCCCGAGGCCGCCCATCTTGTTGACCACGTCGGTGGGGAAGTGGTGGTCGCGGTCCCACTGCGCCGCGTGCGGGGCGATCTCGGCCTGCGCGAACTCGCGGACGCTGCGGCGGAACTCCTCGTGCTCACGGGACAGCTCGAACGACATGACGCTCCTGGGACTCATCGGGACGGTGGTTTACGCTTACGTAAACGTAAGGCACTCTAGGGGGGTGGCCGACGTGACGCAAGACGCACCCACCGACCGGACGTGGACGATCGCGGACCTCGCCGAGGAGTACGGCGTCACGCTGCGGACCATCCGCCACTACGAGGAGCTCGGCCTGCTCTCCCCCGAGCGACGAGGCACTGTCCGGATCTTCCACAACCGCGACCGGGTCCGCCTCGCGCTGATCCTCCGCGGCCGGCGGCTCGGGTTCTCCCTCGAGGAGATCGCCACGATCGTCAACATGTACGACGACCAGCCGGGCGAGGCCGGGCAGCTGGAGTACCTCCTCGACCAGATCGAGGTGCGCCGGCGCGAGCTCGAGCAGCGCCGTCGCGACATAGACGACACCCTTGCCGAGCTCGACGAGGTCGAGACACGCTGCCGCGAGGACCTGCGCCGCCTTCGCTGACGGGACGACGTGACTCCTCGCCGATGCTGTCGTTGAATGGCACATGCGCTATGCGATCACCGGTGCCACAGGCTTCCTCGGCGGCGTCCTCGCCCGACAGCTCCGCGACGAGGGCCACGAGGTCGTCGCCCTCGTCCGTGACCCCTCACGTGCCACCGCGCTCGCCCAGGCAGGCGTCGACCTCGTCAGCGGCGACCTGGACGACGCGCCGGCGCTCGACCGGCTCTGCCAGGGCGCCGACGGGCTCTTCCACGTCGCGGGCTGGTACAAGTTCGGCAGCCGCACCCCGAACGAGGGCCGGAGAGTGAACGTCGACGGCACCCGCAACGCCCTGGAGGCAGCCCGACGCAACGCCGTGCCACGCACCGTCTACACCAGCACACTGGCGGTCAACTCCCACACCCGCGGGCGCGTGGTCGACGAAACCTACCGGTTCTCCGGTCGCCACCACTCCGCCTACGACGCAACGAAGGCGGCGGCCCACGACACCGCCGTGGAGTACGCCGCGGACGGGCTCGACGTGGTGATCCTCCAGCCGGGAGTGATCTACGGGCCCGGCGACACCAGCCAGGTCGGTGCCCTGCTCGAGCAGACCGCCCGCGGCAAGCGGGTCCTGGTGCCCCGCGACGGCGGCATGTGCTGGGCCCACGTGGAGGACGTCGCCCGGGCCCACGTGCTGGCCATGCAGAGGGGCGCGCCCGGTGCGGCCTACATGCTCGCCGGGCCGCGGGCGAGCCTTGCGGAGGTGCTCCGCAAGGTCGCCGCGCTCGCCGGCTCGAAACCGCCGCGGACCCTTCCCGTCGGCATGGTCCGCGCCACCGCCGCGCTCAGCGCCGTGGTGGGGAGGGTCGTCCCACTCCCGGCGGACTACACCGCCGAGTCGCTCCGCGCCTCCGTGGCGACCTACCTCGGCACGCCCGCGCGGGCCGAGGCCGAGCTCGGCTGGACCGCACGTAGCCTCGACGACGGCCTGAGCGAGACGGTTCCTGCGCTGCGCTGACCGCCGTCACACCACCGGGCGGAGGCGCCAGTTCTTCCCCTCGGCGGCCAGGCCCTGGTTGGTGAGGTTCGCCGGGCGCGGTGCGAGCTGCCGCTCGAGGGTGAACCACCGGGCGAGGTTGCCCTTGGCGTTGACACCGACGATCAAGGCGTTCGCGCGGCTGTCGTTGCAGTAGGAGAGCGAGAGGCCCGTGTAGGGCTTGAAGCCGGTCCGCTTGACGCGAACGACCTTCGTGTCGCCGGGGTTCCGGACCGGCACCCGGATCTGGATCAGCGCACCGGCCTTGGTGGTGGCGTAGTAGATGTCGGTCTTCGCGCCCCCGACCGGCTGGCGGCTGTACCAGGACAGCGTCTTCAGCCGATCCATGTTGCGCTTGGCCACGCGCGGGTTCCTCAGCACCGGCCCGTTCTCGCTGGAGCGGATCTTGTACTGGCGGAGCACCGAGCCCTCGAGCGCGAGCAGCTCGGAGCCCACGACGCCCATCCCCAAGAGGCGCGGCGTGAACCCGGTGGTGGCGAACCGGACTGCTCGTGCGCTCATGGTCCTCCGAGCGTCCTTGTCGGTCACGACGAGGACGCGGGGTCGACCGTCGCTGGCGGTGGCGACGTAGTACTGCCGGTAGCCGCCGTCGATCTCCTCCCAGCCGGCGCCACCAAGCGTTGTCGGCCGGAACGGCAGCTCGGCCCCGGTCGTCTTCACCCCGACCTGACGGCCGTTCTCGAGGTGTCGCTGGAGCAGCTTGCCATTGGGCAGCACGCCGACAGCGGCGCTGCGGCAGGTCAGGTCCTGCTCCGCGGCAACGGCCGGAGCCGGAGCGGCGACGAGCAGGGTCGAGATGGCGGCGGCGGCTGCGACGAGCAGCGAAGACTTGCGACGGGTCATGTGGTCCCCAGGTTCGGTGGCTCTCGGTCGGAGCCGGGCGGCGTGATCCTAACCACACCAATCCGACATAACGGTCCAGGGGTTCTTCGGCAGCTCAGTTGAGCAGGGCGATGCCGAGGTTGAGCGCGGTCGCGTAGAGAACCCACGCGAGGTACGGCGCCAGCAGCGCGGCGGCCACGCGGTCGACCCGCCACGCCCGGACGACGAGCACCGCCAGGAGTACGTCGAGGAGCACAATGTCCACGAGGGCGAACCACAACAGCTCCCCGGCGAAGAACAAGGGCGTCCAGACGAAGTTCAGCGCGAGCTGGACCCACCACAGCCGTAGCAGCGGTCTCGCCTCCGAAACGCCCTCGGCGCGCCGGCGCGACAGGCGCCAGGCGGCGAGCGCCATCGCGGCGTAGAGGACTGTCCACACCGGGCCGAAGACCCAGTCGGGCGGGGTGAAGAACGGTTTGTCCGCGTCGGCGTACCAGCCTCCGCTGCCCTGCCCGGCGGACGTCGCGAGTCCGCCGATCGAAGCGACGACGACCACCGCCGCGGCGTACACCAGCAGGGCGGGCACGGGGCGTGCGGTGGGCCGGGGCGGCGTTGTCGTGGTTTCGTCGACCATGCCGTCAAGGTAACCAGCCCCTTCACGGGGGACGACGACGCGAGCGCCGCCCCCGTTGGTGACCGTCACCTGGGCACCCCCGCGTCGACGCGGACCGCAGGGCCTAGACTCCGCTACTACCTGACGATCCAGAGAACCCCAGGAGCGCGTGTGTCCGGCACCCCCGAGATCAAGCCACTGCAGAAGGTCCTGATCGCCAACCGTGGCGAGATCGCGGTCCGCGTGATCCGCGCCTGCAAGGACGCCGGCATCAGCAGCGTCGCGGTGTACGCCGACCCCGACCGGGACGCTCTCCACGTCCGGCTAGCCGACGAGGCGCACAGCCTGGGCGGGGCGACCCCGGCGGACTCCTACCTCTCGATCGAGAAGATCATCGAGGTCGCGAAGAAGGCCGGCGCCGACTCGGTCCACCCCGGCTACGGCTTCCTCGCCGAGAACTCCTCCTTCGCCCAGGCGGTGATCGACGCCGGCCTGGTGTGGATCGGCCCCCCGCCCGCGGCCATCGACGCCCTCGGCGACAAGGTGCAGGCGCGCCACATCGCCGAGAAGGTCGGCGCCCCCCTGGTCGCCGGCACCAAGGACCCGGTCGGGGACGCCGACGAGGTCCTCGCCTTCGCCGAGGAGCACGGCCTGCCGATCGCGATCAAGGCCGCCTTCGGCGGCGGTGGGCGCGGGCTGAAGGTGGCCCGTGAGGGTGACAACGTCGCCGACCTCTACGAGTCGGCGGTGCGTGAGGCCGAGGGGGCCTTCGGGCGCGGCGAGTGCTTCGTGGAGAAGTACCTCGACAAGCCGCGCCACGTCGAGACGCAGTGCCTGGCCGACCAGCACGGCAACGTGGTCGTGGTCTCGACTCGCGACTGCTCGCTGCAGCGGCGGCACCAGAAGCTCGTCGAGGAGGCGCCCGCGCCGTTCCTGTCCGACGAGCAGCTGACGATCCTCTACGACTCCTCGAAGGCGATCCTCCGGGAGGCCGGCTACGTCGGCGCCGGGACCTGCGAGTTCCTGGTCGGCCAGGACGGCACGATCTCCTTCCTCGAGGTCAACACCCGCCTCCAGGTCGAGCACCCGGTGTCGGAGGAGGTCACCGGCATCGACCTGGTGCGGGAGATGTTCCGCATCGCCGCTGGTGAGGAGCTGGGCTACGACGACCCGGTGATCGAGGGGCACTCGATCGAGTTCCGCATCAACGCCGAGGACGCCGGGCAGAACTTCATGCCGGCCCCGGGGACGCTGACCCGCTGGCACGCACCGTCGGGGCCCGGTGTCCGTCTCGACGGCGGTTACGACCCGGGCGAGACCGTGCCCGGGGCCTTCGACTCCCTGGTGGCCAAGCTCATCGTCACCGGCCGCGCCCGGCGCCAGGCCCTGGAGCGGTCGCGCCGCGCGCTCGACGAGTTCGTGGTCGAGGGC
>DATHVS010000048.1:0-10384 GCA_035461195.1 Nocardioidaceae bacterium
GGAAGCCGATCGCCGGGTCACCGTCCGGCCGGCACCCGACACGATGAGCTACGTCACCGGCCTGTTGCCCGTCGCCCAGGGTGTCGCGGTGCACGCCGCTCTGACGAAGCACGCCGCAACGCTCCGAGCTGCAGGAGACCCTCGCACCCGGGGCCAGATCATGGCCGACACGCTCGTGGAGCGGGTCACCGGTCAGGCCAAGGCACCTGGCGTCCCTGTCGAGATCCAGCTCGTGATGACCGACCGTTCCCTCCTCACCGGCGACGACACCCCGGCGCGCATCGTCGGCCACGGCCCCGTCCCGGCTGCGCTTGGACGCGCCCTCATGAGGGCCGGCGAGGCCGGAGAAGCGGCCCGGGTCTGGGTTCGTGGGCTCTTCACCAGCCCCTCGACCGGGGATCTGGTGGCGATGGACTCGCGGCGCCGGGAGTTCCCACTGTCCCTGCGGCACTTCTTCGTCATCCGAGACGAGGTCTGCCGGACGGTCTGGTGCGACGCGCCGATCCGCCACGCGGACCACGTCATCCGCTCTGCCGACGGCGGCGAGACGTCCGCGGACAACGGTCAGGGCCTCTGCGAGGCGTGCAACCTCGCGAAGGAGGCCGCCGGATGGGCCCTCACCACCTCAGAGGGCGGCGCGGGAGACGCGGTCACGGTGAGGACACCGACCGGCCACCGCTACACCTCGACCCCACCCGATCCACCAGGAGAGCGACCCCGCTGGTCCGACCTCCGACATCTCACCGGCGGAGGGCACAGCGCCCTCGAGGAACGTCTCAGACGCCTCGCAGCGCCCGCCTGACTCACGAGACCACGCTCGCTTACCCCAGAAGCGAAGCAGCGTTTTCCCAGCACACCCGGCGCAGCCACTGATGCCCCATGTCGAGGCGCTCGAGCGACTCGATCTGGTGTGCGTACGCGTAGGGGATGTTGGGAAAGTCCGAGCCGAGCAGCACCTTGTCACCGAGGTCGCGCAACCGCGGCTTCAGCGCGACAGGGAACGCCGCCATCGCCTCGAAGAAGTCGGTGAAAGCCATCGTGGTGTCGAGGTGCACCCGCTCGAAGCGCTCGGCCATCTCGAGGAACTCGGCATACTCCGGCGCCCCCATGTGCGCCATCACGGCGGTGAGCCGGGGGTGACGTTCCAGCATCTCCAGGACCGGGCCCGGGCCGGTGTTGTCGTTCGGGACCGGACCGGACCCCGCATGGATCACCACCGGCGTCCCGGCCTCTGCGATCAAGCCCCAAACCTTGTCGAGGTGCGGGTCGCGGACGTCGAAGTTCCCCACCTGCACGTGGACCTTGAAGATCTCGACACCCTCCTCGATCGCGTCGGCGACGTACTCCACGGCCGTCGGCTCGGGGTAGAACGTCGCGGACCGCAGGCACTCGGGCACCTGCTCGGCGAAGGACCGCGCCCAGTCGTTGAAGAACCCGGCGATCCCGGGCTTGTGCGCGTAGGGCAGTGCGGAGAAGCGACGTACGCCGAGGGCACGCAGCTGCGCGACGCGCTCCTCGTCCGAGCCGCGGTAGCGGATCGGCCACGGCCTACCGATCAGAGGGCCCTGAGAGTCGAACTGGGCCCACACCTTCGCCATGATCGTGGGCGGGAGGAAGTGCACGTGGACGTCGTACAGCCCGGGAATCCCGAGCCGCTCCGCCCACGCGGGGACCTCGGCGTCGCTCAGGCTCACTCCATGCCCTTCATCCGGCGGCCGAGGGCGACCTCGGTCTCACGCTTGGCCTGACGCTCGGCCAGGGCATGCCGCTTGTCCCAGGACTTCTTGCCTCGGGCGAGTGCCATCTCGACCTTGGCTCGGCCGTCCTTGAAGTACAGCGACAGCGGGATCAGGGTCAGGCCCTTCTCGTTGACCCGCGACTCGATCTTGTCGATCTCGTGCCGATTGAGCAGCAGCTTGCGCTTGCGGCGGGCGGAGTGGTTGGTCCAGGTGCCCTGGGCGTACTCCGGGATGTGCACCCCGTGAAGCCAGACCTCCCCGTCGTGGACCTCGCCGAACCCGTCGACGAGGGACGCCCGTCCGGCGCGCAGGGACTTCACCTCGGTGCCGGTGAGCACCAGCCCGGCTTCGTAGGTGTCCTCGATGTGGTAGTCGTGCCGCGCCTTCTTGTTCTGCGCGATCAGCTTCCGCCCCTGCTCCTTGGCCATGCCCCGATTGTGTCAGGCGGGAGCAATTCGGTTGCGGCAGGTTTGCCGGAGCCGACGACGTCCACGCCTGTCGGGCGCGCGGTCTTCTCAGAGCCAGCCCATCGGGTTCACGGTGGCACCGTTCTCGAAGACCATGAAGTGCAGGTGGCAGCCGGTGGAGTAACCCGTGTTGCCGACGAAGCCGATGACGTCACCGCGCTTGACCTTCTGCCCCTCGTAGGCCGCATAGGCGCTCAGGTGGTTGTACGCCGTACCGAGCCCCACGCCGCGACGGAAGCCGTGGTCGATGATGACTCGTTTGCCGTAGCCGGCGTTGTAGTAGACCCCGAGCACCTCGCCGCCGGCGGCTGCCCTGATCGGCGTCCCACAGCTCGCGCCGAAGTCGGTCCCGTCGTGAAGGGTGAGACGCTTGTAGATCGGGTGGACGCGCATGCCGTAGTGCGAGGTGATGTAGCCGTCGACGGGCATGTCGAGAAAGCCGTTGGAGTTGGCGGAGGCTTCCGCGGCCGCTGTCGCAGCCGCCGCGTTCGCCGCTGCCGCTGCTGCGGCCGCGCGTTGGCGGGCGGCCTCGGCGCGGGCCGCGAGCAGGTCGGCGATCCGGTCACGCTCCTGCTGGAGGCCGCGCAGCATCTCGAGGTCTGCCCGCCGTGCTTCCGCGGCGGCGTTGTGGGCCGCGAGCCGGGCGCCGACCATCTTGGAGACGGCCTTCTCGGCCTCCTCCGCCTGCGCCTCGAGGGCCTTCTTGCGCACGAGGTTCTCCGCGGCCTCGCGACGCTTCTCGGCCACCTCCTCCTTCGCGGCCTCGACCTCCTGCTGCTTGACGGTCAGCATGACGCGCGTGGCGTCGAGCCGGTCGAGGGTGACCGACTCCTTGTCGAGCACGTTGCGCACGGAGTTGAGCTGGCTGCTCAGATCCGCAGGGTCCTGCGAGGACAGCACCATGGCGAGACCGAGCAGGTTGGGGTCTCCGTGCTGGTAGTTCTGCACGGCGATCTGGCCGAGCACCTGCTCTTGTGCCTCGAGCTCGGCCTGACCCTTGGCGAGCTCAAGCCGGGCCCCACGTAGCCGGCGCACGGCCCGCTCGAGCTCCTTGTGCATCCGCTTGTCGAGCACGACTGCGACGGCGAGCTCGCCGCGAGTCTCGGCGAGCTTCTGCTGGGCCTTGCCGAGCTGGGCCTGGGCCGCCTGGAGAGCGCGGGTGGCGGAGGCGAGCTCCGCACTCGACTGGTCGAGGTGCTCCAGGGTCTGCGAGATGTCGCCCTCCACGCGCTGCTTGCGCTCGCGCGAGTCCTCGTCTGCCGCGGCCAACGGGACGGCCGCTACGCCGAGCAGCAGGCAGCCTGCCGCGAGGGCGGTCACCGCGCGTCTCCGAGAGGGGCGGACGAAGGAGCGGAACACCGGTTTTACCTCGCATCTCTGGGCGTGTCGTCCCTTTGACGCTAACCGGCTTTACCTAGACTTTGAGGTATTTTCGCGTCATTGCCAGGGTTGGCACCAGAGTCAGCATCAGGCCGATGAGGGCGATCCACCCGATTGCCCACAGACTGTCCGCCCAGT
Organism: Nocardioidaceae bacterium; assembly: GCA_035461195.1. GTDB lineage: Bacteria > Actinomycetota > Actinomycetes > Propionibacteriales > Nocardioidaceae > Nocardioides_C. The sequence continues at coordinate 3,725 of DATHVS010000048.1, forward strand.
CGATCCAAGCCACGATGTTCGAGGTCGGCCGCAGCATCTGGTAGATCACGAAGTACGTGAACGCCACGATCGCTCCACCGGCCAGGAGTACGCCGATGAGCGCGGCCACCAGCGCCTCCATGAGGAAGGGCAGCTGGATGTAGAGGCTGGAGGCGCCGACCAGCCGCATGATCCCGATCTCGCGTCGACGGGCGAACGCGGCGAGCCGGATGGTGTTCCCGACCTGGAGGATCGCGGCGAAGATCAGGAAGGTCGCGATCGCTATCGCCCCCCACTTCATGACGTTCATCCAGAAGTAGATGGGCTTGAGGACCTCACGCAGGTCACGCACCGTGTTGACCCCCTCGAGACCGGACACCTGGCTCTTGATGCCCATGAACTCCTCGGGGTTGTTCAGCTGCACCCAGTAGGACTCCTGCATGTCCGAGGGGCGGATCGAGTCGTAGACCCGTTGCTCCGTCTCGTCCTCGGAGACGTAGGCCTCACGCCACTTGTCGTAGGCCTCCTGCTTGCTCTGCAGGCGCCACGACGCGACCTCCGGGTGCTCGTCGAGGACTCCCTCGATCTGCTCCTTCTGGGCTGCGGTGACCTCGCCGTCGACACAGTTGGCGGTCGTGGAGTTCTGGTTGCACAAGAACACGGTGATCTGGAGCTTGCTGCCCCAGTACTGCTCCGCCTTGTTCGCCTGGGCGTTGAGCAGCAGGCCCATGCCGACGAGGGTCAGCGAGACGAAGATCGTCACGATGACCGCGATCGTCATCGAGACGTTGCGCCGGAGGCCGTTGCCGAGCTCGGAGAACACATAGGTCAGCTGCATCGAGAAGAGATCCTGGTCCGTTGTGGGGTCAGTGCTGGTAGCCGTAGACGCCGCGCGACTGGTCGCGCACCACGCGACCACCGGCGAGCTCGATCACGCGCTTGCGCATCTGGTCGACGATGCCCGCGTCGTGGGTGGCCATCACCACGGTCGTCCCGGTGCGGTTGATCCGGTCGAGCAGCTTCATGATGCCGACCGAGGTGTTGGGGTCGAGGTTCCCGGTGGGCTCGTCGGCGATCAGGATCATCGGACGGTTCACGAACGCCCGGGCGATCGCGACCCGCTGCTGCTCGCCACCGGACAGCTCGTCGGGCATCCGGTCGCCCTTGCCCTCGAGCCCGACGAGCTCGAGCGTCTCGGGCACCACCTTGTTGATGTGTGAGCGCGGCTTGCCGATGACCTGGAGGGCGAAGGCGACGTTCTCGGAGACGGTCTTGTTCGGCAGGAGGCGGAAGTCCTGGAACACGGTGCCGATCTGGCGTCGCAGACCCGGGACCTTCCAGCCTGCGAGGCGGTTGATCTCCTTGCCGGCGACGTACACCTTGCCCTGGGTGGGGCGCGTCTCGCGCAGGACCATGCGCAGGAAGGTGGACTTTCCTGAGCCGGAGGCACCGACCAGGAACACGAACTCCCCCTTGTCGACCTCGACGCTCACGTCTTCGAGCGCCGCGCGGCTCTGGCCGGCGTACGTCTTGGTGACATTCTCGAACCGAATCACGGGCGTAGGTGGCCGGGCTCGGGGACACAGGGATTCACGCGCCCGCACTGTCCTGGCTCGGGCAGTGCGGGCGTATCCGACCAACAAATGAGTCTAGGCGACGCGGGAAGACCCCCCTAACCCGGTGACCGCCTCGGTGCGTCGCTTACGTTGGTTCCATGTCGCCGCGCCGCTCCCCCCTCTGGGCGGTCCGCCGTGGACGGGCACCCGCGGTCATCGCTTCAGCGCTCGCGTCCGCGATCGTAGCGAGCGGGTGCACCCTCTCCCCCGAGTCGTCCCAGGAGCCCCCGCCGTCGGTGGCGCCGAGCGACGCCGACCTCGACCTCAGCGCCGTCCCCGTGCAGCGTGCAGGGTTCTGCGACCTCGTCGACGCAGACGACGTGGCCCAGGCTCTCGAAGGGTCCGTGCGGGACACCGCCCACTACGGCAACGGCGACGAGGTCGAGGTGCGTCCCGGCCAGGTCGACGTCTCCCACGAGTTCGGCTGCGTCTTCGAGGGTCCCGGGGGCAAGGTGGCGCGGTCCTGGGTGTTCGCCCGCCCGGTCACCGTGGCCGAGGCGCGGACGCTGGTCCGTCGGGCCCGCCGCGTCGGCGAGTGCGCGTTCCCCGAGTCGGTGCGGTTCGGAGCACCGACCCTGACGTCGGTGTGCGAGGTCGCCGGCCCTCCGCCGGAGGAGGCACCGATGGTCCGGGCACGGCTCGAGGGCCTCTTCGGCGACAGCTGGGTCGGCTGCGAGATCAGCGATCCCCTCGTCCGCGGAGAGAGCACGAGGGGACGCGCCGACGTCGTGCAGCGCGCCGACCAGTGGTGCACCGTCGTGGTCACCGCCATGGGCACCCAGGGGTAGGCCGGGTCATTCAGTTCTGGGCGGCCTTGTCCGCGCCACGCCGCCAGCGGATGCCCGCCTCGAGGAAGGCGTCGATGTCGCCGTCGAAGACCGCCTGCGGGTTGCCTACCTCGAAGTCGGTCCGCAGGTCCTTCACGAGCTGGTAGGGGTGCAGGACGTAGTTGCGCATCTGGTCACCCCACGAGCCCTGCACGTCGCCACGCAGCTCGTCGAGGTGGGCGCGCTCCTCGGCCTTCTTCATCGCGAGCAGCTTGGCCTTGAGGATGACCATCGCGCTGGCCTTGTTCTGCAGCTGGCTCTTCTCGTTCTGGCAGCTGACCACGGTGCCGGTCGGGATGTGGGTCAGCCGCACCGCGGAGTCCGTGGTGTTCACCGACTGCCCGCCCGGACCGGAGGAGCGGTAGACGTCTACGCGGACCTCGTCCTCGGGGATCTCGATCTCGTCGGTCTGCTCGAGCACCGGCACCACTTCCACCGCGGCGAACGACGTCTGGCGGCGGCCCTGGTTGTCGAAGGGGCTTATCCGCACCAGGCGGTGGGTGCCGGACTCGACCGAGAGGGTGCCGTAGGCGTAGGGGGCGTGGATCGCGAACGTCGCGGACTTCAGGCCCGCCTCCTCGGCGTAGGAGGTGTCGAAGACCTCCACGGGGTACTTGTTGCGCTCGGCCCAGCGGGTGTACATCCGCATGAGCATCTCGGCGAAGTCGGCGGCGTCGACCCCACCGGCTCCCGCACGGATCGTCACGAGCGCCTCACGCGCGTCGTACTCCCCCGACAGCAGTGTGCGCACCTCGAGCAGCTCCACGGCTTTGTGGATGCGCTGGAGGTCGGCCTCGGCCTCGGCGAGGGATGCCTCGTCGTCCTCCTCGCGGGCGAGCTCGAGGAGGACTGCGAGGTCGTCGATGCGGCGCTGCAGGGAGGTGAAGCGATCGAGCTCCCCCTGGAGCGCGGACAGGCGACCGGTGATCTTCTGCGCGTTGGCCTGGTCGTCCCAGAGGTCGGGTGCAGACACCTGCTCACCGAGCTCGGCGATCTCCTTGCGCATGTCGTCAACGTCGAGCACCTGCTCGATCGTGTGCATCGTCGCTTGGAGCTGCTTGATCTGGGTCTCGAAGTCGGGGCCTGCCACCTCTCAAGCGTACGGGACGGGGTACAGCGCAACCATCCGGCGTCGGCGGTCGCGCCGTACCCCTGTCCGTGGGGTCAGGTGCCCTCGTTGCCGACCCCGAAGGAGCGAGGGCCCGCGGCACCGGTCGGGGTGGAGGTGGCGTTCGGGGAGGTGCCGTCGGGGGTCGAACCGCCGCCGTGGGCCTGCTCACGGGCCTTGTCGACCGCGGAGTCCGCGGCGTCCTTGGCGACGTGCTTGGCCTGGTCGACCTTCTCCTGGACCGTGGGGTTCGCGCGCAGCTTCCTCGCCTGCTCGACAATCTGCTCGTAGCGCTCGCGTCCGGCCTTGGCACCGAGCACGTAGCCCACCGCCCCGGCACCGACGAGCAACAGCTTCTTCATCATGTCCGTCTTCCTTCCTGATCGCTCTTCGGGTTCCATACCCGTGAAGGGCCGTCTCATTCGGTGGCGGGCCACGTGTGTGCCCGCTCACCTGTGCATGCCGGTCCGGAGCCACGGGTACCTGTCAAGGTCGCACGACGAGCGAGATCACGTGAGAGGAGTGGCCATGTCTCCGGAGGCATGGAGCGCCAAGCGCGAGAGGCAGTACGACCACATCAAGGAGGGTCTCGAGGAGCGTGGTCGCGACGAGAACACGGCCGAGGAGATCGCCGCCCGGACGGTCAACAAGGAGCGTGCCCAGGCCGGTGAGTCCGACGAGAGCAGCCGTACGTCGACCGAGGACATGTCGTCAAGCCGGCGAGGGGGCCTGCGCTCGGGAAAGGGTTCCGGCGGCCGGACCCGCGACCAGCTCTACGAGGAGGCTCGCCGCAAGGGCGTCGAAGGAAGGTCCAAGATGAACAAGTCGGAGCTGGAGAGGGCGGTCGGTCGCTGACCATGGAGAACACTTCGTACTGGATGGTCTCTGCCGAGACCCCCGACCACCCGCTGCTCGACGACGACATCACCGTCGACGTCGCCGTCGTCGGGGCAGGGGTGGCGGGGCTCAGCGTCGCCTCGGAGCTCGCAGGCACGGGGCGGTCGGTCGCCCTTCTCGAGGCCGGCCGGATTGCCGCCGGCGTCACCGGAGGCACCACCGCGAAGGTCTCGGTGCTGCACGGCGCGGTCTTCAACCACATCGCCGGGAAGCTCGGCGAGGAGTCCGCGGAGGCCTACGCCGCGAGCCAGACCCTCGCGATGGAGCACGTGTCCGACACGGTCGCGCGCCTCGAGATCGACTGCGAGCTCGAGCGCCAGCCCGCCTTCGTCTACACCGAGTCCGACAGCGACGTGGACATGCTGCGCGGGGAGGCGGACGCCGCCCGCAGGGCCGGTCTACCGGCGACGTTCACGCACGACACCGGGCTTCCCTTCCCCGTCGCCGGCGCGGTACGCGTCGAGGACCAGCTCGTGTTCCACCCGCGCAAGTACCTCCGGGCCGTGGCTGCGGACTTCGTCGAGCAAGGCGGCCTCATCTTCGAGAACACCCGCGTGACCGAGCTCGCCGAGGGCACGCCGTGCGTGCTCACGACCGAGACGGGCCGCAAGGTCACGGCCCGCGAGGTGGTCGTCACGACCCACTACCCGGTCTTCGACCGCTCGATGCTGTTCACCCGCCTCACCCCCAAGCGGGAGTTCGTCGTCGCCGGCGTCGTCCCCGAGTCCGCAGACCCTCGCGCGATGTACATCTCGTCGAGCCAGGACACGCGCTCACTGCGCGGTGCGGCGTACGACGGCGGGCGGCTGCTGATCGCGACCGGCGCGCCGTTCACGCCGGGCGACGCCAAGGCGCCTGAGCGTCTCGGCGAGCTGACCACCTGGCTCACCGACCGGTTCCCCGTCGACGAGGTGGCGTTCACCTGGGCGGCGCAGGACAACTTCAGCGGCGACAAGGTGCCGTTCATCGGTCCGCTGCACCCAGGAGCCAAGCACGCCTGGGTCGCCACCGGGTTCGGCGGCTGGGGCATGACCAGCGGCGTCCTCTCGGGGCTGCTCCTGCGCGACCTCCTCGACGGGAGGCCCCCGGCATGGGCCCGCCTCTACGACCCCCGTCGGGTCCACCCCGCCCTGGAGGCCAAGACCGTCGTCTCCTCCGGCGCACGGTCAGTCGCCGGCCTGGCGGGCAACGCGAGCGCGCGCCTCAAGGCGAAGCTGCGCAAGGCACGTTCCGCCGAGGAGCTCGGCCACGGTGAGGCCGGTCTGGTCAGCGACGACCAGGGCGAGTGGGCGACGTACGTCGACGAGGACGGCACCGCCCACGCCGTGTCCCCGAACTGCACCCACATGGGCTGCCTGGTGTCCTTCAACGGAGTCGAGAAGGCATGGGAGTGCCCTTGCCACGGGTCGCGGTTCGGGCTCGACGGCGCAGTGCTCCAGGGCCCGGCGACCAAGCCTTTGAAACGGCGCTCTGATGGCCAGTGACACCGGCCTGCCCCCAGGCGCGACGAGCGACCCCGGTGGGGCCGGCACGGCCGACGAGGACAAGCACACGCAGCTGACCCGCAACCTCAACGAGCTCCTCCAGGAGCTGCGGGTCATGCAGACCGGCGTCCAGATCCTGACCGGCTTCCTGCTGACCATCCCGTTCACGGCCCGCTTCGGCGAGATCACCGCCTCGGAGAGGTTCATCTATCTCGCCGTGCTCTGCGGCTCGGTGGTCGCGACCGCGCTGATCGTGGCGCCGGTCGCCTTCCACCGCACGCTGTTCCGGCGGGGCGAGCGCGAGTGGATCGTGGAGGCGGCCAACAGGGCCGCCCGCTACGGACTCGCCGCGCTGGCGCTGACCATGGCCGGCGTCGTGTGGCTGGTCTTCGACGTCGTGGTCGGCGCGCCGGTCTCGCACGTTGCCGCGGGGATCTCCGTGGGACTCTTCGCGCTGCTGTGGGGCATCTGGCCGGTCGCCTCGCGCCGCCGCCTCGGTTGACCCCGGACGCAGAAGTGGGCGATGACGCCACCCCCGCCGTGAGGCAGGAGACCGTCACCGCCCACTTCGTGGACGAACGTGTCAGACCAGCTCGGCCCTCAGGTCCGACAGGATCCGGGAGAGCAGTCGCGAGACCTGCATCTGGGTGACCCCGATGTCCTGCGCGATCTGCTCCTGGGTCCAGCCGTGGAAGAACCGCAGCTCGATGATCCGGCGGTCACGCTCCTTGAGCTTGCGGACCGCGGGC
>DATHVS010000049.1:0-8069 GCA_035461195.1 Nocardioidaceae bacterium
GCCTGGCAGGAGTGGGCCAAGCAGCGCGGCGCCAGGGGGCTGGCCTACGTCCTGGTGGGCGCCGACGGCGAGCTGGGCGGTCCGGTGGCGAAGAACCTCAGCGACTCCGAGCGGGCCGGGATCGCCGACCACGTGGGCGCCGAGCCCGGCGACGCGATCTTCTTCGCGGCCGGTCCCGGCAAGCACTCCCGGGCCCTCCTCGGCGCCGCGCGTCTCGAGATCGGCCGTCGCGTGGGGCTCATCGATGACTCCGCGTGGAAGTTCGTCTGGGTCGTGGACGCCCCGATGTTCGAGCCGTCCGACGAGGCTGCCGCGGCCGGCGAGGTCACTGTCGGCAGTGGTGCCTGGACCGCGGTCCACCACGCCTTCACGGCACCCAAGCCCGAGTTCGTCGACACCTTCGACGTCGACCCCGGTGAGGCGCTGTCGAACGCCTACGACATCGTGTGCAACGGCAACGAGATCGGTGGCGGATCGATCCGTATCCATCGCGAGGACGTCCAGAGGCGGGCTTTCGAGGTGATGGGCATCAGCGAGGACGAGGCGCAGCGGAAGTTCGGCTTCCTGCTGGAGGCGTTCAAGTACGGCGCCCCGCCGCATGGCGGCATCGCGTTCGGGTGGGACCGGATCGTCGCGCTGCTCGCCGGCAGCGACTCGATCCGCGAGGTCATCGCTTTCCCGAAGACCGGGGCGGGCTACGACCCGTTGACGGCGGCACCGGCACCGATCACTCCGCAGCAGCGGGCCGAGGCGGGCGTCGACACGGAGCCCGAGGAGCAGACCACCGGCTGAGCCGGGGGACAAGTCCCTCAAAGCGGGTGAAGACCCCGGAGCCGGCGATTCTCCTCGGTACCAAACCGTTATCTGGACCGACCATGTGGCGAGTGTGTGCTGGACTACAGTCCTGACGGCTGAGCGAGTCCGGGACGAAAGACAGGTACGCATGACCACCACCGCGGACCTCGAGGAGTTCGGAGGGGGACTCGAGTCCGCGGGTGGTGTCGACAAGGTCGTCGCAGGCAGGTCGCCGACGAGGATCGCGCTCCAGCGGCTGCGCTCGGACAAGGTGGCGATGGTGTCGGCCGGCACCGTCTGGCTGCTGGTCCTGCTCGCTCTGCTCGCGCCGGTGATCACCTCGGCGATGGGCGTCTACGCCACCAGCACCCACCCGGACGCACCGCTGCCGAGCGAGGTCCTCTCCTACGACGGGTTCCCTGCGACGGGACCGCCGTACCACGAGTGGACCTGGGAGCATCCGCTGGGGCTGGCCCCGCGGACCGGCGTAGACAACTTCGCCCGACTGCTCTACGGCCTGCGGACCTCGTTGGCGGTGGCGACCGCCGCCACCGTGCTCTCGACCCTCATCGGCGTCTCGCTCGGCCTCGTGGCCGGCTTCGCCCGCGGGTGGCTCGACCGCGTCATCTCGTTCACGATCGACCTGTTCCTTTCCTTCCCGTTCATCCTCGGTGCGCTCGCGCTCGCACCGATCATCGTCTCCCGCTTCTCCACCGACCTCGACGTTCTCGCCAGGGCGCAGGTGTTGGCTCTCGTGGCGGTGCTCGTGGTCTTCGGGTGGATGGGACTGGCCCGTCTGATCCGCGGGCAGGTGCTGTCCTTGAGGGAGCGGGAGTTCATCCAGGCGGCCCAGGTGATGGGGGTGCCGACCCGTCACATCCTCTTCAGGGAGCTGCTGCCGAACCTGGTTGCACCCATCGTCGTGGCCATCTCGCTGTCCCTGCCTGCCTACGTGGCGGCGGAGGCAGGGCTGTCCTACCTCGGGATCGGCCTGACCGGTGTCCCGTCGCTCGGCCAGACCATCAACGACGCCGTGAACTCCTTCGACAAGTACCCGCTCTACCTCTGGGCGCCGGTGGTCACCGTGATGGTGCTCGTCCTCGCCCTGAACCTGCTGGGCGACTCGATCCGGGACGCCTTCGACCCCAGGACTCGCCGGTGACCGACCTGCACGACCAACCAGGAAAGGCTGGGTAAGTGATGCGGTTCAAGAGACCGATCAGCGCCATGACCGCCGTGGCCATGCTCGCCCTGGCCGCGTGCGGGGGTTCCGGCGACGGTCGCGGAGACGACGGCGAGGGCCCGGGCGTCGACAGGGAGAGCCTCGGCTCTGCCGGCTCCGGGATGGACCCCGACCGCGAGGGACCGGTCGAGATCGAGGGCGCGGCCGAGGGAGGCACAGTCAAGGTCCTCAGCGCCGACGGCCTCAACACCATGGACCCGACAGAGGCCTACTACATCAACACGCTCTCGATCCTCAGCGGGCTCGTCACGCGCTCGCTGACTCAGTACGTCTACGACGAGGAGTCGAAGGACATGGTCCTGGTGCCCGACCTGGCCACCGACCTGGGCACACCCAACGACGACTACACGGAGTGGACGTTCACCATCCGCGAGGGGGTGAAGTGGGAGAACGGCACGGACGTGACCGCGGAGGACGTGCGGTTCGGCATCCTGCGGTCCTTCGACCGTGCGACGTTCCCAAGGGGGGCGGCCTTCAGCAACGACTTCTTCCTCGACGGCGACAAGTACAAGGGCCCCTACAAGTCGGGCACCGACTACGCCGGGGTCGAGGTCGACGGAATGAAGCTGACCCTGAGGATGAGCAGGCCCTTCCCGGACCTGCCGTTCTGGGGAGCGTTTCCGGCCATGGGGCCCGTCCCCGAGGGCAACGACGCACCGGAGGAGTACCGCATGCACCCCTGGTCGACGGGGCCGTACATGTTCGACAGGTACACCCCGGAGAAGTCGCTGACCCTCGTCCGCAACCCCCACTGGGACCCGAACACCGACCCGGGCCGCACGCAGTACCCTGAGAGCTACGAGTTCGACTTCCAGACCACGAGCACGAAGATCGACCAGGTCCTGCTCAACGACCAGGGCGACGCCCAGTTCACGCTGACCTACGATGACGTCCTCGCGGAGAACTTCCGGACCTTCCAGGACGAGCACAGCGACCGCCTCGAGCTCGGCAGCCAGCCGTGCACGTCGTACTGGGCCCCTGACTACCGCGTGGTCGAGGACAAGCTGGTACGCCAGGCCCTGGCCTACGCCTACCCCTACCGCGATGCGGCTCTCGCGGCCGGCTACGTGGAGGACGTGACCCGCATCTGGGGCAACAACCTCATGCCCCCGGGCATCCCCGGACGCACCGAGTACCAGGTCTTCGACGACCTCGCCCCGGGAGAGACCGACACCGCCAGGGCCAGGACGCTCCTCGAGGAAGCCGGTGAGGTCGGCTACGAGGTCAAGTGGCACTTCGCCAACGACAGCCCTGAGGCGGTCAGGGCCAAGGACGTCATCGTGAAGTCCCTCGAGGAGGCCGGGTTCGAGGCGGTCCCCGTGGCGACCACCGTCGCGGACCTCTCGACCGAGCGCTCGAACCCCGACAACGACAAGATCAACGTCCGCAGCGCGTCCTGGTGCTCCGACTGGCCCTCGGGAGGGTCGTGGTTCCCCCCGGTCATGCAGTCGACCAACCTCGACGAGGAGGGTCTGGGCTCCAACTACGCCGCCTTCAGCGAGGAGGAGGTCGACCAACGCATCGACGACATCCTGATGCTGCCGGTCGAGGAGCAGCCCGCGGCGTGGAACGAGCTCGACGAGTACATCGCCAGGGAGTACCTCCCGTTGTTCGTCATCGGCTACGGCGGTGTGGCGCATGCACACGGCTCGAGGATCGCGGGCCACGAGATCGACGCGACCTTCGGCATGCCCACGTGGAAGAACATCTCGGTTCAGCAGTGACCGTGGTCCCTCGGGAGGGCGACCTCCCGACGGGGCCGCGGCCCTGAGTCGTGGGGCAGGCCCCCGAGCACCGCCCCACGAGGAAGTCCCGGAAGGAGGTTGCAACGCCCATGGCGGGCTTCATCGTGCGGCGCGTCCTCTCGTCCTTCCTCGTCATCGTGCTGACCTCGATGTTCGTCTTCGCCCTCTTCTTCCTGGGCCCGAGCAACCCGGCCGGACCTGTGTGCGAGGCGCAGGGGAGGTGCACCGCCGAGCGCCTCGCGGCGATCGAGGAGCAGATGGGCCTCGACGAGAGCGTGGTGACCCAGTACGGCGCCTTCGTCACGGGCCTCTTCCGGGACCGCACGATCGTGATGGGCAGCGAGTACCAGTGCGAGGCGCCGTGCCTGGGCATCTCTTTCGGCTCCCGCCAGGAGGTCCGCAAGGAGCTCGTCGACAAGTACCCTGCGACGTTGTCGATAGCCCTGGGCGGCGCGGCCGTCTACCTGGTCCTCGGGGTGGTGCTCGGCGTGCTTGCCGCCCGCCGGCGGGGCACGGTCACGGACCGAATCCTCGTGGGCAGCAGCCTGGTCGTCTCGTCGATCCCGTACTACCTCTTCGCGCTGCTGGCGTGGATCTTCCTCACGCTGCAGTGGGACCTCTTCCCGAGCACCGGCTACACGCCGCTGTCCCAGAACCCAGCCGCCTGGGCCGCCGGGCTGCTTCTGCCGTGGCTGGTTCTCGGCATCACCGGGTCTACGCAGTACGCCCGATTCACGCGCGGCTCGATGGTCGAGACGCTCGGAGAGGACTACATCCGCACCGCGACCGCGAAGGGGATGAAGTCGAGCCGGGTGGTGTTCCGACACGGCCTGCGGGCGGCGATCGTCCCGATCGTCACCATATTCGGCCTCGACCTGGCAACCCTGTTGGCCGGCACCGTCTTCACCGAGCAGATCTTCGACATCAACGGGATCGGCTGGTGGGCCCTTGACTCCCTTCGGGCACCTCAGGACTTCCCGGTCATCCATGCGACGGTGCTCGTCAGCGCTGTTCTGGTCGTGATCGCCAACCTGGTGGTCGACATCGTCTACAGCTTCCTCGACCCCCGGGTGAGGATGTCATGACCGGTTCGCGTGCGAAGCATCCGGACCCCGGCGAGGACCTGCTGGTCGTGGAGCACCTCTCGGTGCGGTTCCCGACCCACGACGGCCTCGTCCGGGCGGTCACGGACCTGTCCTACTCGGTGCGGCCGGGACAGACCCTCGGCATCGTGGGCGAGTCCGGCTCGGGCAAGAGTGTGTCCTCCATGGCGGTCCTCGGCCTGCACGACGAGAAGCGCAGCCGCATCACCGGGTCCATCCGGGTGGGGGGACGCGAGATCATCGGCGCGAGCGAGTCGACCCTGCGCTCGGTGCGAGGCAAGCAGGTCGCCATGATCTTTCAGGACCCGCTGTCCGCCCTGCACCCGTTCTACTCGGTCGGCCGACAGATCGGCGAGGCCTACCGCATCCACCACCACGTCTCCAGGGCGGACGCCCGGGCGAAGGCAGTCGAGATGCTCGACCGGGTCGGGATCCCGCAGGCCAGGAGCCGGGTCGACGACTACCCCCACCAGTTCTCGGGCGGGATGCGCCAGCGGGCGATGATCGCCATGGCGCTCGTCAACGACCCCAGGCTGCTCATCGCCGACGAGCCGACCACTGCCCTCGACGTCACCGTCCAGGCCCAGATCCTCGACCTCCTCCAAGAGCTCCAGCGCGACTTCGGGTCCGCGGTCGTGATCATCACACACGACCTGGGGGTGGTGGCCGAGATGGCCGACGAGGTGCTCGTGATGTACGCCGGCCGCGCTGTGGAGAAGGGACCGACCGCGGAGCTGCTCACCCATCCCGAGATGCCCTACACGTGGGGGCTGCTCTCGAGCACACCCGAGATGTGGGACGGAACCGACGAGCGGCTCGTCCCGATCCCCGGGAGCCCTCCGAGCCTGCTGCACCCGCCCCCGGGCTGCCCGTTCCACCCGCGCTGCCCACACGCGGAGAAGGTCCCCGGCGACCTCTGCCGCAACGAGCTCCCCGACCTGGTGCCCGGCGGACGGGGCCCCGACCACACGAAGCGGTGCCACCTGCCCGACCCGGACGCGGTCTACGAGCACGACGTACGCCCGGCGCTCGTCGGTCAGCCGACCGGCACCGACGAGACGCGCGCAGGTCAGGAGCGGTGAGCGCGAGATGACCCCCATGACGCGACCCGGGGCACCATCAGAGGGGACGGCTGCCTCCGACCTCCCGCTGCTCCAGGTGAGGAACCTGCGGAAGTACTTCCCCGTCAGGTCCTCGGGCCTGGTACGCAGGACGATCGGACAGGTGCAGGCCGTGGACGGGGTCTCCTTTCAGGTGCAGGCAGGCCGGTCGCTGGGCCTGGTCGGCGAGTCGGGCTGCGGCAAGTCGACGACGGGGCGGCTGGTCACCCGGCTGCTCGACCCCACCTCGGGGTCGATGAGGTTCGAGGGCCAGGAGATCGGCCACCTCGACCGCAAGGCCATGCTGCCGCTGCGGCGGGAGATCCAGATGATCTTCCAGGACCCCTACAGCTCGTTGAACCCCCGGCACACGGTCGGCACGATCATCGGCACCCCGCTGCGGGTCCACAAGGTGGTCCCGGGGAAGCAGGTTCTCGACAGGGTGCGTGAGCTGCTCGAGGTCGTCGGCCTCAACCCGGAGCACTACAACCGCTACCCCAGCGAGTTCTCGGGCGGGCAACGCCAGCGCATCGGCATCGCCCGGGCCCTGGCCCTCCAGCCCAAGCTGCTCGTGGCCGACGAGCCGGTCTCGGCGCTGGACGTGTCGATCCAGGCACAGGTGGTCAACCTGCTCCAGGACCTCAGGCGTGAGCTCGGGGTTGCCTTCCTGTTCATCGCCCACGACCTCGCTGTGGTGCGCCACTTCTGCCCCGAGGTGGCGGTGATGTACCTCGGCAAGATCGTGGAGATCGCCGACCGCGAGACCCTCTACCGCCGGCCGCACCACCCTTACACGCAGGCGTTGCTGTCGGCGGTGCCGGACGTAAAGCAGGCGGCGGTCGGCGGCCGCCGTCGACGCATCCGCCTGGAGGGGGACGTCCCAAGCCCGGTGAACCCGCCCTCGGGGTGCCGGTTCCGCACGCGCTGCTGGATGGCGAAGGAGATCTGTGCGACCCAGGAGCCGCCGTTGCTCCAGATCGGACCCACGCACAAGGTCGCCTGCCACTTCGCCGGGGAGCTCGGCGCCACGCCCTCCGCCCCGGTCACGCTTCACGCGCTCGGGGTGGACGACAGGGGAACCCCCGTCGGCGGTGCCGTCCCTTCAGCCGAGTACCTGGACGAGCCCGGCTTCTCCGAGCGGTGGACCGACCTGGAGACGCACAGGAGGACCTCTGCGGCGCTCGCGTCGGAGCGCACCTGCGGGGGAGAGGACGGGACGACCTCCTAGCCGGGCCCGGTTAGGGTGTCCGGAGTGGACGGACTCTTCGACTACACGGGCCCGGGCAGGGACGATGCGGCATCCGCCGGCACCCTTGCCGGCAACGCGCACAGCAGCGCCCCCCTGGCCGTGCGTATGCGACCCAGGACGCTCGACGAGCTCGTCGGTCAGCAGCACCTCCTCGCGGAGGGCTCACCGCTGCGCCGGCTCATCGAGGGCGACCAGCCGATGTCGCTGCTGCTGTGGGGGCCGCCGGGCACGGGCAAGACCACGATCGCCTCGATCGTCTCGGGGCAGACCAACCGGCGCTTCGTCGAGGTCTCCGCAGTCGCTGCGGGGGTCAAGGAGGTCCGAGCTGCCATCGACGCCGCTCGCAGGGAGCTCGCGCGCGGTGGCAAGGAGACGGTCCTGTTCGTCGATGAGGTCCACCGATTCACCAAGGCGCAGCAGGACGCGCTCCTCCCCGGCGTGGAGAACCGCTGGGTGACGCTCGTGGCCGCCACCACGGAGAACCCCTTCTTCTCGGTCATCTCGCCCCTGTTGTCGAGATCGCTGCTGCTCACTCTCGAGCCCCTCACCGATGACGACATCCGTGGCGTGCTCGATCTGACGCTCACCGACGAGCGCGGACTCGCGGGTACGGTTCAGCTGAGCCCGGCCGCCACCGACCACCTGGTCCGGCTGGCCGGCGGGGACGCCCGCCGGGCACTGACCTACCTCGAGGCCGCTGCCGGGGCCGCCCTGGCCAAGGGCTCGACCGTCGTGGACGTCGAGACCACCGAGACCGCCGTCGACCGGGCGGCAGTGCGCTACGACCGGCAGGGCGACCAGCACTACGACGTCACCAGCGCCTTCATCAAGTCC
>DATHVS010000050.1:0-2511 GCA_035461195.1 Nocardioidaceae bacterium
CGTCCTCAGCGGCTCGCTGGCTCTCCTCGCCGACGCGGGTCACATGGTCACCGACGTCGCCGCGGTAGGGCTGGCGCTCTCCGCGTCGTACGTCGCGATGCTGCCTCCCTCGTCACGTCGGACCTATGGCTTCCACCGCGCCGAGATCCTCGCCGCCCTGGTCAACGCTGTGATCCTGCTGGTCGTGTGCGGCTTCCTGATCTGGTCCGGTGTCCGACGGCTCGTCGAACCGGTTGCGATCGAGGGTGACCTGATGCTGGGGTTCGCGACGGTCGGCCTGATCGCGAACGCGGTCTCTCTGACCATCCTGGCCCGCCGCAAGGACACCTCCCTCAACATGCGGGGGGCCTACCTCGAGGTGCTCAGCGACCTGCTCGGCTCCGTCGCCGTCGTCGTCGCCGCGGTCGCGGTCCTGACGACCGGATTCCTCCGCGCCGACTCGATCGCCACCCTGCTCATCGCGGCGCTGATCCTGCCGCGGTCGTTCGGCCTGCTCAGGGACGCCGTCGACGTACTCCTGGAGGCCAGCCCGCGCCACGTCGACCTCGACGACGTCCGCGCGCACCTCCTCGAGGTGCCCGGCGTGGTCGACGTGCACGACCTCCACGCGTGGACGATCACCAGCGGGATGCCCGTGCTGTCGGTGCACGTGACGGTCACCGACGCCTGTCTCGCGGAGCGGGGCGTGGGGCCGCTCCTCGACGAGTTCAGCGCCTGCGTCGCGGGCCACTTCGACGTGGAGCACGCGACCTTCCAGATCGAGCCCGAGTCCCACCGGGAGCACGAGGACCTCGGCGCGGTGCGGCACGACTGACCCGCGTCACCGGGTCATGACGGGTCCGTGGATCCCCGGCGTCGCTGGGTCTCCCGGCGTACCCGGCTGACCTTGCGACCCACGGCGTCGACGCGGGCGGCGAGCGCGGCGTGGTCGTCGACGAGGTGGACGCGCATCTCGGCGAGCGGCTCGAGCAGTGTGACGGGGTCGTCGCCCGTGAGCTCGCCGGCGAGGGTCCTCGCGTCCCGCCGACCCGCGCCGGTGAGGCCGCTGACGGCGCTGACCTGGCCCGCGATCTGACGCAGCTCGGAGGCGTTCGCCCGGGCCCAGGCGGCCACGGCTCGCTCACCGGCTCGCTCGTCACGCGCGGCTCGCACCCGCGCCTCCCGGGTGAGCGAGGTGTCGTTGCCGGGACGCAGGCGTAGGTACCGTCGCTCCGCGGCCTGGCGGCTGGTCACGCCCAGCGCAGGGGCGATCTGCGCCCACGAAGCCCCGGCCTCGCGGGCCGACTCGATCAGCAGCGGCTCCCAGGCGGCGAGCTGCTCACGCAGCCGGTGCAGGGTCTCGAGTGCGTCCAGCGCCTCCTCGGCGCCGGCCCCCTCCGACGTACGCCGGAGGGCCTCGGCCAGCCGGTCGACGCAGTCGCGGGCCTCGTCGCTCTCCATGCGTGTCATCGTCACATTGACAGAAGCACTTGTCAACGGAGCGACGACATGCTACAAGAGAAGTGTGCATTGACATGAGTCATGGACCAGGAGGTGGAGAAGATGTTGATGCGCACCGACCCGTTCCGTGAGCTTGACCGGCTGGCCCAGCAGCTGGTGGGCGCCAGCACCGCCGGCACGTGGTCGCGTCCGAGCGCGATGCCCATGGACGCCTACCGAGCCGGTGACGAGTTCGTCGTGATGTTCGACCTGCCCGGCGTCACCGCCGACGCGATCGAGGTGGACGTCGAGCGCAACGTGCTGACGGTCAAGGCCGAGCGTCGTCCGACCGTCCATGAGAGCGACGTGGAGATGCAGGTCGCCGAGCGGCCCCTGGGTGTGTTCTCCCGGCAGATCTTCCTCGGGGACTCCCTCGACACCGACCACATCCACGCCGACTACGAAGCCGGCGTCCTCAGCCTCCGTATCCCGGTCGCCGAGCAGGCCAAGCCTCGCCGGATCGACGTCCAGGTCGGTCGGGCCGGCGAGGAACGCAAGGAGATCAAGGCCTGACCCTCCCGCGGGAGTGAGGTCCGTGAGCTCCGGAGTCCTGGACGTGGTCGGGGCCGGCCTGCTGCCGGCCCCGGCCACCCTGCCCGAGCAGCGCCCGCTGACTCGGGAGCGCGACGTCGACGCCGAGCTGGTCGACCTCCTGTGCGAGGACCAGGACTGGCTCGATACGACGTTCCGCGACATCGTGGCGGCCAGCTGGTCCGATCCCCCACGCGGCGGACCGGCCCGGCAGGCCGCCCGCCCACGACGGTTCGGAGCGTCGCGGCGCAAGGCGCCCCGTCACGTCGGCGGAGGCCGGTCGCAGTGGTCGCCGCACCCCCGGGGCAGGCAGCGATCGCCGCCTCGGGCATGAGCTGACTCTGATTCGTGGTCGGACGGGCAGCCTTGCCTGACCTCGGCCCGGTGTCCACGCGGGGACACCGGGCGGGGAGAGGACTTGTGCCCGTCCGTCTACGTGTCCGGGCGAGGTCAGCGCGGGTCGGCCACCCGGCCGACGAACAGCGGCGTCGCGGTGGCCAC
>DATHVS010000051.1:0-16751 GCA_035461195.1 Nocardioidaceae bacterium
GATCGGATCGATGGACCTCGAGAGCACCCTCACCTCGCGGGAGACCATCAACACCCGGCTACGTGAGGTGCTCGACGAGGCCACCGGAAGGTGGGGGATCCGGGTGAACCGCGTGGAGATCAAGGCAATCGACCCGCCCCATTCCATCAAGGAGGCGATGGAGAAGCAGATGCGGGCCGAGCGAGACAAGCGTGCTGCGATCCTTCACGCCGAAGGGGAGCGGCAGTCGCTGATCCTCACCGCGGAGGGCACCCGGAACAAGCTGATCCTTGAGGCGGAGGGCCACCAGCAGGCGATGATTCTCGAGGCCGACGGGGAGGCGAAGGCGCTGGAGCGGGTATTCCAGGCGGTTCATGCCAACGACGCCGACCCCAAGGTGCTGGCCTACAAGTATCTGGAGATGCTCCCTCGCCTCGCCGAGAACGGTAACGGCTACTTCGTGATCCCAGGTGAACTCACCGAAGCGGTGAAGACCGTGACCTCGGCCTTTGCCGCCGAGCACCGTGGGAACGGCACGGCGGGCGGCCCCAAGACCGCCTCCACCGGAGCGGTCGGACCGGTAGCGCGGCCGCAGGCCATCGAGGCCGAGGCGAAGCGGGCTGCCGAGCTCGCCCGGGCCGCGGCGGACGAAGCGAAGGTCGAGGTGGAGCAGGCGCGCCAGCAAGGGCTGGGCTGAGCGCCGCCGTTGGCTTCGCCCCCGGATCTCAATGACGCCGACCGGCCCAGGTCGGTGATGGAGCGTGCCGGCTTTGACCCGGAGGTGGTGCTGGGAGGCTGGTTACGGCTGGTGCTGGGCCGTCGATGCGCTCCAGGACGCGGACGAGGCGTGCGTTTGAGCAGCTGCTGGACCCAGGACCGCGACAGCCCGTAGTCACGGACGACCTCGCTCATGGAACGCTCCTTCAGGACGACCGTAGTGATGATCAGTCGGGCCTGGTCTACCGCGAGAGCCGACCTGCTTTGACTGTGCTGGATCGTGCGCCGGGAGCGATGAGCTCGTCGACGTGGCACGAGAGCCCGGGAGCAGTGGGATGCCGGGACTGCTGGTCGTGCGCCCCAACGAGCAGATGTTCTTCGCCAACGCCGATCCGGTGTGTGCGGGGATCCTCTCGCTCCTCGACGGTCACGAGCCAGCGGTGCGGACCGTCGTGCTCGACCTGGAGCTGAGCGAGGGCCTCGACGTACCCTCCACCGACGCGCTCACGGAGCTGTACGAGGAGCTCAACCAAAGTGGGGCCACGCTGGTCCTGTCTCGGGTGCACGGACCGGTGCGGGAGATTCTCGATCGGAGTGGGCTCATCCAGCGGATCGGCGAGGAGCGCATCTACCGGAGAACCATCAGCGCGGTGAATGCCATGACCAAGGCGGGGGGCCCGCCGCGTGAGTATCCGGGCAGGGGAGGGTCTCAGGTCTGACATGCCAGGCCGCCGATCAGCGGGTTCGGGTTCGAATGAGATGGCCAGTGAGGCAGAGCGGGGGTGGTGCCGGCTCTCTCTGTCCCCGAGCAGTCCTTCGTTCGGCGGAGTCCGGCCCCGAGTTACGCCACGTGCCGGCCCACGCTCGCGATGGTCGGCGCCAGCTTCTGGCATCGCTCGGGATCCCAGTTGCACTCACGCTTGACGGTCTCGTAGATCGGCTCGTCGTTGCTCGTCATGTCCTGAATATCGGCGCGGCTCCCTGACTCCTGAAGGACGTACAGACCAGTAGGTGTGCTGTGAGTGCCACCATGCCGCACAAACCCGGGGAGCCCCGCTCATGGTCGTGCTGATACCGCTTCGTGGGCCATCCGGCGCAGAGTGAGGAGCACAGGTTCGTAGAGCAACGTGCCGACCACGAGACGCTCGGCCGCGACGACCGGCTCGGTCTCCGCGGCGACTCGGGCGACCTCGATCTCGGCGACGGACTCCAGCCCTCGGGCATAGGCGTCGAGGATCTCGTCGGTGGCCGCGAAGTCCAACTCGTCGAGCGTGTCGAGGGCGGCCGCGAGGGTTCGTCGGTGCGGGCTCTCGCTGGCGAGCTCCCAGCCATGACGGGAAAGCAACGCCTCGACTCGTTCGACGGATGTCGTTGAGGGTTCCCGCGCGGGGGCCGGTGAGAGTGGCCACTGGGCGGCACCGCGAGCCTGATGGTCGGACCCGGAGGCATCTACGGCCTCGACAACACCTCTTACCTCCTCCAGCGACAGCCCTGCCACATCCGTCAGAGCACGGACGAGGCGGAGCCGGCGCACGTGGCTCTCGTCGTAGCTCGCCCACGTGGCGCTCCGCGTCACGCCGGCGGGCAGCAACCCCGCCCGCAGGTAGTACTTGATGGTGGCAGTTGACAGGCCGCTTCGGGCGGACAGCTCGGCAAGGCGCATGCTCACATCTTGACAGATGGGATAGCACTAGTCTCCAATAAATAGGAGAGTTTCACTATCCCAAAAATCTGAGGAATTCCCATGGAGTCTCTGCTCACCGATACCTCGCGCCAGCTTGCCGGCATCCTCTTCCTGGCCCTGGTGACCGTCGAGACCGGCGGCTTGTACATGCTGAAGATCGTCAGGGGGCGGCAAGACGCCACCCCGTTCCAGGAGAAGTTCGCCCGCGCAGGCCATGCGCATGCCGGGGTGCTGCTGGTCCTCGCGCTGGTCTGCCAGCCGTTCGTGGACGCCACCAATCTGTCGGGTCCTTGGGCGTGGGTCGCACGCACCGGTGTCGCCGTGTCGGCGCTGCTGATCCCGGGCGGGTTCTTCTTCTCCTCGATGGGTCGTGGCCGTACCGAGCCGAACCAGCTGATCGCCTTGGTATTCGCTGGAGCAGCACTGCTAGCGGTCAGCCTGACAACCCTGGGTGTCGGACTGCTCGGGACATGAGAGCGGCGACGCGGTCGAGACCTTCGCGGGGCCGCCGGTACCGGTGATTCAGGCCTTGGCATCGGGGTCGGTGGCGCCGTTTAGACCCATCGCCTCTGCGCCTGGGAGCGTCGGTTGAGTGACGGTCATCAGGTCTGGGTGCACCGAGCCCGAGTGCTCTGCCGAGGATTGCTTGCCGACACGCGTGGGTGATCGCGTCAGGTGGCGGAACAAGGCTTTCCAGCTCGGGCTGTGCTTCAGGATCGCGTCACTCGTTCGATGAACTCAACGGACTTCTCGAAGATGAAAGGAGCGTCGTAGTCGAGGGTAGCCATGTGGTAGCTGTTCTCCAGCCGGTGCTCCTCGAGCTCGCATGACGTCATGTTGCCGAGCAGCACTTCCCGGGAGCTGCGGCCGATCGCGTGGTCTCCTGCGGAGTTGAAACGATGAGTGGCTGCGTCACCTCGGGGAGTCTGGGGACGACATCGCGCCACCCGTCCTGCACCGACGCAACGGCTTTCAGCGGGGCGCGGTCGTAGGCAAGCTCGTCTTGCCCGGTCTTGATGTCGTTGGTGTTGCCCTTCAGGGCTGACAGGAGATACCTCAGGACCGGGAGCACAAGCCTTCGGGCATCGCTCGTGGCAAGCCACGGATTGACAGCATGATCTCGGCGACCTCCACGCCTCGTTGCTGTGCGAGGGGCAGGGCGAGGCAGCCCCCGAAGGACAGGCCTCCTACGACCACCTCGTCGCAGCTTGCGCCCAGCTTGTCCAGGTGGCGCTCCGCCTCGCCGTACCAGTCCGGCCACCGCATCGGTGCCAGGTCACGCCAGGTCGTGCCATGCCCGGGAAGCAGCGGAACCGACAACGCGTATCCACGCTTGGCGAGGTACTCGCCCCACGGCCGGACCCCGGCAGGGGAGCCGAGGAAGCCATGAGCGACCAGCACGCCTACGCGCCGACCGCCGTCCCGTTGTATTCCCTCGCGGGAGAAAGGCTCACCTCCGCCAAGACCTCGATGGAAGCCATGGAACTGCCTCGAACGATGGCTCTCCGACCTCGTCTAGAAGACCATGCTCGAGGCACACTGCCGACTCTTAGGACAAGTCACTGGCGGGACCTGAGCTGGTCGGCTCGGGTCCGAGGACCCGAGCCGCCCCCTGGGGAAGGCGGGAGCAGCGGTACTAGCAGAGACCCCTCCTGGCCGCGTTCTTTCCCTGGCCGCCGAGGGCCTGGAGGAGCTCGGCGATGTTGTCGAACCCGGGGGCCCCACCGTTGACGGTCTTGTGCACTTGGCCGAAGGCAGCCTCCGCTGGTGCAGCGCTGGCCGGGGCGGCGAGGCCGAGCGCTCAACGAAACCCGGGGCGATTCACCTCAAGCTCTGACTACCCCGTCGAGCTTCTCGAAGCTGTCGGCCCAGCCGCGGCGATGCAGCTCGAGCCTCTCCTCCGTGGTGAACGCTCCTTGGGTCAATGTCACGGTCGTCCTCCCGCCGAGGGAGTCCAGTGACAGCTCGACGACTGTCTCGCGGTCGTCGGGGACCGGTTCGTCCCAGCGAAAGGTGAAGCTGAGCCTGGAGGGAAACTCGACCTGAAGGAATTCGCCGGAGAGATGGAACGGATCGCCGTCTGGCGGCTGCATGGTGAAGCGAAGGCTGCCACCCACCCGCAAGTCGATATGGATCTCCGGGGTCTCAAACCCGTGCGGCCCCCACCACTTGGCCAGCCCTGTGGGCTCGGTCAACAGGGCGAAGACCTGCTCGGCCGGGGCATCGAACACCCGCAGCTGTCGCAGGACGAATCTTCCGTCGTGGCCGACCACGTCTCAAGGTTCCCCCATCAGAGCAGTCGCCTTCCAGTGTTGGGCCGACGTGGCACCTCACTCATTAACGGCAGGGTTGCGTGGCGGGCGCCGGATGCGGTCGCGACTGATGACCGTGCTCGTAGCACTGCTACGGTCGCCCTGACCGGGAGCGGCCACGGACCGCCGCCTGACCCCAGGGCCCAGCGCCAAGTGCACCATCACCCGTCCAGGAACCGTAGCCCGATCGGTTTGTCGTGCAGTTGCGACAGCCGCAAACTGCGAGCCTGTCTTGCTCCCTGGGTGATGTGTTGGTACTTCGTGGACGAGCTCGCGGAGGAGTTGCCGTGACGGCCTCGTGGAAGCGGAGGGGACGACCCGCACCCGGGACAGATCCGGTGGCCCTCGGGCGTGGTGGCGAGCCCCTCGGGGGTTGACTGGCCCCCAGATTCCGTGCGACAAGCCGTCGATGGGTCAGGTCGCGGTGACTCTCAAGGTGTCGAGGGCGGGGTCTGCGGCGTAGGCGATGCGAACTCCGGCGAGGCGGGCTTGGTTGAGGGTGGTGAGCGTCTGGTCGGTGATCAGCTCGCCTGGGGCGAGGACCGGGATGCCGGGTGGGTAGGGCGCGACGAGCTCGGCGCTGGTCCGGCCGATGGCCTTGTCGAGGGGCACCGTCTCCGTGGCGGCGAAGAACGCCTGCCTTGGTGGCACGGCCGTGACCGGCTCGACGCGATAGGCCGCAGGCCGCAGGACCGGTCGAGGGGTGCCGCGACGCCGTTCGACGGAGCCGGCGATGGCGCCTGCCAGGGTCGCGAGCGTGTCGGTGGTGTCAGCGAGCGAGACGATGGCAACCAGGACGTCTCGGTCGGCGGACTCGACGGGAAGGCCGGCAGCGAGCAGGTCGCGCTCCACGGCGTTGCCATCGGCACCGGTGCCCGACATCACGAGCGTGAGCTTGAGCGGGTCGACGTGTGGACCATCGAGGACGGCGAGGCCATCGACGGCTCGGAGCCGGGCGCGAGCGTCACGGGTCGCTGCGATCGCGTTGCCGAGGAGGGCCTCGCCGTCGCGTTCGAGCAGAGCGCGGGCCGCGTCGGTGCTGGCGAGTATCGCGCCGGCCGGGCTGGTGGTCGCGGTGGCCTCGACACCGGCGTCGAGGCGCGCCGCGTCGACGCGCTCGCTGCGAGCGAGCACGAGCGCTGCCTGGCTCCAGGCGGGCAGCGTCTTGTGGGCGCTCGTGACCATGACATCGGCGCCCAGCTGGAGCGGGTGTCGCGGCAGCTCCGGGTGGAACCCGAAGTGCGCTGCCCAGGCTGCGTCGACGACGAGCGGCACCCCATGCCTGTGAGCAGCGTCAGCCAGGCCGGCGAGGTCGCCGACCGTGCCCACGTACGACGGCTCGCCCACGAACACTGCGCGTGCGTCCGGGTGCTCGGTGAGAGCACGACGCACACTCGCCGGCGCAACGCCCAGCGGGAGCCCGGTCGCTGCGTCGACCTCGGGCCGCACCCACACCGGGGACAGGCCGGCCAGCACCAGCCCGATCAGGAGTGAGCGGTGCAGTGTGCGGCTGACCACCACCTTGTCGCCGTCGGCGGCCACGGCCAGGGCGACGGCCTGGTTGGCATGGGTGGCACCCCCGGTGGAGAAACGACAAACGTCCGCGCCCCACAACGTCGCGGCTCGTGCCTCGGCGGCGGCCAGCACACCGGTGCTGAGCTTCATGGTGTCCAGCCCGGCGTAGAGCGGGACGTCACCGGCGACCACGTCCCCTACCAAGTCGGTGCGCTGCTTGTGACCGGGAATCGTGAACGGTACGGGCGGGGCCTCGCGGAAGCGCAGCCAGGCGTCCAGCAGAGGTGCATCGCGGCGTAACCCGCGTGGGTCAGTCGGCATCGGCGCTCCCATCCCTCAGGACGTTCACCAGCGCATGCGCGAAGGCGCGGACTTGGCGCAGGGCGACCCATTCGTCGACCGCGTGGAGACCGCCTCCAGACGGACCGCACACCAGGGTCGGGCAGGCCTGTTGCCACAGTGGCGCTTCCATCCAGTACGGCGCTTCGAAGGTCGGGCCGGTACCGAGCGCGGCACCGAGCCGGGCGGCAAGGTCGGCGGCCGGACCGGCTGTGTCCAGGTGCCAGCCGTTTCGGTGGGCGACCAGCTCGGCCTTCGCGTGCCACCCGACTTCCAGCAGGGAGCGGACCTCGGCGACCGCCTCGGCGCTCGATCGGTCCCGCGTGGTTCGCAGCTCGACGAGGCACTCGGCGTAGTCCGGCACGACGAACGGCGAGTCGCCTCCGCGCGCCACAGTCACCATGAGGTCGCCACCGGCGGCGCGGACGTCCTCAGCCCGGGAGTCGACGGCGTGCAGCAGGCGGCCTAGGTTGGCCACCGCGTTCACTCCCAGCTCGGCCTGTGAGCTATGCGCCGCACGTCCCTCGAAGGTCACCCGGACGACCGCGAACCCGCGCAATGACTTGCACAGCGCCAGGTCGGTCGGCTCGGCCACGAGGCACACGTGGGGGCGGACGCCCAGGTCGGGCAAGGCCTCGATGACCGCCTCGCTTCCTATGTTGGCGTCCTCCTCGTCGGCGACCAATGCGAGCACAGGACGCACCCGGGCACCCGTCGCGACCAGGTGCTCGGCCGCGGTGACAACTGCGGCGACACCGCCCTTCATGTCCGCGGCACCGCGTCCCAAGAGCCGGTCGCCATCGATGAGTGGTGTGAACGGTTGCGACATGCCGGCGACGCCGACTGTGTCGAGGTGTCCATTCAGCACCACCGTGGGCCATTCGGTCGGGACGGGGGGCACTGCCACCAGGCTAGGACGTTCGCCGTGACCGACCGCCGACACCACCGTGGTGACGAACCCCGCGCTCGACAGGCGCGCCCGCAGGTGCTCGACGATCCGCGTCTCACCGACCGCGCCGGGCACGAGGCCGGGATTAACGCTGTCGATGCACACGAGCTCGGCGAGCAGATCCACTGCGGCCGTCCCCACATCTCCCATGCCGCGAGCGTAGACACGGTGCCTCGACGCCGGTGCATCGCAGTGCCGTGTCTCGCCCCGTGGCCCGAACAGCGCCAGAATCGGTCGGTGGTCGCCTTTGTTGCCGAAGCGCTCCTGCTGCGCTTGTGGGGGCTACGTGTGTGTTCACGCCATGGATGCATGCCGACGGTGCCTTTCAACCGTCCCGGACGGCTACTCAACGACGCGAGGCACGTCACCATCGCCTGCGCTGTCCAACCATGTGGTTGGACGGGCGCCTCCAGCCGCCACGCGGCGATATCAGTGCGCTGTCACCCCACCGCCGATCTGAAAGTCACGTTTCTGTCTCGGAGTCACGGATGGTCCGGTACCACTCTTGACCGGATACCGACCTGCGTCATAGGGAAGAAGAACGTTCACTACATAGACGCCCGCCGAAAGGGGCCAGTCATGCACCTGACGCGATGGATGACCGGACTGGCCGGGGTGGTGCTGCTCACCACCGCCGCGTGCGGCGGCGGAGAGGGCGTCGACGTGAACGGCGGAGGAGGTGGCGACAGCGGCGGCGAGCTCGTTGCCGCGATCAGCGCCGAGCCGGACCAGCTCGACCCGCACAAGACCACCGCGTACGCCTCCTTCCAAGTGTTGGAGAACGTCTACGACACCCTCGTCCAGCCTGACGAGAACCTCGACATGGCGCCGGCCTTGGCCGAGAGCTGGGAGACCAGCGACGACCAGCTCACCTGGACGTTCACCCTCCGCGAGGGCGTCACGTTCCACAACGGCGACGAGCTGACCGCGGACGACGTCGTCTACTCCTACAACCGGATCATCGACGAGGAGCTCGCCAACGCCTACCGGTTCGCCGCAATCGAGAGCGTCGAGGCCGTTGACGACCTCACCGTCGAGATCACCGTGAAGGAGCCGGCGCCGAATCTCCTTGCCCAGATCGGAGCCTTCAAGGGCATGGCGATCGTCCACGAGGAGAACGTCACCAGCGGTGACGTCACCCGCAA
Source organism: Nocardioidaceae bacterium (assembly GCA_035461195.1). Taxonomy (GTDB): domain Bacteria; phylum Actinomycetota; class Actinomycetes; order Propionibacteriales; family Nocardioidaceae; genus Nocardioides_C. Next base: position 8,641 of record DATHVS010000051.1, read on the forward strand.
CCCGATCGGCACGGGTCCGTTCAAGATGGAGAACTACCGCTCGGGCGACTCGATCACCCTGACGGCCAACGAGGACTACTGGGACGGTGCGCCGAACCTCGGCTCGGTCCGCTACACGTTCGTGTCCGAGCCGAGCGTGGCGCTCGCTAACCTGCAGAGCGGCGAGGTGCAGTGGAGCGACAACCTGCCGCCGCAGCAGGTCGAGTCACTGGAGGGCGGCGACGATCTCGAGGTCGGCCGCGTGCCCAGCAACGACTACTGGTACTTCGCCACCAACCAGGCCCGCAAGCCCTTCGACGACCCGCGGGTCCGACAGGCGCTCGCCTGGGCCATCGACCGCGAGGCGATCACCCAGGCCGCCAAGTTCGGCCTCGCCACCGTCAACCAGACTGCGATCCCGGAGACCAGCGCCTGGTACTACGACTACGCGCCCTACGAGCAGGACGCCGACCGCGCCCGCCAGCTCCTGCAGCAGGCCGGCGCCGGTAACCTCAGCATCGACATGATGGTCACCAACGAGTTTCCCGAGACCATCCAGGCCGCGCAGGTCATGGCCGCCCAGCTCGACGAGGTCGGCGTCAACCTGAACATCCGGACCGAGGACTTCGCCACCTGGCTCGACGAGCAGTCGCAGGGCACCTTCGACGCCTTCATGCTCGGCTGGCTCGGCAACATCGACCCCGACGACTATTACTAATCCCAGCACCACTCCTCGGGCAGCAACAACTACCAGGAGTACGAGAACCCCGAGCTCGACGACCTGCTCGACCGGGCGCGCACAGAGACCGACGAGGACGCGCGCAAGGACCTCTACGACCAGGCTGCCAAGATCATCGTCGACGACGCCAGCTACACCTACCTCTACAACCCCGAGGTGGTGCAGGGCTGGTCACCCGACCTCGATGGCTACGAGGTCCGAGGGGACCGGGCCATCCGATTCCACGAGACGTCGTTGAGCAACTGACGCGATGACGGGGTACGTCCTCCGCCGGGTGGGGCAGGCGGCGGTGGTCCTGCTCGGGGTGAGCGTCATCGTCTTCGGGCTGATGCAGCTGGTCCCGGGCGACCCGGTGCGGGTGGCGCTCGGGACCCGCTTCGACCAGGAGACGTACGACGCGCTCCGGGAGCGCGCCGGGCTGGACCGGCCGTTGCTGGTGCAGTACTTCGCCTACCTCGGCAACGCGCTTACCGGCGACCTCGGCGTGAGCTTCCGTAGCGGGCAGCCGGTGACCCAGACGCTCCTGGAACGGCTCCCCGCCACGCTCTCCCTGGCCGCCGGAGCACTCCTGATCGCACTCCTCATCGCGATCCCCCTGGGGCTCGTCTCCGCGGTCCGGTCAGGCAAGGTCTCCGACTACTTCGCGACGGTCTTCAGCCAGATCGGCGTCTCGGTCCCGGACTTCTGGATGGCGATCCTGCTGATCCTGCTGTTCACGACCACCCTGGGCTGGCTGCCCCCGTCCGGGTACGTCCCGTTCACGGAGAGCCCCCTCGGCTGGCTGGAGCACATCGCGATGCCCGCGTTGACGGTCGGTGTCGTGTCCGGCTCGATCCTCACCCGCTTCGTCCGCTCGTCGGTACTGGAGTCGATGAGCCAGGACTACGTCAGGACGGCGAACTCCAAGGGGCTCCCGGGCAGGACCGTGCTCCGGCGGCATGTGGTCCGCGGCGCACTCGTCCCGGTCGTGACGGTGACCGGCGTGCAGCTAGCCACCCTGCTTGGCGGCGTGGTGGTGGTCGAGGTGATCTTCGCCTGGCCCGGTCTGGGGCGGCTGACGTACGACGCGGTCCAGGCGCGTGACTACCCGGTGCTGCAGGGGGCCGTCCTCATCTTCGCCACGATCTTCCTGCTGGTGAACCTGCTGGTCGACCTGCTCTACGCCGCACTGGACCCAAGGATCGAGAACCGATGAGCGAGCAGGAGCGGGACGGCGCAGCGGAAGGGACCGCGAGCCCGAAGACGCCGGACGCGCGGGAGAAGGACCAGCTGCCGCCGGAGCAGAGGTTCCAGACGCTGCGGGCGTTGCTGGCCAACAAGCTCGCCGTGGTCGGGCTCGTCATCCTCGCGCTCGTGCTCACCGCCGCCCTGTTCGGCTCCGCGCTGGCCCCGTACGGCATCAACCAGATCGACGTGGCCAACAGGCTCCAGCCGCCGAGCCCCGACCACTGGTTCGGCACCGACGAGCTCGGGCGTGACATCTTCAGCCGTGTGCTGGTCGCAGCCCGGGTCTCCCTCCAGGTCGGTGTGATCGCGGTCGGCATCTCGCTGGCGGCAGGCGTCACGCTGGGCCTGGTCGCCGGCTACTACGGAGGCAGGGTCGATGACGTCGTGATGCGGCTGATGGACATGCTGTTCGCGTTCCCCGCGATCCTGCTCGCGATCGCGATCCTGGCGGTGCTGGGGCCAGGCATCGCCAACGCCATGATCGCGATCGGCATTGTCTACACGCCCATCTTCGCGAGAATCACCCGGGCCAGCGTGCTGAGTGTCCGGCAGGAGGTCTTCGTCCGGGCGGCCCGGTCGATCGGGGCGTCCGACGTACGCATCCTGCGGCTGCACATCCTCCCCAACGTGATGGCCCCGATCATCGTGCAGACCTCCCTGAGCCTGGCGTTCGCGATCCTCTCGGAGGCCGCGCTGTCCTTTCTCGGCCTCGGCGTGCAGCCCCCGCAGCCGTCGTGGGGTCGGATGCTGTTCGACGGCCGGGGGTTCATCGAGCAGGCGTGGTGGATGGGGGTCTTCCCCGGACTGGCCATCTTCCTGACCGTCCTCGCGTTCAACATCGTCGGCGACGCCTCCCGTGACGCGCTCGACCCCAAGCAACGGTCGGTCATCGAGTCGAGGGGGCAGTCGTGAGCACCCAACGGTCTGAGCCCGTGCTGTCGGTGCGCGACCTGACCGTCAGCTTCGGGACGAGGCGGGGACGGGCAACCGTCGTCGACGAGGTCAGCTGGGAGGTCTCGGCGGGAGAGACGCTGGCGATCGTCGGCGAGTCGGGCAGCGGCAAGAGCGTCTCCGCGCTCGCCGTGATGGGGCTGCTCCCCACACCGCCGGCACGCGTGGAGGGTGAGGCCCACATGGGCGGCCGGAACCTCCTGGAGCTCCCGGAGAGGGAGCGGCGACGCACCCGTGGTGGCGACCTCGGGATGGTGTTCCAGGACCCGATGACCTCCCTCAACCCGTTCCTGACCATTGGCAGACAGCTGACCGAGGGCATGGAGTACCACCTGGGCCTGGAGGGGGACGAGCTGCGTGACAGGGCCGTGCATCTGCTCGAGCTGGTCGGGATCCCGGCACCGAAGGAGCGGCTCGACGACCACCCGCACCAGTTCTCCGGAGGCATGCGGCAGCGCGTGATGATCGCGATCGCCCTCGCCTGTGACCCGAAGGTGCTGATTGCCGACGAGGCGACCACGGCACTCGACGTGACCACACAGGCGCAGATCATCGAGGTGCTCGGCCGGCTGCAGGACGAGCTCGGCATGGCCGTGGTGTGGATCACGCACGACCTCGGAGTCGTGGCCGGCATCGCTGACCGGGTGGCGGTGATGTACGCCGGACAGGTCGTCGAGGATGCCGCCGTCGACGACCTGTTCGCCGATCCCCGGCACCCTTACACGCAAGGGCTTCTCGGGTCGCTCCCCGTCATCGGGGCCCATGGGGAGGACCTCGCGACGATCCCCGGTCTGCCGCCGGACCCGCTGCGCATGCCGCCGGGCTGCCGCTTCTGGGACCGGTGCGCCGTGCGCGCGGACGGTCGCTGCGAGAACGAGCCGCCGCCGGTTTGGGGCGCCGGACCCGGCCACCGCGTCCGCACCTTCTACGACACCGCCGACCGCCGTGACGGCACGACGAGCGAGGAGGCCGGTCGTGGACGATGACATCCTCACCGTGAGAGACCTCCAGGTCTGGTTCCCGGTGAAGACCGGCTCCGGCGTCCGCCGGGAGAAGCGCTACGTCAAGGCCGTGGACGGTGTCGACCTGGACGTCCGGCGCGGCGAGACCTTGGGCCTGGTGGGTGAGTCCGGGTGCGGTAAGTCGACGACGGGGCTCGCGCTGCTACGCCTCGTGGAGCCGACCGGGGGAAGGGTCGTGCTCGGGGGCGTGGACGTCACCGCGGCCGGGCGGCAGGAGCTCCGGGGACTCCGCCAGAAGATCACCATGGTCTTCCAGGACCCGTACGCGTCCCTGAACCCTCGCCGGACCATCGCGGCAAGCGTCGCGGAGCCGCTGGAGGTGCACGGTCTTTACGACGGCAAGGAAGAGCGCAGGCGTCGGGTCGGCGACCTGCTCGAGATGGTCGGGCTGGGTTCGCAGTTCCTGCGGCGCCACCCCCACGAGCTCTCCGGTGGTCAACGACAGCGCGCGTCGATCGCACGGGCTCTTGCCGTCGAACCGGAGCTGATCGTCCTCGACGAGCCGATCGCCTCCCTCGACGTCTCTGTCCAGGCGCAGGTGATGAACCTGCTCAATCGGCTCCAACGCGAGCTGGGCCTGACGTACCTCTTCATCGCGCACGACCTCGCCGCCGTGCAGCACGTGAGCCAGCGGGTCGCGGTCATGTACCTCGGGCGCGTCGTTGAGGACGGGACGTCCAGCCAGGTGTACGACGATCCGCAGCACCCGTATACCCGCGCCTTGTTGTCGGCCGTGCCGCTTCCCGACCCCGTGAAGGAGCGACAGCGCCAGCGGATCGTCCTCACCGGCGACGTCCCCAGCCCCCTGGACCCGCCCAGCGGCTGCAACTTCCGCACCCGGTGTCCCGACGCCTTCGAGCCGTGCCCGAAGATCGACCCCGCACTGCAACACGTGGGGGAAGGAGCCCGCGCCGCCTGCCACCTGCACGGGGTCGTGGGGCGGCCGGGGGATGCCGATGACGAGGACCGGCACGCGGTGAGTTGACGCCGCCTCCAGGACCATCGCCGACCAACTCGGGCACTCGTGCATCTCGGCCGGTACGGCGTGGACCACATCGGCGATGCGTTCAACCGCAGCCGGGCGGTGTGGCGTCGCGCAGGCACCTGCGGGGTAGCCGGTCGGAGCTGCAGCCTCCCGGGTTCCCACCTTCGTGCCGCCCGAGGACGACAACCTCACCGTCTTGGCCCGCTCGCGTCGCCGAAGACGACCATGACTGGGAGCTGTCGGTCAGAGACGAGGTGGCCTTCGAGCACGGTGGCCTCGTCGAGGAGCTGGTGGCGGCGCTGGGACGGGAGACGGGCGCTATGAGGTGCTGCGCTAGGACCGCGAGGTGATCCTTCGTCGCGCACCGGGGTGGACCCAGGAGAACCCAAAGGTCTGGGCGCGCGACTCCCATAGAGCGCGGCTGCCTGGCGACTCAAGGGCTCGCGGTAGACCCGGGGGTTGGGCCCAGGCGCGGGGTCATCCGTGGGGAAGTTCGGTGGTGCTGTGGTGAAACCGCAGGTCCTGGCGTGGGCAGCGTCGTTTGTGAATCCGTCGGTCCACCCAGGTTGTTCACACTCTGCCCCGCGATGGAGGTCATGAGCCGCTCCCTTCCGGGACTGAGCAGGATCGCCGCACGGTGCGGGGGTGAGCGACACGTCTGAATCTCTTCTCTCCGAACGGGTACGCCTCGGGCGGAGCGCGTGAGCGACCTCAGGGAGGGACAGCGGATGCAGAACACGAAGAGAGCCACGGGCCGGATGGTCCGGACACTCGGGCTGGCGAGTGCCGGCCTCGGTGCCCCGATGCTGTGGCGGACCGAAGACGTCGCCCGGATCGTCGGTGTCGACGACAGACCTCAAGCACCGACGACCATCCGTGCGGTCGGTGCCCGCGAGATGGCGCACGCCGGCCTGCTTCTGTTCGGCCCGCAGCGGTCCGTGTGGACGCGGGTCGTCGGCGACGCGATGGACCTCGCCGTGCTCGGCAGTGCGCTGAAGGAGCGGACGGGTGAGCGGCGGACGCGTACGACGGCCGCCACCCTCGCCGTACTCGGCATCACCGGGGTAGACCTCTACGCCGCCGTACGGGCCCGCAGTCAGCAGCACGGCAAGGGCAGGCCAGGTCCGCTCGAGGTCCACGCCTCGGTCACGGTGAACAAGAGTCCGGAGGAGGCCTACGCGTTCTGGCGCGACCTGGAGAACCTTCCGACGTTCATGCTGCACCTCCAGCACGTGTCGGAGGACGGCGACGGCCGCACGCAGTGGGTTGCCAACGCACCCGTGAGGCGCAAGGTGAAGTGGGACGCCGAGATCACCGGCGACGAGCCAGGCCGCAGGATCTCGTGGAAGTCAGTGCCCGGCGCCGACGTCGACAACTCCGGCACCGTGCACTTCGCGCCGGCGCCCGGTGACCGTGGCACCGAGGTTCGGCTGGTCCTGCATTACGACGTCCCCGGTGGCCGGATCGGCCGCGTGCTCGCGAAGGCATTGGGTGAGGAGCCGGAGCAACAGGTGCGCGATGACCTGCGGCGGTTCAAGCAGGTGATCGAGACCGGCGACGTGGTGCGCACCGATGCGCTGCCCCACGGCACGGACGCACGTCACCAGATGGTGCAGCGACCCGCCCGACCGACCCAAGACGAGAAGGCGAGGAGCCACCGATGAGAGCACTGGTCTGGGAAGCACCCACGAAGGTCGGTGTCCACACCGTGCCGGACCCGAAGATCCTCAGCAGCCGCGACGCGATCGTCAAGGTCACCTCGACCGCCATCTGTGGGTCGGACCTGCACCTCTACGACGGCTACGTTCCCAGCGTCGAGCCGGGCGACGTGCTCGGCCACGAGTTCATGGGGGAGGTCGTCGAGGTCGGCAGCGACATTCACAACCTCGCCGAGGGAGACCGGGTCGTCGTACCGTTCCCCATCGCGTGCGGCGCGTGCCGGCCGTGTCAACGGGGTCTGACCTCGCTGTGCGAGAACTCCAACCCCAACGCCGGCCTGGCCGAGAAGCTGCTCGGCCACTCGCCGTCCGCGATCTTCGGGTACTCCCACATGCTCGGCGGCTACCAAGGCGGGCAGGCGGAGTACGTCCGCGTACCGTTCGCCGACGTCGGCCCGATGAAGATCGAGAACGACCTCGCCGACGAGCAGGTGCTGTTCCTCACCGACGTCCTTCCCACCGGCTTCTACGGCGCCGACGTCTGCGACATCACGTCCGGTGACGTGGTCGCGGTATGGGGCGCAGGCCCCGTGGGCCAGTTCGCGGTGGCCAGCGCCTTCCTGCTCGGAGCCGAGAAGGTCTTCGTCATCGACCGGGTACCCGAGCGACTCGCCATGGCTGAGGAGAACACTGGCGCGCACGCGATCAACTACGAGGAGACCTCGGTCCTCGAGGAGCTGCGCGAACTCACTGCCGGCCGTGGCCCCGACCACGTGATCGACGCGGTCGGCATGGAGGCGCACACCGACGTCACGGCGCTTCACGTCTACGACAAGGCCAAGCAGCTGACCAAGCTCGAGACGGAGCGTCCCCACGCTCTGCGGGAGGCGATCCTCTCGGTCGCCAACGGCGGGACGGTCTCGGTCATGGGCGTCTACGGCGGGATGATGGACAAGTTCCCGATCGGGTCTGTCATGAACCGGTCGTTGACCATCAGGACCGGCCAAGCACCCGTGCACCGCTACATGCAGCCGCTGCTGGATCGAATCCGCAGCGGCCAGATCGACCCGGCGTACATCATCAGCCACCGGATGAGCCTCGAGGATGCGCCCAAGGGTTACGACCTCTTCAAGCACAAGCAGGACGAGTGCACCAAGGTCGTGCTGACCCCCTGATGTCCGGACGTAGCGCAGGCGAGCAGACGCGGCCAGTGTGGCCAGCCCACGTTTGTCAGATTACGGCCGCCCAGCCTCCGGAATCCGAGATCCGCTCCTGTCAGTGGAAATGCTGAGGGCGATCAGATCGCCGAGGCAAGGTTGGCCGACTGACCGACTGGCGCAAGCGGGGTCAGGGGATACCGGCCCGCTACGAGTCAGGCCGTCTCGTCGGCGATGCTGTGCTTGAGCTCGGACAGGATCCGGGAGAGCAGTCGCGAGACCTGCATCTGGGTGACCCCGATGTCCTGCGCGATCTGCTCCTGGGTCCAGCCGTGGAAGAACCGCAGCTCGATGATCCGGCGGTCACGCTCCTTGAGCTTGCGGACCGCGGGC
>DATHVS010000052.1:0-5664 GCA_035461195.1 Nocardioidaceae bacterium
TCGGCGACCTTGGCCTCGATGACCTTGGAGCCCTCGAAGATGTCGTCGTACTCCAGGAGGTCGGACTCGAACGCGAGCACCTGCTGCAGGCGCAGCGACCACTGCTGGTCCCAGGGCCGCGGAAGGCCCAGGGCCTCGTTCCACGCGGGAAGCTGGACGGCGCGGGCCCGGGCGTCCTTCGACAGCGTCACGCCAAGCATCTCGAGCACGATGCGCTGGACGTTGTTCTCCGGCTGCGCCTCGGTGAGGCCCAGGGAGTTGACCTGCACGCCGTAGCGGAAGCGGCGCATCTTGGGGTCCTCGACGCCGTAGCGCTCACGCGTGACCTCGTCCCACAGCTGCACGAAGGCCCGCATCTTGCAGGTCTCCTCGACGAAGCGGACTCCGGCGTTGACGAAGAACGAGATCCGGCCGACCACGCGTCCGAAGTCCTCGGGGGCGACCTGTCCGGAGTCACGCACGGTGTCGAGCACGGCGATCGCCGTGGTGAGCGCGTAGGCGAGCTCCTGCGTCGGCGTGGCTCCGGCCTCCTGCAGGTGGTAGCTGCAGATGTTGATCGGGTTCCACTTCGGGATGTTGTTGACCGTGTAGGCGATCAGGTCGCCGGTCAGCCGCATGGAGTGCTCCGGCGGGAAGACGTAGGTCCCGCGGGAGAGGTACTCCTTGATGATGTCGTTCTGGGTGGTGCCCGCGAGCTTGGCATGGACCTCGTCGAAGTCGACGTCGTCCGGGCTCCTGCCGTCGAGGGCCTGCTCCTCCGCGACCACCTGGTAGAGCGCGAGGAGCCACATCGCCGTCGCATTGATCGTCATGGAGGTGTTCATCTCGGTGAGCGGGATGCCCTCGAAGAGCCGACGCATCTCACCGAGGTGGGGCACCGGCACTCCCACCTTGCCGACCTCGCCGCGTGAGAGCGCGGAGTCGGGGTCGTAGCCGGTCTGGGTAGGCAGGTCGAACGCCACCGAGAGGCCGGTCTGGCCCTTGGCGAGGTTCTTGCGGTACAAGGCGTTGGACTCGGCGGCGGAGCTGTGCCCCGCGTAGGTGCGCATCACCCAGGGTTTGTCCTTGGGCTGCGGCCGGTCTGCCTGCGGCATGGCGTCCTGCGGCTTCTCGCTCATAGACGAGCAGGATACGACCAAGTGAACCGGTCGGTAACTACCTCGTGAACTGTCTCACGTGCCGAGTAGGTCACAAGCCTCACGCAGTGGCCGCACGCTCCACGGTCACGAGGCGGCGGATGCGGGTCAGGGCGAGGACCCGCCGCAGCGTCGGGCTGCAGCCCCGGAGGATGAGAGCGCGGCCCTGGCGCTCCATGAGCCTGGAGGCAACGGCGAGCACGCGCAGGGCGGTCGCATCGATCGCCTCCACGTCGGCCAGGTCGACGACCAGGTCCCCGGAGGTGCTGTCCATCCGGTCGTACAGCGCCTCTCGGACGACACTCGTCGACCGCACGTCGAAGTACCCGCGCAGAACGATCTTCTCGTCGTCGACGCTGAGATCCATCACAACTCCCACTGCACGTGGCAGACCCGTCCCCGTCCGTCCTTCGGGTCTCCCTTTGCATACTATGACGCACATCACCGTCTTTTGGTTGCGTCAGGAAGTGACAGGAGTGTCCTGGAGGCCGTGCTCAGGGGGGTAGGTCGCCCAGATCGACCCTGCTCACGTCCGCCCCGAGGGTCGCGAGCGCCTCCGCGAACCGCGGGTAGCCGCGGTCTATGTGATGGGACTCGGCCACCTCCGTGGTGCCCTCGGCGGCCAGCCCGGCGAGCACCAGAGCCGCCCCCGCCCGGATGTCGTGGGCCACCACCGGCGCCCCCGACAGCGCGGACCTCCCCCGGACCACCGCGTGGTGGCCGTCGGTGCGCAGGTCCGCCCCGAGCCGGGCGAGCTCCTGGGCGAACATGAAGCGCGCCTCGAACACGTTCTCGGTGATCATCGCGGTGCCCTCGCTCACCGCCGCCAGCGCCATCGCGAACGGCTGCAGGTCGGTCGGGAACCCCGGATAGGGCAGCGTGACGACGTCGAAGGACTCCAGCCGGCGATCGACCTGGACCCGGAAGGCGGTCTCCCCCGGCTCGACCACCGCCCCCGCGGCGACGAGCTTGTCCAGGACGATGTCGAGGTGGTCGGCCCTTCCGTGGACGACGAGGTCGCCGCCGGCGATCGCAGCCGCGAAGGCCCAGGTGCCGGCGACGATCCGGTCGGGCACCGTCGCGTGCTCCACGGGCTGCAGCCGGTCGACACCCTCGACGGTCAGCGTCGAGGTCGAGATCCCCTCGATCCGCGCGCCCATCTCCACCAGCATGCTGCACAGATCGGCGATCTCGGGCTCACGCGCCACGTTGTCGATCACGGTGCGACCGGGGGTGAGCACGGCTGCCATGACGAGGTTCTCGGTCGCCCCCACACTGGGGAAGTCCAGCCAGAGGTTCGCGCCCCGCAGACCGCGTGGGGCCTCCGCCACGACGAACCCGTGCTCGATGTGCACCGACGCCCCGAGCTCCGCGAGACCCGTCATGTGCATGTCGAGCCCCCGGGACCCGATGTTGTCACCGCCGGGCAGAGCGACCTTGGCCCGATGACAGCGGGCGACGAGCGGGCCGAGAACGCTGATCGAGGCACGCAACCTCCGCACGAGGTCGTACGGCGCCTCGGGCTCGAGGTCTTCGGGCACCTCGATCGTGACCCGGCCCTGGAGGTCGTGCTCGACCTTCACCTCGCAGCCGAGCCGCTCGAGGAGCTGGGCCATGACGGCCACGTCGAGGATGTCGGGAACGTTGGTGAGCACCGTGCGGCCGGGCGCCAGCAGAGAGGCCGCCATCAGCTTCAACGCGCTGTTCTTCGCACCGTCCACGTGCGCCGACCCCCGCAACGGGTGGGACAGCGGACCGTTCGACCGGACCCGGAAGCCCTCCATCAGCCCTCCTGGCCCTCGGGGATGCCGTACCCGACGACGATACTGCGACTTATCCCACGCCGCCGCCCCTGCCCCTGGGCACGTCGCCGCCCTAGGGTGTGAACCATGGTCAACCTCACTCGTATCTACACCCGCACCGGCGACGCAGGCCGGACCCGTCTCGGCGACATGAGCGAGACCACGAAGAACGACCTGCGGCTCCACGCCTATGCCGACGTCGACGAGGCCAACGCCCACATCGGCACCGCCATCGCGCTCGGTGGGCTCGAGGACGACGTCGTCGAGATCCTGCGGACGATCCAGAACGACCTGTTCGACGTGGGGGCGGACTTCGCCACGCCGGTCGTCGAGAACCCGGAGTTCCCGCCCCTGCGCATCGAGCCGGAGTACGTCGACCGCCTCGAGGCCTGGTGCGACCGCTACAACGAGGACCTCGAGAACCTCCGGTCCTTCATCCTCAACGGCGGGACGCCGGGGGCGGCGCTGCTCCACGTCGCCCGGACGGTGACCCGTCGCGCCGAGAGGGCCGCCTGGGCGGCCTACGAGCAGCACGGGGAGTCGATGAACGTGGCGGCGATCAAGTACCTCAACCGGCTCAGCGACCTGCTGTTCATCCTCGCCCGGCACGCGAACCGGGCGCAGGGCGACGTCCTCTGGCAGCCCGGCGGCGAACGCTGAGAGCGCTGACCGACTCCCGAGCGATCCGTCTCAGCGGCGCCGCATGGTCCGGCCGGGAGGGGCCGCCTCGAGCCAGGCCAGGAAGCCGGTGAGGGCAGCGGGGCTCATCGCCACCTCGAGCCGACCCGTCGGGGTCTCGCAGAGCACGATGGTGTGGCCGGAGTACAGGGAGTACGACTCCGGCCCCTCGGGGTCTCGGCGTCCGACGTAGTCCAGGTCACTGCGGGAGAACCGCATCTTCGGCCCGGGGGCGAGGGAGAAGATCCGGAACCACTCCAGGTCGTCGCCGCTGTAGCGACCCACCCCCAGAACCCAGCCGCGCCCGGCCCTCTCGGACCGGACGCGGACGCTGAACTCGAAGGTCCCGCCGTCGCGGGAAATCCAGCGACGACGTACCACCAGGGCGATGCCGTAGAGCAGGACGAGCAGCAGCAGGACACCGACTGCGTCGAGCAGCCACGCCCACCACGGCATCTATCGCCTCCGCATCCTCGGGTCCTTCCGGCGGGTCAGCCTGTACCCAGCGAGAATCTCAGGATGCCCGTTCGACGGCCCGGATGCGAGCCTCGGCGCGGCGGATGGCCTCCTCGGCCTCGGCCTCGGACTCGTACTCGCCGGCGGACCGGGCCCGCTCGAGGTCGGCACGGGCCTTCTCGAGGTCGATCTCGTGAGACATCTCCGCGTGCTCGGAGAGGATCGAGATCCGGTTGTTCGCGACCGACAGGAAGCCGGCGTCCACCGCCGCGACCCAGGTCTCGCCGTCAGCGGTCTGCACGTCGACGACGCCGTCCACCATCAGCGAGAGCATCGGAGCGTGGTTCGGCAGGACGCCGACGTCACCCTCGGTGGTGCGGGCGATGACCATGGTGGCCTCCCCCGACCACACGAGCCGGTCGGCTGCGACCAGCTCGACGTGAAGCAGGTCGTCACTCACGCGGACTCCTCATGTTGATGACAGTTGGTTGGTCTGGTGACCCCGCCCCGCGAGGCCCGGTGTCAGCACCGGCACCCCGCGGGGACGGGGTCGATCGTGGGAAGAACCTCAGAGGTTCTTCTGGATCTCAGCCCACTTGCGCTCGACGTCGTCGAGGCCACCGCACATGAAGAAGGCCTGCTCCGCGACGTGATCGTACTCGCCGTCGGCGATCTTGGTAAAGGCCTCGATCGTGTCCTCGATCGGGACCGTCGAACCCTCGATGCCGGTGAACTGCTTCGCGACGTAGGTGTTCTGCGACAGGAACCGCTGGATGCGACGGGCCCGGGACACGATGACCTTGTCCTCCTCGGAGAGCTCGTCGACACCGAGGATCGCGATGATGTCCTGGAGCTCCTTGTTGCGCTGCAGGATCTGCTTGACGCGGATCGCGGTGTTGTAGTGGTCCTCACCGATGAACCGCGGGTCGAGGATCCGCGAGGTCGAGGTGAGCGGGTCGACCGCCGGGTAGATACCGAGCGAGGCGATCTCACGCGAGAGCTCGGTGGTCGCGTCGAGGTGGGCGAACGTCGTGGCCGGTGCCGGGTCGGTGTAGTCGTCAGCCGGCACGTAGATCGCCTGCATCGAGGTGATCGAGTGACCACGCGTCGAGGTGATCCGCTCCTGAAGCTGGCCCATCTCGTCGGCGAGGTTCGGCTGGTAGCCCACTGCGGACGGCATGCGGCCCAGCAGCGTGGAGACCTCGGAACCGGCCTGGGTGAAGCGGAAGATGTTGTCGATGAACAGCAGCACGTCCTGCTTCTGCACGTCGCGGAAGTACTCCGCCATCGTCAGCGCGGACAGCGCCACACGCAGACGCGTGCCCGGCGGCTCGTCCATCTGGCCGAACACCAGGGCGGTCTGCCCGATGACGCCGGCCTCCTCCATCTCCACGATCAGGTCGTTGCCCTCACGGGTGCGCTCACCGACACCGGCGAACACCGACACACCGCCGTGGTCCTTCGCGACACGGGCGATCATCTCCTGGATGAGCACCGTCTTGCCGACGCCCGCACCGCCGAACAGGCCGATCTTCCCGCCCTGGACGTAGGGGGTGAGCAGGTCGATGACCTTGATGCCGGTCTGGAACATC
>DATHVS010000053.1:0-21770 GCA_035461195.1 Nocardioidaceae bacterium
CGACCGGCACGGCCACCCACTGCCCCTACTGCTCGCTCCAGTGCGGGATGCGGCTGACCCGCCGGGGCCGCGGGACCGCGGTGGAGACCTGGGCGGAGTTCCCCGTCAACGAGGGCGGGCTGTGCCGCAAGGGGTGGACCAGCCCCGACCTCCTGCGGCACCGCGAGCGGCTGACCGCGCCGCTGGTCCGTGACGGCGCCACCGGCGCGTTCCGGGCGGCGTCCTGGGACGAGGCGCTCGACCTCGTCGCGGGTCGCCTCGCTGCGGTCCGGGCCGAGCACGGCGCCGACGCGGTCGCGGTCTTCGGTGGAGGTGGACTGACCAACGAGAAGGCCTACACCCTGGGCAAGTTCGCCAGGGCCGTCCTCGGCACGAGCCAGATCGACTACAACGGCCGCTGGTGCATGTCGTCGGCTGCGGCAGCGGGCACCCGGGCGTTCGGGCTCGACCGGGGGCTGCCGTTCCCCCTCGCCGACGTCGAGCAGACCGACGTGCTGGTCCTCGTCGGGGCCAACCCGGCCGAGACGATGCCGCCCGCTGCCCGTCACCTCGACCGGCTCCGCGACAGGGGCGGACAGGTGGTCGTGGTCGACCCCCGTCGTACCGCCACCGCCGAACGCGCCGACGTCCACCTCCAGCCCGTGCCGGGCACCGACCTCGCGCTCGCGCTCGGCCTGCTCCACGCCGTCGTGGCGGGCGGCTGGGTCGACGAGGAGTACGTCGACCGGCGGACCGTGGGCTTCGACGCCGTGCGACGCTCGGTGGCGTCGTGGTGGCCGGAGGTGACCGAGCGGGTCACGGGCGTGGGGGCCGACGAGGTGCGGGCCGCGGCCCGCCTCCTCGGCGAGGCGGAGCGGGTGGTCGTCCTGACCGGCCGGGGCGCCGAGCAGCACGCGCAGGGGACCGACACCGTCCTGGCCTGGATCGACCTCGCGCTCGCGCTGGGCCAGTGCGGCAGGCCGTACTCCGGCTACGGCTGTCTGACCGGCCAGGGCAACGGGCAGGGTGGCCGCGAGCACGGCCAGAAGGCCGACCAGCTCCCGGGGTACCGCTCCGTGGAGGACCCCCTCGCCCGGGAGCACGTCGCGGCCGTCTGGGGCGTCGACCCGGCCGACCTGCCGGGCAAGGGGTGGTCGGCCTACGAGCTGCTCGACGCTCTGGGGACCGACGGCGGCCCTCGGGCGCTGCTCGTGCACGGGTCGAACATCGTGGTCTCCGCACCCCACGCCCACCACGTCTCGCGGCGCCTCGACGCGCTCGACCTGCTGGTGGTGGCCGACACCGTCATGTCGGAGACGGCAGCCCGTGCCGACGTCGTGCTTCCGGTGACGCAGTGGGCCGAGGAGACCGGGACGATGACCAACCTCGAGGGCCGGGTGATCCTGAGGCGCCAGGCGGTCGAGCCGCCTGAGGGGGTGCGCACCGACCTGGAGGTGCTCGCCGGGCTCGCCGAGCGGCTCGGGTCCCCGGTCGTCCTGGAGACCGACCCGGAGGCGGTCCTGGCCGAGCTGGGCCGCGCCTCGGCGGGCGGGCCGGCCGACTACGCGGGCATCGACCACCCCCGCCTCGTCGAGGAGCAGGGGGTGTTCTGGCCGTGCCCCGACCACGGTCACCCCGGGACGCCGCGGATGTTCCTCGACCGGTTCGCGACCCCCGACGGGCGGGCCCGGTTCCACGCGGTGACCCACCGCGGCCCGGCGGAGCAGCCGTGCGCGGACTACCCGCTGCAGCTGACCACGGGCCGGATCCTCGCGCAGTACCAGTCGGGCGCCCAGACCCGCCGGGTCCGCGACCTCGACGACCCGGGTCCTTTCGTCGAGATGCACCCGCTCCTCGCCGCCCGGGTCGGGGCGGCCGACGGCGAGCGGGTCCGGGTCAGCACCCGTCGTGGGGAGATGCGAGCCCCCGCCCGCGTGAGCGAGCGGATCCGGCCCGACACGGTGTTCGTGCCCTTCCACTGGGTCGGCGCGAACCTGCTGACCAACGACGCCCTCGACCCGACATCCCGGATGCCGGAGCTCAAGGTCTGCGCCTGCGCCGTGGAGGCCGCATGAGGGTCGTCGTCCTGGGCAACGGCATGGCGGCGTCCCGGCTCGTGGACGAGCTCCTCGCCCGCGACGTGACTGGCCTCGAGCTGACGGTGGTGGGCGACGAGCCCGCTCCGGCGTACAACCGGATCCTCCTCTCGGCGGTGCTGGAGGGGACCCATCCGGAGGGCGAGATCGCCCTCCAGGACCCGGCGCTCCTCGGGCGTAGGGGCGTGAGGCTCGTGGTCGGCACCCGGGTCGCCGAGCTCGACCGGGCCGCTTGCGAGGTGGTCCTCGAGGACGGCCGGCGTCTGCCCTACGACCGCGTGGTCCTCGCCACGGGCTCCATCCCGACGTTGCCGCCGATCCGGGGCGTGGTGACGCCCGAGGGCCGGTTGCACCCGAAGGTGCACTCCTTCCGCTCCCTTGCCGACTGCCGCCGTCTCGACGTCGCGATCCCTGGGGCACGCCGGGCCGTGGTGGTGGGCGGCGGCCTGCTCGGCCTCCAGGTGGCCCGGGCCCTCGGCGTTCGCGGTCTCGAGGTGGACGTGGTCGAGGGCACCTCCCACCTGCTCTCCTCCCAGGTCGGCGAGCAGGCCGGGGCGCTGCTTGCGCGCAGCCTGCGACAGCTCGGCGCGGAGGTGCACACCCACACCCGCGCGGTGCGGATGAGCGACGCGGGCCTGCGGCTCGACAACGGCTACACCCTGCCCGCCGACCTCGTCGTCCTCACCGCCGGCGGGCGGCCGGCCACCGCGATCGCCCGGCGGGCCGGGCTCTTCGTCCGCCGCGGCGTCGTCGTGGACGCACGGCTGTGTTCGGTGACCGACGAGCGTGTCCATGCCGTCGGCGACTGCGCCGAGCACGGCGGGCGGGTCGACGGGCTCGTCTCGCCGGCGTGGGAGCAGACGCGGGTGCTGGCGGCGGTGCTGGCCGGGGAGGAGGCGAGGTACGACGGCTCGCGCACCGTGGCCCGCCTCCGCGCGAGCGGCCTCGACGTGGCCGTCCTCGGCGACCCCGAGCGCACCGAGGGGGCGGCGGTGGTGATGGCGAACCCGCTGACCGGGAGCTACCGCAAGCTCGTCGTCCGCGGGGGAGTCGTCGAGGCCGCCGTCCTGGTCGGTGACCTGTCGCGGGTCGGCCTGCTGACCCAGCTGTTCGACCGCCGCACCGTCCTCGGCCCCGACGAGCCCGGGCTGCTGCTGGCCGGCGACGCGCCCGCCGAGACGGCGCCCCTGCCGGACGAGACGGAGGTGTGCGCGTGCGCAGGCGTGACCGCGGGCCGGATCCGCGCATGTCCCGATCTCGCCTCGGCGGTGGCGGACACCCGCGCCACCACCGGGTGCGGCGGGTGCACCGGGGTCGTGAAGGAGCTGGTCGGCGCCTTCGACCCGCTGTGAGAACTGGTTTTCACGACCGAAACATCCCAGAGACCCAGGGCTTACCTGCCCCTCCTACCTTCAACCCAACCGAAAGGACGCATCCCATGACGCATCTGCGCCAGAGCCTGGTGGTCGTCGGCCACGGCATGGTCGGCCACCGGTTCGTCCAGGCCGCCGTCGAGCGCGGCCTGACCGAGCGGTACGACGTCGTCGTCGTGGGCGAGGAGCCCCGGCCGGCGTACGACCGGGTGGCCCTCACCTCCTTCTTCGCGGCCTCGAGCGCCGACGAGCTCTCGCTCCTGCCCGAGGGGGAGTACGACGACCCGCGGGTCCGGTTGAGGACCGGCACCGCAGTCACGGGCGTGGACCGGACACGACGCACGGTCGTCCTCGACACCGGGGAGGAGGTCGCCTACGACGTGCTCGTCCTGGCGACCGGGGCCGCTCCGTTCGTTCCTCCCGTCCCGGGCCACGACCTCGACGGCTGCTTCGTCTACCGCACCATCGAGGACCTCGAAGCGATCCGTGAGGCGGCCGCGACCGCCACGTCGGGAGCCGTCGTCGGGGGCGGGCTGCTCGGGCTGGAGGCCGCGAACGCCCTGGTGCAGCTGGGCCTGGAGACCCATGTCGTCGAGATGGCGCCCCGGCTGATGCCGGTCCAGCTCGACGAGGCGGGCGGGACCACGCTGGTGCGCCACATCGAGAGCCTCGGCGTGCACGTGTACACCGGCGCGGCGACGCGACGGGTGCTCCCGGCAGCGGACGGCAGGGCCACGGGGCTCGAGCTCGCCGACGAGACCGTCGAGGCACAGGTCGTGGTCTTCTCCGCCGGGATCCGACCGCGTGACGGGCTCGCCCGGGACTGCGGGCTGGCCGTGGCGGAGCGGGGCGGCGTCCTGGTCGACGAGCGCTGCCGGACCGAGGACCCGCACGTCTTCGCGATCGGGGAGTGCGCGGCGCCGGGCGGGACGATGTACGGGCTCGTCGCCCCTGGCTACGCCATGGCGGAGGTCGTCGTCGACGCCCTCCTCGAGGGTGAGGGGACCTTCACCGGCGCCGACATGTCCACCAAGCTCAAGCTGCTCGGCGTGGACGTCGCGAGCTTCGGGGACGCCTTCGCGACCACGCCGGGGTCCCTGGAGCTGGTCCTCTCCGACGCCGTCGCCGGGGTCTACAAGAAGCTCGTCGTCAGCGAGGACGCCACCCGTCTGCTCGGCGGCATCCTCGTCGGCGACGCCTCGGCCTACGGAACGTTGCGCCCGATGGTGGCCTCGGGCCTCGCCCTGCCGGAGAACCCCGAGGAGCTGATCCTCCCGGCGTCGACGGGGCAGGCCGGTGCCGCAGCGGGGATGCCCGACGAGGCCGTGGTGTGCAGCTGCAACAACGTCACGAAGGCCGCCATCTGCGGCGCGGTCGACGCCGGGGCCTGCGACACGGTCGCCTGCCTGAAGAAGTGCACGAAGGCGGGCTCGACCTGCGGCTCGTGCGTGCCGGTCGTGAAGAACCTCCTCGACGAGCGGCTCGCCGCCTCCGGCATCGTGGTCGCCACGGGCATCTGCGAGCACTTCGACCTCACCCGGCAGGAGCTCTTCGACGTGATCGCGGTGCACGGCTACCGCACCTTCGACGACATCGTCACCGCCCACGGCCGTGGCCGTGGCTGCGACGTCTGCAAGCCCGCCGTCGCCTCGATCCTGGCCAGCCAGCTCGGCGGTCACGTGCTCGACCCCAGCACCGTGGCGCTCCAGGACACCAACGACGCCTACCTCGCCAACATCCAGCGCAACGGCACCTACTCGGTGGTGCCGCGGGTGCCCGGCGGCGAGATCACGCCGGAGAAGCTGATCGTCGTCGGCGAGGTGGCCCGCGACTTCGGGCTCTACACCAAGATCACCGGTGGTCAGCGGATCGACCTCCTCGGTGCCCGCCTCGAGCAGCTGCCCGCGATCTGGCGACGGCTCGTCGACGCGGGCTTCGAGTCCGGCCATGCCTACGGCAAGTCGCTGCGCACCGTGAAGTCGTGCGTCGGGTCGACCTGGTGCCGCTACGGCGTCCAGGACTCGGTGCGGCTGGCCATCGACCTGGAGAACCGCTACCGCGGGCTCCGCTCGCCCCACAAGATCAAGGCCGGGGTCTCCGGCTGCGCGCGCGAGTGCGCCGAGGCCCGCGGCAAGGACTTCGGCGTGATCGCCACCGAGAAGGGCTGGAACCTCTACGTCGGGGGGAACGGCGGCGCGAGCCCCGCGCACGCCCAGCTCCTCGCCGCCGACCTCGACACCGAGACGCTCGTGCGGTACGTCGACCGCTTCCTCATGTACTACATCCGAACCGCCGACCGGCTTCAGCGCACGAGCACCTGGATCGCCTCGCTCGAGGGTGGGCTCGACCGGGTTCGCGAGGTGGTCGTCGACGACGCCCTGGGCCTCGGAGCCGAGCTCGAGGCGGACATGGCCCGGCACGTCGACACCTACTTCGACGAGTGGCGGGCCACCCTCGAGGACCCCGACAAGCTCCGCCGGTTCGTGACCTTCGTCAACGCACCCGGCACACCTGACCCGACCATCGAGTTCGCCACCGAACGCGAGCAGATCCGCCCGGTCATCGCGACGTCGATCCCGGTGGGGACGCCCGAGACGGTGGAGACGCTGCGATGACCACCACCGAGACCTGGACGCGCGTGTGCCGGCTGGCCGAGCTCGAGGTCGAGCGGGGGGCCGCTGCTCTCGTGAACGGACAGGCGGTGGCGGTCTTCCGCGGTCACGACGACACCGTCTACGCCCTCGGCAACCACGACCCGTTCAGCCGCGCGAGCGTCCTCGCCCGAGGCATCGTCGGTACCCGCGACGTCGACGGGGAGCACGTGCCGTTCGTGGCCTCGCCCATGCACAAGCACGCCTTCGACCTGCGCACGGGTCGTTGCCTCGACGAGCCCCAGGTGATCGTCGCGAGCTACGAGGTGCAGGTCGTCGAAGGGGTGGTCCTCGTCGGGCCGCGAAGGGCCTCGCCATGAGCGGACCCCTGTCCGGGTTCCGGGTCGGCATCACGTCGGCGCGGAAGGCCGAGGAGCTCGCCGGCCTCCTCGAGCGGCGCGGCGCCCAGGTGGAGCATGCGCCCGCGCTCGCGATCGAGGCCACCTGCGACACCACGCTGCGGGCGGCCACCGAGACCGTCATCGCCGCGCCCCCCGAGGTGTTCGTCGCCACCACCGGTCTCGGGCTGCGGCGGTGGTTCGAGGCCGCCGGCGCATGGGACCTCCTGCCCGACCTCCTCGCCGCCCTGTCCGGGGCGAGCATCGTCGCCCGCGGCCCCAAGGCGGTCGGCGCTCTTCGCGCACACGGCCTCCACGAGACGTGGGTCCCGCCGTCGGAGTGCCTCGAGGACGTGCTCGCCTACCTGCGGACCGGCAGCCTCGCCGGCAGGCGGATCGTCGTACAGGAGCACGGGCAGTCGCTGTCGGTGGTCGCCAACGCACTGCGGGTGCAGGGGGCGCAGGTGCAGGTCGTGTCGGTGTACCGGTGCAACCCCGCCGACGACCAGGCCGCGATGTTCGCGATGGTCGACCTGGTCGCGCAGAGACAAGTCGACGCGGTGACGTTCACGAGCGCGCCGGCGGCCGAGATCCTGATGGACGCCGCCGTCGCAAGCGGCCGTCGCACCGAGGTCCTGGAGGCGTTCCGGACCGAGGTGCTCGCCACCTGTGTCGGACCGGTCACCGCAGCCCCGTTCGCGATGTATGGCGTCCCGGTCGTGCAGCCGACGCGCTCCCGGCTCACCGCCATGGTCCGCACCCTCGAGGTGGAGCTGCCCAGCCGTCGGGGCGGGACCGAGATCCGGCTGGGCGACCAACGCCTGCTGCTGCACGGGGAGCGCGTGTGCGTCGACGGCAGGGACGTGCGCCTGTCCCCGGCGCCGTTGGCGGTGCTGCGGGCCCTCGCCCAACGGCCCGGCAACGTCGTGTCGCGGCGGGAGCTGATGGGCCACCTGCCCAGCGGCCACGCCGCCAGCGAGCACGCGGTGGAGGTGGCGGTGGCGCGGCTACGCAGCGCGGTCGGGTCCCGGGTCGTGCAGACCGTGGTCAAGCGCGGCTACCGGCTGCCGGCCACATGACCTCAGGAGCCACAGGACCTTAGGAGGAGGAGATGCAGATGCACCGACCGCGACTGGTCACGGTCGCGCACGGGACCCGCGACGAGGCAGGGCCACCGGTCGTCAGGGAGCTCGTGCGCCGGGTGGCACGGCGGCTCCCCGAGGTCGAGGTGGTCGAGTCCTACGTCGAGCTGCGCGAGCCGTCGTACAGCTCGGTGACGGCCTCGGCCCAGGGACCCTCGGTCGTCGTACCCTTGCTGCTGTCCACCGGCCACCACGTCAACCACGACCTCCCGGAGACGGCGCGGCTCAGCCCGCACCCGGTGACCCTGGCCCGGCCCCTCGGGCCGCACCCGCTGCTCGCGGCCGCCGCAGCGATGCAGCTGCGCGCTGCCGGGGCCGGCCGGGCAGACGCCGTCGTCCTGGTCGTGGCCGGCTCCAACGACCCGGCTGCGAGCGCGGACGCGCGGGCAGCAGGCCGCCTGCTCCGCCTCAGGTGGGGGGCGCCGGTCCGGGTGGCCTGCCTCGGCGGGGTCGGGCCGAGGGTGCCCGAGGTGTTCGCGCGGCTACGTGCCGAGGGGCATCGTCGGATAGCCGTGTCGCCCTACCTGCTCGCGCCCGGACACTTCGCCACCAAGGCGGGGGCGGCGGCGAGGGCCCAGGGTGCCGTGGCGGTGGCCGACCTGCTCGGGCCTCACCCGTTGACGGCGGAGCTGGTCGTCCGGCGCCACCTCGAGGCCGCCAGGCGCACGGCGCCGACCTCGCGGCGCGCCCGGGTCGCCTGAGCCTGCTCGACGAGCTCGACGAGGGCCTCGGTCACCCGGGCGTCGCACTCCAGCGGCAGCATGTGCCCGGCCCCCGGGGCGACGGTCAGCCGGGCCTCGGGAATCTTCTCCGCGAGCAGCTCGGCGTGGGAGGGCGGGGTGAGCCGGTCCTTGTCGCCGACCATGACGTGCACGGGAACCCCCGCCAGCGCGGAGAGCCCCTCGATCCGGTCGTGCAGCATGATGTCCTCGAAGAACCCGCGCATCGAGGCGGCCGGGGTGTTGATGATCCCCTCCACCGCGAGCGCGTGGTCGCGCAGCCGCATGTCGTCGCCGAAGAGGAACCTGCGCGCCACCAGGGCCTCCACCATCGGAGCCTTCCGCCGCTGACGTCGGCTCAGCATCTGCGAGCGCATGGCCAGCACGAGCGGGATCTGTGCGCGGACCCGGTCGCCGACCCGCGGCAGGCCGAGGGTCACCTCGTGCAGCGAGCCGCCCGAGGTCGCCACGAACAGCACGCCCCGCACCCGCTCGGCGAACAGCTCGGGCCGCCGCTCCGCGAGCGCCATCAGCGTCATGCCGCCGATGGAGTGGCCGCCGAGCACGAGGTCGCCGTCGGAGGCGTGGGCGTCGATCAGGTCCGACAGGTCCCGACCGAGGTTGTCGATGGTCGCCGCGTGCTTCGGCGTCCGCTGCGACGCACCGTGGCCCCGGTGGTCGTAGGTCACCACGCGCAGCGAGTCGCCGAAGCGGTGCCGCAGGTCGCGCACCTGGTAGCGCCACGAGTCGTGGTCGGAGGTCCAGCAGTGTGCGAGGACCACGGTCAGCTCGGCGTCGGCGGGGCCCTCGACGTGCACGTGCAGGACGAGACCGTCGTGGGTGCGCAGACGGGTCGTGCTCGGCCGGCTCATGCGTCCGTCCCGACCAGCCGGCGGACCAGCCGCGGGGTCCGGCCGCCGTCTCCGGGGGAGCCGGAGCCCCCGTGGCCACGCCTCCCGGCGACGGTGTAGCCGATGGCGACCGTGGCGAAGAGGCCCGTGAACAGCGCGCCGACCACGCCGTAGCCGGTGGTCCACAGCCAGCCTGGAACGTCCTGCTTCTCCTCGCGTCGCAGCACCAGCTTCTCCTCGACGAGGTCGCGGGGCCCGCTGACGGCGGGATGCTCCTCCGCCGGGATGGCCGGGTCGGCCGGGAGGTAGACAGGGGCAGCGGCGAGGTCGTGCAGCGGGGTGTGCAGGCGGATCAGCGTCTTCCAGCTGCCGTCGACGGGCATCGGGGTATCGGTTCGCCAGACGCCGTCCTCGACCGGGACCAGCCTGCCTCGGACCTGCCCGCCGCCCTGCCAGGACAGGGCCTCGAACCAGTAGGCGTCCTCGACCAGCGCCGGGTCCAGCTCGACCGTGAGGTGGGCTCGACCGTCGCTGACCTCGCCGACCGTGACGTCGACCGTGCCGCCCTCGGGATGGCCAGGGGGGACGTTGACGACGAAGACTGCCACGATCGCGAGAGCGGCGGCGAGGGCCCAGCGACCTGTGTGGGTCACAGGTGTGCGTGCCCGGGCCACCTCCGCGGCATCGTCGCCGGCGACGGCGGTCAGCTGCTGGTGCATCCAGGTGGCCACCACGCCGATGCCCGCACCGGTGATGCCGGCGAACAGGACCGCCCACGGCATCATCTCCGCGGGCCAGGGCATCGGGCGCGTGGCCTGGGTCCAGAAGTACTCCACCGCGAGCATGCCCATCGTCATGGCGACACCGGCCCCCGCGCCGTACGCCACACTCGGCCGCGCCCGCCCGGCCAGGAGCGCTGCGACGAGCGCCCCACCGAGCAGGATCGGGGGCCACGGGGTGAGCGCGTCGAAGGCCCAGACGTTGAGTGCGACCAGGATCAGCTGCAGGCCGGCCTGGGCGGCCCAGATGGTGACGACCCAGCGCAGCCCGCGGTACATCGCGAGGGTGAAGGTGACGACGGTCGCCACGGTGAGCACGACCGGGTCGTTGATGAGGGGGAACTGGGGGACGCCGAAGGCGTACTCGAGCAGGAAGGCCACCGGGCCCGCAGCAAGGATCAGGATCGCCAGCCACTCGAGCAACGGTCGGACCCGCGAAGGCCCGACCTGCCTGGCCTCGGCGCAGGTCAGCAGCATCGTGTAGGGCAGCATCAGGACGCCGCCGATCATCAGCACGTGCGTGGGGCCCCACTCGGTGACGTCCTGGCCGAACAGCCGGTGCCACACGTCGTCGAGCGGGAAGCCGAGCAGCGCGAAGACCGCGACGGCGGTGCCGATGGTCGGGCCGAGCGGGACCCGCCAGGAGCGGGTGATCCGCAGGGTACGCCGGGGGAGGTGGTCGTCGGCGAGGGCCAGGGCGAGCGCTCCTCCGGCGAAGATCGCGATCAGGCCGAAGAAGATGAAGTAGTGGGCGGGGTTGGCCAGCGGCCCCTCGTCTCGGCCCGCGGAGATGTGGAAGCTGACGTCCCAGTAGAGGCCGACCGCCCCGGAGAGGGCGCCCACGACGGCGACGCCGAGAGGCAGGGCGAACCAGCGCGGGCTGCCGTCACGGGCGGCGACGGCGTCGGCGGCCCGACCGACCAGGGTCGTGTGGCCGGTGCGCTCCCGGACCAGGACCCAGAGGATCACGGCGTAGACCGCGGCGGTGAAGCCGCTGACGACCAGGATCTGGTCGAAGGGGGCGCCGCCGGCGGACGGCGCTTCGGCGGCCAGGCGCGACAGGGACGTCATGGGGGCTCCGCGGGGTCGGGGTCGACGGGGTCCGACAGTGGTCCGTTATGTGACACTTGTGATGTAACATCCAGGATGGCACATATCGGACAAAGCATGTCAAGGGCCTGCCCGCATCGTGTTTGGGAGGATGACGTGGTGACTGCGCTCCCCGAGACGACCCAGCAGATGACCATCGACCAGCTCGCCGCGTCGGTGGGCATGACGGTGCGCAACGTCCGCGCCTACGCCGGCCGCGGGCTGATCCCCGCGCCCCGTCTCGTGGGTCGCACCGGCTACTACGGACCCGAGCACGTCAGCCGGCTCCAGCTCATCCGCGACCTCCTCGACCGCGGATACACGCTCGCCGCCGTCGAGAAGGTGCTGAGCCGCCAGTCGACCGCCACGGCCGGCCACGCCCTCGACCTGCTCCACACCCTCGAGGACCCGCTCGTGCACACCGAGGAGCCCGAGGAGATGACCGTCGAGGCCCTGCTGCGGCTCGCCGGGGTCGACGAGGAGACCGGCTACCTCGACCGGCTGGAGGAGGCCGGCCTCGTGGAGCACGTCGACGAGTCGCGGGTCAGGCTGCTGAGGCCCTTCGTCGTCCGCGCCGGCGCCAAGGCGATGGCACTCGGCCTCGACCGCGCCTCCGTGCTCGACCTCCTCCCGCTGCTCAGCGACCACCTCCACGTCATCGCGCAGCGCTTCGTCGACGAGTTCCGGGCCCAGCTGTGGAAGCCCTTCGTGGAAGCCGGGCTGCCGGAGGACCGCTGGCCCGCGATGCTCGAGAGCATCCGCACCCTGCTGCCCGTCGCCTCGCAGGGGGTGCTCGCGGTCTTCCGCGACGAGCTCCACAAGGTCATCGACGACGCCCTCGGCGAGGAGCTCGGACGGCTCGCGGAGAGCTGAGCCGTCCGGTCTCGTCTACAGCAGGAGGGCCGTGGCGATCGCGGCGACGCCCTCGCCCCGCCCGGTGAGCCCGAGCCCGTCGGTCGTGGTCGCCGACACCGTCACCGGCGCCCCGCACGCGTCGCCGAGCGCCGCCTCCGCCTCAGCGCGACGTTGAGCGAGCTTGGGTCGGTTGCCGATCACCTGCACCGCGACGTTGCCGATCTCGAAGCCCGCCGCGCGCACCCGCCGGGCGGTCTCGGCCAACATCGTGCAGCCGGACGCGCCCGACCACTCCGGCGCACTCGTGCCGAAGTTGCTGCCGAGGTCGCCGAGCCCCGCTGCGGAGAGCAGCGCGTCGCAGGCGGCGTGCGCGGCCACGTCGGCGTCCGAGTGACCCTCGAGTCCCTGCGGCTCGTCGGGCCAGGACAGGCCGGCGAGGTGCATGGGTACGCCGTCGACGAGGCGGTGCACGTCGGTGCCGATACCGATCCGATGAGTCCTGGTCACGTGCCGATCATGCCGCACCCCCGTCCACAGGCCGCCGATGGGCGAACATGGGGGTGTGACGTCCGCTCCCCGAACGCAGCACGCCCTCCTCGGCCTGGTCGTCGGCCTCGCCGGGCTGGCGGTGAGCCACGCCGTCACGATGCTGCTCACCCTCCGGGCCACGCCACTGGTCGCCGTGGCGGAGGCGATCATCGAGATCACGCCCGGTCCGCTCGCCGAGACCTTGATCGCGCTCACCGGGCAGTACGACAAGCCGATCCTCGTCGCCGGGGTGTTCCTCGGCCTGCTCGCGCTCTCGGCCTGGGCCGGTGCCCTCACCCAGCGCGGGGCCGGGCTCGCCGCCCTGGTGTTCGTGGGCCTCGGGACGATCGGCGCGGTGGCCGTCCTGACCAGGCCGGGCGCCACGGCGTACGACGCAATGCCGGTGGTCGCGGGCACGGTGACGTGGGTGGTCCTGCTCCCGATCCTCCACGACCAGCTCCTCAAGCAGCACCGCGAGCACGAGCCGGACCAGGCCCGCCGGCGGTTCCTCGTCACCGCGGGGGCGGTCGCCGTGGCCGCAGTCGCCGTCGGCGCGGTGGGCCAGGTGGCGGGGGCGGCGCGCCGCGGCGTCGAGACCGCCCGCACGCTGCTGCGGCTCCCGGTCCGAGCGGGGGCGGTGCCCGACGGAGCGGAGGCAGGGGTCGAGGGGGTCGCCCCCTGGCGTACGCCGAACGCCGACTTCTACCGGATCGACACCGCTCTCGTGGTGCCCACCGTCGACCCGACGGAGTGGCGGCTGCGGGTCCACGGGCTCGTGGAGCGCGAGCTGGTGCTCACCTACGAGGACCTGGTCGAGCGAGAGCTGACCGAGGACTGGGTCACCCTCTGCTGCGTCTCCAACGAGGTGGGCGGGGACCTCGTGGGCAACGCCTGGTGGAGCGGCGTCCGAGTCGCCGACGTCCTCTCCGAGGCAGGGGTGCGTCCCGGGGCCGACGCGGTCCTCCAGACCTCGGAGGACGGCTGGACCTGCGGCACCCCGCTCGAGGTCCTCACCGACGACCGCAACGCGATGCTCGCCCTCGCCATGAACGGCGAGCCGCTGCCCATCCAGCACGGGTTCCCGGTGCGCATGGTCGTGCCCGGTCTGTACGGCTACGTCTCGGCGACCAAGTGGCTCGTCGACCTCGAGGTCTCCCGCTTCGAGGACTTCACGGCCTACTGGACCTCCCGCGGCTGGGCCGAGCAGGCGCCGGTGAAGACCTCCTCGCGCATCGACGTACCCCGGTCAGGATCGCAGGTGCGAGCCGGCAGCGTCCGGGTCGGCGGCGTCGCGTGGGCGCAGCACACCGGCATCGAGAAGGTGGAGTACCGCCTCGACGGGGGCGCCTGGGCCGAGGCGGACCTCGGCCGGGTGCCGAACGTGGACACGTGGGTGCAGTGGACGGCCACGCTGGCGATGTCCGCGGGGGAGCACACGCTGGCCGTCCGAGCGACCGACCGGAGCGGGTACACCCAGACGGGGGTGCGCAGCGGGGTCCTCCCCGACGGGGCGACGGGCTGGCACAGCGTCGACTTCACCGCCGGGTCCTGACTCGCCGACGCCGGCTGCTCGGGCCGGCCGGGTCGTGCGTCCAGGAGACAGATAGCCGCTGTCTCGCTGCCGTCCGTGCCAGGATGCTGCCATGTCCAGCCGGTTAGCTGTCATCGCAATCGACGCCGTGAGACCACGCGTTGTCGCCGACTTCTGGTGCGCCGTCCTCGGTTGGCACGTCGTGGAGGAGGACGACGAGGGAATCAGCATCGCGCCACCTGACGGGTCGTCGCCGACCATCGACGTGTTGGCCGTGCCAGAAGGCAAGACAGTCAAGAACCGACTGCACTTCGACCTACGCGCTGACGGCCTGACGACCGCTGAGGAGCTCGAGCGGTTGCTGGCTCTCGGTGCGCGACGTGCGGACGTGGGGCAGGGCGCGGACGTCAGCTGGGTCGTCCTCGCAGACCCCGAGGGCAACGAGTTCTGTCTGCTCTCTCGCTCCGTCCAGGACGTGCGAGCCGGCCGGTGACGGCGGCTGCGTGGGAGTAGGTTGCGGACCATGTGCGACACGATGGTCAGCCTCACCGCCGACGGCGTGCTGTTCGCCAAGAACAGCGACCGAGACGCCAATGAGGCGCAGGTCCTCCGGTGGTACGACGGGCAGCGGCACGAGCCGGGGACGACGCTGCGCTGCACCTGGAGCACCGTCGAGCAGGTCGAGGAGACCCATCGGGTCCTGCTGAGCCAACCGTGGTGGATGTGGGGTGCCGAGATGGGCGCCAACGAGCACGGTGTGGTGATCGGCAACGAGGCGGTGTTCACGCGCGGCGCCAAGGACCCTCGGGACAAGGGCGCCCCCTCGCCGCTGCTCGGCATGGACCTCGTCCGGCTCGGGCTGGAGCGGGCGGCCACCGCGCACGAGGCCGTGGGCGTCATCGTCGGCCTGCTCGAGGAGCACGGGCAGGGCGGGTCGTGCAGCCATGAGCACCCGCGCTTCACCTACGACAACTCCTTCATCGTCGCCGACCCGTTCGGCGCTGTCGTCCTGGAGACGGCCGGGCGGCGCTGGGCGACCGAGGACGTGACGGGGCCGGGGCGGTCGATCAGCAACGGGCTGACCATCTCCGGGTTCGCCGAGAAACACGCAGACCCGGTGCGGGGACGGGTCGCCGCCTGTGCCACCAGGCGGACGCGCACCGAGCACGCGGCGTCGCGGGCGGCCGTCCCCGCGGATCTCATGGCCGCCCTGCGCGACCACGGACCCTCCGGCGGTCCGGACTGGTCCCCGGTCAACGGGGCCCTCTCGGCGCCGTGCGCTCACGCCGGGGGCCTGGTCACGTCCACACAGAGCACGGCGTCGTGGGTGGCAGACCTGCGCTACCCCTCCGACCAGCTCCACTGGGTCACCGGCACGTCGGCGCCGTGCACGTCGGTGTTCAAGCCGGTGCGCGTGACCGAGGCCCTCGACGTCGACCCCGAGGCGGTGCCGGGCAACATGTACGACCCGGCGTACCGCTGGTGGCGCCACGAGCGGCTGCACCGACTCACCCTGCGCGACCACCCGGCCTCCCTGGCCCGGTTCGTCGCCGAGCGCGACCGGATGGAGGCGGGCTGGATCACCGACCCACCCCGAGGCGTCGAGGCGTTCGAGGCTGCGGACGCCGCGGAGGACAGGTGGCTCGCCGACCTGGTCGGGGCGAACCTGCCTGACCACAGGCCTCTGTGGCTGCGCCGCTACTGGAACCACATCGACCGGGGCGCCCGGATCCGCCACGAGGTGGCCGCATGAGCGTCGTCGTCGTGGGTGCGGGTCTGGCCGGCCTCGCTGCGGCCCGCCGGCTCGCGGCCGAGGGGCGCGACGTCGTCGTCCTCGAGGCCCGTGACCGGGTGGGCGGCCGAACCGAGGGGCACGTGCTCGGCGACGGCACCCCGATCGAGCTCGGTGGGCAGTGGATCGGCCCCACCCAGAACCGGATGTACGACCTCGTCGAGGAGCTGGGCCTCCAACACTTCCGGACCCACAACGACGAGGGAGAGCTGCTGCTCGACCTCGGCGGGAAGCAGTCCAGGGTCTCCTCGTGCAGGGGCGCGACCCCGCGGCTGGGGGTGTTCGCGTTGGCCGACCTGGCTCGGGGACTCGCACGGTTCGACCGCCTGGCCAACAGGGTCGGCCTCACCGAGCCGTGGGCCACCCCGGACGCCGACGTCCTCGACGCACAGACCTTCGAGACCTGGATCCGCCGCAACCTGCGCACCCCGACCGGCCGGGCCTACTTCCGGGTGGTGTGCGAGGCCGTGTTCGCCGCCGAGTCGACCGACATGTCGCTGCTCCACGCGCTGTTCTACACGCACTCCGGCACCGACCTCGAGACGCTGGTCTCGACCGACAGAGGGGCCCAGCAGGACCGGATCGTCGGCGGCTCGATCCGCATCGCCGAGGCGATGGCCGCCTCCCTCGGGTGGCGGGTGCGCCTCGGCGACCCGGTCCGCACCGTCGCGCAGGACCGGGCCGGTGTCACCGTCACCACCCGGTCCGGGGAGGCCGTCGCCGGAAGCCACGTCATCGTCACCCTGCCCCCGACCCTGGCCGGTCGCCTGGAGTACGACCCGCCGCTGCCGTCGTGGCGCGACCAGCTCACCCAGCGGCTCCCCGCCGGCTCGGTGATCAAGACCTACGCCGTCTACGACGAGCCGTTCTGGCGCGCCGCGGGGCTCAACGGCCAGACCGTCTCCGACACCGGCCCCGTCAAGGTCACCTTCGACAACTCCCCGCCGTCGGGAACGCCCGGTGTGCTCATGGGGTTCGTCGAGGCAGGGGACGGGCGTCGTCTCGCCCGGCGTACCCCCGAGGAGCGGCGCGAGGCCGTCCTCGGCTGCTTCGTCCGCTACTTCGGGGACCGTGCGGCACACCCGCGCGAGTTCGTCGAGCGCGACTGGATGGCCGAGGAGTTCACCCGGGGCTGCTACGGCGCCCACTTCACACCGGGCGTGTGGACCCACTACGGCCACGCCCTCCGCGAGCCGGTCGGCCGGGTCCACTGGGCGGGAGCGGAATGCTCCCCGGTGTGGAACGGCTACATGGAGGGCGCGGTCCGTTCAGGCGAGGACGCAGCGTTGGCGGTGCTTCACCAGTTGGCCTCGGCCGGCGGCTGAGGCAGGGGTAGGCCGGGCGGGCGGATGACGTAGGTGATGCCGCCCGCGGAGCGCATCCAGGCGCGCTCGAACTGCGCCCGGTCGAAGGTCGCACGGACCGCGTCGTTGCTCGGCGTCCCGTGGGAGGCAGGGTCGTTGCAGACCACGTTTCCGTCCTCGTCGAAGCCGACGACGACCGCGAGGTGGCCTGTCGTCGTGTAGCCGGCGCCGTCGAGCTGGTCCGGGGTGAACGCGACGCCGACCACGAGCGGGATCCCGGCCCTCACGAACAGCTCCGCCTCGGCCAGGGAGCGCAGCCGGGTGACGAAGGCAGTCGCCCCGAACCGGGCGGCGTAGGCGGCGTTGAAGGACCAGTTCCCCGGCGCGTCGTAGGCGTGGTCGAAGGTGTGCCGGGCCGCGTAGGGCACGAACCGGTCCGGGACGGTGGGCTCCACCCAGGCGTAGTCGTGGCTCGAGGGGCCCAGACCCCAGTGCTCGAGGACCATCGACGTCGAGGTCGGCGAGCACCACGACTCACCGCCGCCGGCCCACTGGGGGTACTCCCCGAGGTGAAGCTGCTGCGAGTAGGTCGGGACGTCGAGCACGATCCCCGCTGCACCGTTGCGCATCGAGGACGCCTCGTGCTCCCCGGCGCGCACGTCGGAGGCCACGCACCCCAGCAGCGTCACGGCCGGGGTCGCGGAGCAGCCCTCACGGCGCAGCAGCGAGACGCGCAGCTGGTACGACGCCCCCGCGCCCTCCTCGACCAGGCCCAGCCGGTCGACATCGACGCGGACGCGCTCGTCGCGCTGGCCCGGCACGGAGGTCGGCGCGATGTCCTGGTCGGTCTCGGCCCAGCGCCCCATGACGTACCAGGGCGTCGTGGGGCCCGCCGTCGTGGTCACCCGGAGGGAAACCTCGATCCAGGTGCCCGGCGGGGTGCGGGCGTTCCAGGAGGAGACCAGCTCGGAGAAGCAGAAGCCCGGCGCGATCGCCGGCGAGGTCCAGCACGCGACCTCGTACTTCGCCGGAGGGCGGCCACCGTGCGGGTCGTCGTACTCCCGTGCTCCGCGCGGGAACTCCAGGACCAGAGCGCCCTCGACCACGGACGTGCCCTCGTGCTCGCCTGCACCCAGGCGCGCGCCGATCCAGCTCTCGAACCGGATGTGCCGGTTCACCAGTTCTTGGTCCGGGTCGCCGGCAGCTGGGTGTCGCGGTTGCGGATGACGTAGACGAGCCCGCCGGACTTCGGGACCCAGGCGTTCGCGAACTCGGCACGCTTGTAGGTGCGGACCACGCTGCGGTTGTCGGGCGCGGCCGGGTCGTTGACCACCACGTCCCCGGACTCGGTGAACCCGACGATGACCAGCAGGTGACCGTTGGTGGCGCTGATCGGTGCCCCGGAGAGCTCGCCGCGGCCGAACTTGACCGAGGCCACGAGCGGGATCCCGGCGGCGATGAACCTCTCCGCCTCCCGCAGGTGTCTCAGCCGGGTCACGAACGCCATGTCGGCCTTCGTCGCGGCGTAGGCGGTGCTGAAGGACCAGTTGCCGGCGCCCTTGTAGCCGTAGTCGTAGTGGGCGCGAGCAGCGTGGTCGACCCAGGGGTCGGGGTGGCCGGCCGGTACCCAGGAAGTCTCCTGCGCCGAAGGCAGCCGACCCAGCCCACCGAGCACCATCGACACCGAGGTGGGCGAGCACCAGGCCTCGCCGCCGGCGCCGTACTTCGTGTAGTGGCCGCGGTGGATCATCTGCGAGTAGCCGGGGAGGGAGATCGTCTTTCCGGCTGCGACGCCGGGCTTGGTCGGGGGGACCCGGGTCGTGGAGGGCAGCCGCGAGGCCACCGCCCCGATCGTGTGGACCCTCGGCACCGCCTTGGTGCCGGTCCTGCGCAGGAGCACGACCCGCATCTGCCAGCCGGTGAAGCCCATGGAGTAGCGCGCCTTGAGGGTGTCGACGTCGACGACGGCGAGGTCGTCGGTCTGCGGACCGAGGCTGGTGCGGTGGAACCGTGCGTCTCCCGATGCCCAGTTGGCCATGGTGTACCACTTGCTCAGGCGGCCGGACTCGCTGCGACCCCGTACCTGGATCTGCACCCAGGAGTCGCGCGGCGTGACGGCCTTCCAGGACGGGATGAGCTCGGTGAAGGAGTAGTTCGTCTTGCGCCAGGGGGACACCCAGCGGCCGACGTCGTAGCGCTTCGTGGGCTTGCCGTGCGGGTCGACGTACCGCCGGGTGGCGACGGGGTCGGTGAGCCGGAGGATCCCGCGCTTCGCGCGCGTGCCGGCGAACCGGCCGTTGGTGAACTGCTTCTGGGTGTGCCACTGGTGGTAGGTGATCTGGCGGGCCGGTGGCTCGGCCGCGGAGGCGACCGACGCGCTCGGTCCGGTCACGGTGAGGGGCACGACCAACGCGGCGGCGGTCGTGGCGACGGTCAGGCGGCGGGCGGCCCGCTGATGAGTTCGCACCGTTTCACGATAGGTGAACCACGTCCCCTGCGGCACTCTTTTCACAACAGCCACAGAGATATCCGCCTGTCCCGTCCGCAGCGTGGTCGGAGCCGTGCCGCGCGCTCGTTAGGATTGCGGGGTGACTCTTCGGCTTTACGACTCCGCCACCCGCGAGGTCCGTGACTTCGTCCCCCTCGAGGACGGCAAGGCGGGGATCTACCTGTGCGGGTTGACCGTGCAGTCCGAGCCGCACGTCGGTCACGTCCGGTCCGCGGTGAACTTCGACATCCTGCGCCGCTGGCTCACCGCACGCGGGTACGACGTGGCGTTCATCCGCAACATCACCGACATCGACGACAAGATCCTCACCCAGGCCGCCGAGCAGGGCCGCCCCTGGTACAACCTCGCCTACGCCATGACGCGTGAGCTCG
Organism: Nocardioidaceae bacterium; assembly: GCA_035461195.1. Taxonomy (GTDB): domain Bacteria; phylum Actinomycetota; class Actinomycetes; order Propionibacteriales; family Nocardioidaceae; genus Nocardioides_C. Next base: position 19,908 of record DATHVS010000053.1, read on the forward strand.
GGCGTGCCTACGACGCCCTGCACGTCCTGCCCCCGACCTACGAGCCACTCGCCACCGGACACGTCCCGGAGATGATCGAGCTGATCTCGCAGCTGGTCGCCCGGGGCCACGCCTACGCCGCGACGGACGGGTCCGGCGACGTCTACTTCGACGTGATGTCGTGGCCGACCTACGGCGAGCTGTCGGGGCAGAAGGTAGACGAGATGGAGCCCGCCGAGGACGCCGACCCTCGCGGCAAGCGCGACCCCCGCGACTTCGCCCTGTGGAAGGGCCACAAGAAGGAGACCGAGCCCGCGACCGCCGCCTGGCCCTCGCCCTGGGGGCCGGGCCGGCCCGGCTGGCACATCGAGTGCTCCGCCATGTCGCTGAAGTACCTCGGCTCGGCGTTCGACATCCACGCCGGCGGGGTCGACCTGCGTTTCCCGCACCACGAGAACGAGCAGGCCCAGTCGCGTGCGGCCGGCCACGGGTTCGCGAGCTACTGGCTGCACAACGCCTGGATCACCACCGCCGGCGAGAAGATGAGCAAGTCGCTCGGCAACTCGTTGATGGTCCCGGCCGTGCTCGACCGGGTGCGGCCCATCGAGCTGCGCTACTACATGGTCGCCGCGCACTACCGCTCCATCGTCGAGTTCTCGTTCGAGGCCCTCGAGGAGTCCGCGGCCGGCTTCCGGCGCATCGAGCACTTCCTGACCCGGGCCGCCGAGGTGATCGGCGAGGAGCCCGACCGCGGCGTGCACTGCGCGGAGTTCGGCGAGGCCATGGACGACGACCTCGGCACGCCCGCCGCGGTGGCCGCGATCTACGACGTCGTGCGCGAGGGCAACAAGCTGATCGCCGCCGGGGACTCGCCGGCGCTGCGAGGGACGGCCGCGTCGGTCCGCGGCATGCTCGACGTCCTCGGTCTCGACCCCTTCGACCCGCACTGGTCCGCCGGCAGCAGCCGACGGAACGAGAAGCTCACCGCGGCGATCAACGCGCTCGTGGCCGGCCTGCTCGAGCAGCGCGAGGCCGCGCGCGCCGACAGGGACTTCGTCGCGGCCGACGCGATCCGCGACCAGCTCAAGTCGGCCGGGTTCGAGCTCGAGGACACCCCGCAGGGCCCCAAATGGTCCCTGTGACGCCGACACCCTCCAAGCACCAGATCGAAGGCTGATCCACCATGGCAGGCAACTCCTCGCGTCGAGGCGCGGTCAAGAAGTCCGGCAAGGGCAACCCGACCGCTGGCTCGGGCGGTCGTGTACGCCGCGGGCTCGAGGGCAAGGGCCCGACTCCGAAGGCGAAGGACCGCGAGGGCCACAAGGCCTACAAGGCCAAGCAGCGCGTGGAGCGGACGAAGGCGGCCCGGCCCAAGCGACCCCCCAGGCCGGCCGACGGCGAGTGGGTCGCCGGGCGCAACTCCGTCGTCGAGGCGCTGCGGGCGCACATGCCGGTCACGTCGGTGTACGTCGCCGAGGGGGCCGAGCGGGACGGCCGGCTGCGCGAGGTGTTCCGGGTCGTCGCCGAGCGGGGCATCTCCCTGCTCGAGGTCCCGCGCAACGAGCTCGACCGGCTGACCCAGGGCGCGGTCCACCAGGGCCTCGCCGCCAAGGTCCCGGCCTACGAGTACGCCCACCCCGGCGAGCTCCTCGACCTCGCCGCGGAGATGGGCGAGAAGCCGCTCGTCGTCGCTCTCGACTCGGTCACCGACCCACGCAACCTCGGTGCGGTCGTCCGCTCCGCGGCCGGCTTCGGCGCCCACGGCGTGCTCGTCCCCGAGCGGCGGGCGGCCGGCATGACCGCCTCGGCGTGGAAGACCTCCGCCGGCGCCGCCGCGCGGGTGCCCGTGGCCCAGGCGACCAACCTGGTGCGCCAGCTCAAGGC
>DATHVS010000054.1:0-5006 GCA_035461195.1 Nocardioidaceae bacterium
GACGCCTTGATGCGGTTCATCCCGGGCCCGGACCTGCCGACGGGCGGCAAGATCGTGGGTCTCGACGGCATCCGCGACGCCTACGAGACCGGCAAGGGCTCGTTCAAGATGCGCGCGACCGCCCGCGTGGAGAGCGTCACGGCCCGTCGCAAGGGCATCGTGGTCACCGAGCTGCCCTACGGCGTGGGTCCGGAGCGGGTCATCGAGCGGATCAAGCAGATGGTCCAGGCCAAGAAGCTCCAGGGCATCTCCGACGTCAAGGACCTCACCGACCACAGCAACGGTCTGCGCCTGGTCATCGAGGTGAAGAACGGTTTCCACCCCGAGGCACTCCTCGAGCAGCTCTACAAGCTCACCCCGATGGAGGACAACTTCGGCATCAACGCCGTCGCCCTCGTCGACGGGCAGCCGAAGACCCTCGGCCTGAAGGACATGCTCGAGGTCTACCTCGGCCACCGGTACGACGTGGTGCGTCGTCGGACGAAGTTCCGCCGTGGCAAGGCCGCCGACGAGCTTCACCTCGTCGAGGGCCTTCTCGTCGCGATCCTCGACATCGACGAGGTCATCCAGCTGATCCGCTCCAGCGAGAACGCCGCGGAGGCCAAGGACCGCCTCATGCACGTCTTCGACCTCAGCGACGTCCAGGCGACCTACATCCTCGACATGGCGCTGCGGAGGCTGACGAAGTACTCCCGTCTCGAGCTCGAGAAGCGCAAGGACGAGCTGGTGGCCACCATCGAGCAGCTCGACGCGATCCTGGCCGACGAGAAGCTGCTCCGTCAGCTGGTCTCGGACGAGCTCGCGGACGTCGCCAAGACCTACGGGACCCCCCGGCGCACGGTGCTGCTGGAGTCCGCCGGGCAGGCCGTCACCACGTCGGTTCCGCTCGAGGTCGCCGACGACCCCTGCGTGGTCTACCTTTCCTCGACGGGGCTCCTCGCCCGCACCACCGGGCTCGAGGCCCCTGGCACGGAGGGCGGCCGCAGCAAGCACGACGTGATCGTGTCAGCGGTGCGCACCACCGCCCGCGGCCAGGTGGGGGCCGTGACGAACCGTGGCCGACTGGTCAAGCTCGACGTGCTCGACCTGCCCACCCTCCCCTCAACCGCCCACGCGCCCCACCTGCAGGGCGGGGCGCCGGTCAGCGAGTTCCTCTCGCTCGAGGTCGACGAGCGGGTGCTCACCCTCTCCTCCTTCGACGCCGACTCCCCCGGGCTCGCGCTCGGAACGGCCCAAGGCGTCGTCAAACGGGTGATCCCGGAGTTCCTGAGCAACCGGGAGGACTGGGAAGTGGTCAGGCTCGCCGTGGGCGACGAGGTCGTGGGCGCCGCAGAGCTGCGCACGGGCGGGGAGACCTTGTGCTTCATCACCTCCGAGGCCCAGCTGCTCCACTTCTCGGCGGACAACGTCCGGCCACAGGGCCGGGGCGGCGGCGGTGTCGCGGGCATCAGGCTGGGCGCCGGTCAGCGGGTCGTCTCGTTCACCGCGTTCACCGCGGACGACAGCGCGGTCGTCGTCACCGTCTCGGGGTCGAGCACCGCGCTGCCGGGCACCGAGGCGGGGTCGGTGAAGGTCACCGCGTTCTCGGAGTATCCCGTCAAGGGGCGTGCCACCGGCGGCGTGCGCTGCCACAGGTTCCTCAAGGGCGAGGACACGCTCGTGCTCGCCTGGGCGGGGCCGGGTCCGGCGCTGGCCGCGGCCTCGAGCGGGGCCCCTGTCGATCTACCGGAGGCCGGCGGACGTCGGGACGGGTCGGGGGTGCCTGCCGCGCAGCCGATCGTCGCATGCTCGTCCCCCGCGGGCGCCGTGCACCCGGGTGCGGTCGACGTGAAAGGCTGAGATCATGACCCTGACCCGACGTGCCCTGGTCGCGGGTGCCCTCGCAGCCACGATGGTCCTGGGAGGCTGCTCCGGCGACGGCGGAGGTGAGGGCTCCTCCCCGGAGGAGGTGCTCGCCGCCGCGAAGACCAACCTCGACGAGACTTCGGGGGTCCGCGTGACCCTCTCCACCGAGAAGCTGCCGCCGACGGTGAACGGCATCCTGAACGCCGACGGCGTCGGCACGCACGACCCGGCGTTCGAGGGAGACCTGAAGGTCATCAGTGGGGGCATCACGGCCGACGTACCCGTCGTGGCAGCTGAGGGCAAGGTCTACGCGAAGCTGCCGTTCACCACTCAGTTCGTGGAGATCGACCCCGCCGCCTACGCTGCGCCCGACCCGGCCCGCCTCATGCAGCCCGAAGGGGGGCTGTCCTCACTGCTGACTGCGGCCGAGGGAGTCGAGGAGGGCCCCCAGGTGCGCAGCGGTGAGAACGTGCTCTCCAGCTACACCGGCACCGTGCCGGGCGACGTGGTCGCCTCGATCATCCCCAGCGCCGCGCCGGAGGACGACTTCGAGGCACGGTTCACCGTCGACGACGAGGACCGCCTGCGTGAGGCGGTGCTGACCGGGCCGTTCTACCCGGAGACCGACGACGTCACCTACACCATCACCTTCGAGGAGTACGACACCTCCCGGGACATCGCCCTGCCGTGACCACGAGCCCCCGGCTGCTTCTCGGCCTCGCCGCTGTCGCCGTCGGTTTCGCCGCCGCGGACACCTACGTGGTCGTCCTGGCGCTGCCGGACATGATGAGCGGCGCCGGCCTCGCGGTCGACGAGCTCCAACGGGCGGCGCCGATCATCTCGGGCTTCCTGCTCGGCTACGTCGCGATGCTGCCGTTGATCGGCCGGGTCGCGGACCTTCGAGGACGGGTCCCGGTCCTGGTGGGCTCGCTGGTGGTGTTCGCGCTCGGTTCGTTGGTCACCGCCGCCTCCTACGACCTGACCAGCATGGTCGTCGGCCGGTTCTTCCAGGGCGTCGGCGGCGGCGGGCTCGTGCCGGCCACGCTGGCGCTCGTCGCCGACATGTACCCCCCGTCGCGGCGCGGTGTTCCCCTGGGCGTGGTGGGGGCGGTCCAGGAGCTCGGCAGCGTCCTGGGGCCGCTGTACGGAGCACTCGTGCTCGCAACGGCGGACTGGGAGGCGATCTTCTGGATCAACCTGGCGGTCGGCCTCGTCCTCGCCGCCGCCCTGTCCTCCGGGAGCCGGCCACCCCGTCGCCGCAAGCTGCCCGACGCGGCCTCGATCGTCCTGACCGGGCTCGGGCTGCTCCTGCTCACCCTGGTCCTCCTCGAGCCCGCCGTACTGACCCGCGGGGTCACCACAGGTCTGGCCTTTCTCCCGGTCGTGGGCGGCTCACGGTGGCTCACCCCGGTGGCCCTCGCGTTCTACGTGACGGTCGCCGCCCTCGTCGTACGCAGCCTCTCGGCCGCCCGCCCGCTGCTGGCTCTGCGGGGCTGGGCCGACGTCGGGCGCCGCGCCGACCTCACCGGAGCGGCCCTTCTCGCGGTCTCGCTGGGTGGGGTCATCCTCGCCTTCGCCACGGCGGAGCCCGAGGTTCAGGTCTTCTCGCCCGCGGGCCCCTGGTTCCTGCTGGGCTCGGCCGTGGCCATGGTGCTCTTCTGGTGGCACACGCGTCGGGCCGCCGAGCCGCTGGTCCCCCACCAGGCGTTCGCCGCGACACCGGCGTGGGGCGCCCTGCTGGTCAGCTTCTTCGTGGGCGCGGCGCTCATCGCGGCTCTCGTGGACATCCCGCTCTTCGCGCGGATCACCGTGTACCCCGACTCCCAGCTCATGGCGGCGCTCGTGCTCCTGCGACTGCTGGTGGCCCTTCCGGTCGGCGCCGTGGTGGGCGGCTACCTGGTGCGCCTCATCCCCACCGGCGTCACCACGGCAGGCGGCATGCTGCTCGCCGCGGTCGGGTTCTCGTGGATGAGCACGTGGGGCCTGACCAGCCTCGAGGAGCCAGTGGCCACCGTTCCGCTGGTCATGGCCGGGCTGGGGTTCGGCCTCGCCCTGGCCCCCGTGAACGCCAGCTTGCTCGCGGCAACGGCCGCCGCGGTGCACGGGGTCGCGAGCGCCTTGCTGGTGGTTGCGAGGATGGTGGGCATGCTCGTCGGTATCTCCGCGCTCACCACGATCGGCCTGCGGCGCTACTACAGCGTGCAGGTCGACCTGCCCCCACCCATCGAGGTCTGCGACGGTGCGACGCGCTGCGCCGAGTACACCACCCTCCTCAAGGAGGCCGGCCTCGCCCAGCTGCAGACGGTCTTCGTCGGCGCCGCGGCCTGCGCCGTCGCCGCCGGTGCGCTCGCCCTCGTCACCTTCCGGAACTCCCGGGCCGCCGGATGACGGGCCGGACCTGCAGCGACGGGTCGCTGGCGGCCGGCGAGCCCCTGGCGGGCACCGCCCCGTACGCCGTGGCATGGGTCGCGCTAGAGCAGAACGGCCCCTGGGGCCCCCGCGCGTTCACCGACAGCCACCTCGACCCCGAGGTGGGGCGCGCCCTGGAGGAGGTCACCGCTCGCCACGACGTCCGCCCCTCCCTGATTCGACGCCCAGGGCCTCACGCCGACGGGCCGAGCGCGCACGAGCAGCCGAGACGAGTCCTCGTCGCCCACTCCACGCCCGGGTCCTCCTGGCTGCTCGAGGGCAGCCTCGACGAGCCGGCTGCGCTGCTGGCAGCGGACTGGGCGGCTCTCCGCGCCGGCGACGCCGAGGGGGTACGTCGGTCGCTCCCCACGTTGCAGCCGTCACGACGGGTGCACCTGCTCGTGTGCACCAACGGCCGTCGTGACGTCTGCTGTGCCGTGAAGGGGCGCCCTGTGGCCCTCGGCGTCGCCGCGGAACGTCATGAGCAGGTCTGGGAGGTGACCCACACCTCGGGCCACCGTTTCGCCCCGACCGGCGTGCTGCTCCCTGCTGGGACCCTGCACGGCCGGCTAGACGTGGCGGCAGCCCTCGAGCTGGTCCGTGCCGCCGAGCAGGGCGAGACCGTCCTCGGGGGAAGCCGAGGCCGCTCGACGTGGCCCCCGGCGGCCCAGGCGGCCGAGCTGGCGGTCCGCGAGGAGCACGGGGTCCTCGGCCTCGACGACCTCGAGGTGACCGGTCACGCCGAGGTCGCG
>DATHVS010000055.1:0-45450 GCA_035461195.1 Nocardioidaceae bacterium
AGCTGGATGGCGGCGAAGGCGGCCATGCCCGAGGACCCGCCGACCAGCAGGGACTCCTCACGGGCGAGCCGCCGGGTCATCGCGAACGAGTCGGCGTCGGAGACCTCGATGACCCGGTCGGCGATCGACGCGTCGTAGGTGCTGGGCCAGAAGTCCTCGCCCACCCCCTCGACGAGGTAGGGGCGTCCGGTCCCGCCGGAGTACACCGAGCCCTGCGGGTCGGCCCCGATGACCTGGACCTTGCCGCCGCTCTTCTCCTTCAGGTACTTGCCGACGCCACTGATGGTGCCGCCGGTGCCCATGCCGCACACGAAGTGCGTGATGCGGCCCTCGGTCTGCTCCCAGACCTCCGGGCCGGTGGTCTCGTAGTGGGAGCGCGGGTTGTTGGGGTTGGAGTACTGGTCGGGCTTCCAGGCGCCCTCGATCTCGCCGACGAGACGGTCGGAGACGTTGTAGTAGGAGTCGGGGTGCTCCGGAGCGACGGCGGTGGGGCAGACGACCACCTCGGCGCCGTAGGCCTTGAGCACGTTGCGCTTGTCCTCGCTGACCTTGTCGGGGCACACGAAGACGCACTTGTATCCCTTGGCCTGGGCGACCATCGCGAGCCCCACGCCGGTGTTGCCCGACGTCGGCTCGACGATCGTGCCGCCCGGCTTGAGCGAGCCGTCGGCCTCCGCGGCCTCGACCATGCGCAGGGCGATGCGGTCCTTCACCGACCCACCGGGGTTGAGGTACTCGACCTTGGCGAGGACCAGCGGCTCGGCGCCGTCGGTGGTCTTCGAAAGGCGCAGGAGCGGGGTGTTGCCGACCAGGTCCAGGAGCGAGTTCACGTAGTGCACGCTGGTCAGTCTAGGCCCGGTCACTAGCATGGGGATCGTGGGGAAGGCAGCCGCTGCACGCAAACTGGCCGCTGCCGCTGCCTATGGCGGCGGTGGGGTCTCGCTCCTCGGTGCCTCGCTGGTGGGAGTGCTGACCGCCGAGGCCCGGCTCGCCCGCCGGACCATCGGCGGACCCCTCGACGACCCGACGCCTGACCCCTCGGGCTGGTACGGCAAGGGGCGCCCGGGGCCGGCCCTCAAAATCGCCCTCCTCGGTGACTCGAGCGCGGTCGGGTACGGCGTCGAGCAGGTCGACGAGACGCCGGGGGCGCACCTCGCCTCGGGCCTCGCCGAAGGCGCCGACCGCCGCGTCTACCTCCGCTCGCTCGCCCTGGTCGGAGCCAAGACCCGCGACCTCGACGCTCAGATCGACCTCGCCCTGCCCATGGAGCCGCACGTCGCGGTGATCCTCGTCGGCGCCAACGACGTCACCCACCGGATCCTGCCGTCGGAGTCGGTGCGCCTGCTCGAGCAGGGCGTCCGCCGGCTCCGGGAGGCCGGGGTCGAGGTCGTGGTGGGCACCTGCCCCGACCTCGGCACGGTCGAGCCGATCGCGCCGCCGCTGCGCCAGGTCGCCAGGGCGTGGAGCCGCCGCCTGGCGGCCGGGCAGACCATCGCGGTCATCGAGGCCGGCGGCCGTACCGTCTCGCTCGGCTCGATCCTCGGGCCGGAGTTCTCCGCCTCCCCCAAGCTGCTGTTCGGGCCCGACCAGTTCCATCCGTCGGTGACCGGCTACGCCAGCCTCGCCTCCGTCCTGCTGCCGTCGGTGCTCGCCGCCGTCGGGGTCATCCCCGACGAGGACCTCGAGCCCGCGGCCTTCCGCGGCGAGGGCGTCCTGCCGATCTCCTACGCGGCCGTCGAGGCGGCCAGGACCCCGGGCACCGAGGTCGATGGCACGGAGGTCGGTGGCGCCAAGCGAGGCTCGCGCGGCCGCTGGGTGCTGCTGCGCCACCGCCGCCGCCGTCCGCAGGGCCCCTCGGAGGCACCCGAGCACGACGGCGAGCCCGCCGAGGACTCGGACGAGGAAGCCGCCACGGGCTGAGTCCGCGCAGCACCCGTATCCCCGGGACTGGGGACTTCGGAGTGGGATTGCGCCGATAGCACCGCGGGGGGTCAGAGCCCGGTGCAACACTCGTCCCTCGGGCCGGCCCGAAGGTGCACGGCCCTGTCCGCAGCGGGAGCGAGGAACAGATGGTTCAGCTACAGCGCCCAAGTCACGTGTTCATGAACGGGGATCTGCTTCCCTGGGAGGATGCGACGATCCACGTCTCGAGTGAGGCCCTGATCCGGTCCGCGAGTGTCTTCGAGGGCGTCAAGGGCTACTGGGACGACAGCGGTGACACCTTCAGCCTCTTGGCGCTGAAAGAGCACTACGACCGGCTGACCCGGTCCGCCCGGTTGCTGCACCTGCCCTTCGAGACGTCCTTCGAGGCGTTCACCGAGGCCTGCGTGCGACTCGTCGAGCAGCTCTTGGTGCCGGGGCGGGACCTGTGGCTGCGTCCCACGATCTTCGCCATCGAGGGTCACTGGGGCCTCGACACGGTCACCGACCTCGTGATCACCGGCTACACGCTCCCGCAGCAGCGGCCGGGCCCGATCGACGTCGGCGTCAGCACCTGGAAACGTGCCGGCGACCGGGTGCAACCTCCCCGCATCAAGACCTCGGCGAACTACCAGGTCGGCCGCCTCGCGCGCATCGAAGGCCGCCGCCGCGGATACGAGGACATGCTCCTGCTCAACTCGGCCGACCGCGTGGGTGAGGCGACGGGGTCCTGCGTGCTGATCGTCCGCGACGGCACGGTCTTCACTCCTCCGGCGTCGGAGGGCTGCCTGGAGAGCATCACCGTCGACATCATCGAGCGCCTCTGCCTGGAGGAAGGTGTGCCCTTCGTGCGGCGCCCGGTCGAGCTGACCGAGATGTACCTCGCGGACGAGGCGTTCCTCGCCGGCACCCTCGCCGAGCTGGTCCCGGTCCGCAGCGTCGAGGACGAGGTGCTCCCCACGGAGACACCGGTCCTTGACCGGCTGGCCGACGCCTTCTGGGAGACCGCTCGGGGTGCCCGGAAGCATCTGGACATCGTCCTGACGGAGGTCTAGGGCCCGCAGGCGGCATGAGTGTCCATGCAAACAGGAGGCCCCCTGGTCTCCCAGGGGGCCTCCTCCTCGTAGATCGAGCTGGGTCAGTCGCCGCGCAGGATCGCGAGGACCCGCAGCATGTTGATGTAGATCCAGACGAGCGTCACGGTGAGGCCGAAGGCCGCACGCCACGACTCGGCCTCGGGCAGCCCGGCGGCAACACCGCGCTCGACGAAGTCGAAGTCGAGGATCAGCATGAACACACCGATGACCAGACCGATCAGGCTCATCACCAGGCCGACTCCGCCGAAGCCGAACAGTCCGAGGTCACTCATGCCGAAGAGGCGCAGGACGAAGCTGAGCAGTGCCAGACCCACGAAGCTGAACATCGCGGCGATGGTGAACTTCCGGAACTTGTCACTGACCTGGATGTTGAAGAACTTGTAGGCCGCGAGCGTGCCGGCGGCGGCGGCGAGGGTCCCCAGCACCGCGTTCATGACGATCCCGGGCCACAGGGCCTCGAAGTACTTGCTCATCGCGCCGACGAAGATGCCCTCGACGACCGCGAAGGCGAGCACCAGGCCGGGGCTGATCGACTTCTTGAACGAGATCACCAGCGAGAGGCCGAGCCCGGCGAAGGCGCCGAACATCCACAGCATCATCAGGCGGCTGGCCTCGGCCTGGTTGGCCGGGTCGCCGGTGAGCACCCACGTGGCGGCCGCCACGAGAATGGTGAGGCCGAGCGTGAAGGCTGTCTTCTGCACGACCGTGTCGATCGTCATCGGGCCCGACGGACGGGCCGGGGCGTATGTCTCCTGCCCCTGCGGCGCACCGGTGCCGTATGCGGACGGCTGGTCGTAGCCGGGGTAGGTCACGCCGCTCTGGCTGGTACGCCGGCCGTTGAAGCCCTCCGACCGCGCGAATACCGGGTTGCTGCTCTGCATCTGTTGGTCTCCTCCTTGGAGGCCCTGGGCGACACCCTCTCTGGCGCCGCTCGACGGACCACAGTCCAATCCTACGGACAGGTACCCGTACAAACGACCCAGGAGGTCCAGGTGTTCCCGGAAGGCCGGGCAGAGCTACTCGGAGCCGGTCTCGAAGGTGCTGCCGGCGTCCTGCTCGTAGGGTGCGTCTCGCCACTCCTCGAACCTCACGAGCCTGTTCTGCTCGAAGGGCATGAACCGCCAGGACCCCCGGTAGGTGTTGTCGCGGAAGACGTTGCCCTGCTCGTAGGTGACGGCCTCCTGGACGGTCCTTGCCGTGTAGGGCGACCAGTCGGGGTAGGTGCCGTAGTTGGACATGATGGCCATCACGCCGCAGGCGTTGTCGAAGGTGCACCTCTGACCGATCCGCGAGGGGGAGTGCTCGAACACGTTGTCGTGGATCTGCACGTTCTGCGTCTTCCAGCGGCAGTCGGTGTAGTAGGGCTCCTCGCGGATGTTGTCGGCGTTGCAGGTGCGCTCGGTGACGGCCCGGGGGTTGACCAGCGTGCACTCCCCGGTCGAGGTGTTGGCGGGAGAGCCGCAGTAGCGGTCGGCGTTCTCCCACAGCACGATCCCCGACCAGTTGTCCCGCAGCAGGTTGCCGCTGATCTCGAGGGCTTCGCCATACCGGGTCTCCACCCTGCTGTCCGCCCCGGACTCGGAGACGTAGATGCCGCCGGTGGGGAAGCCAGGGTTACGGGGCCCGCCGACGTGGCCGTTGCCCACGATGGTGTTGAAACGGATCAATGCGTTGTAGCTGGTCTCGTACATGAGACCGACCTCGTCGTTGTCCGCGATGTAGTTGAGGGCGATCAGGAAGCCCCGGTTGTTGTTGTCCGCCCAGAGTCCGACGCCCTTGTTGTCGTGGACGTAGTTGTTGGTGACCACGGCGTTCCTGACCGCCCAGAACTTCCCGCCACCGGTGCACCCACAACCCTCGATCCTCGACTCCCAGTCGTAGGTGTTGTTGTGGGACAGCTCGTTGTGGTCGAGCGTCACGTCCACGGGGCCGGTGGGGCTGTAGGCGTTGAAGCCGTACTGGCCGTTGCGAGTGAGGCAGTTGAAGCGCACGACGCTGCCGGAGCCGATCATGAGGCCCGCGCCGGCGTTGTGCCTGATCGTGTTGTACCTGACGGTCCAGCCCCTCGCCGAGTTGTGGTTCACCACGCCCTCGTTGTTGTTCTCGCCGACGGCGCCGAAGTTCTGGATCGTGAGGTACTCCACGACGACGTCGCTGCCGTGGCCCGTGAAGGCGTAGCGGTTGACCTTGCCACCGTCCAGGACCGCGCCGGGGGCGCCGACGAAGCGGGAGCCCGAGCCCGGCTCGATGCTGGCGTAGGTTCCCGACCCGAGGGTGTGGACGCCGGGGGCGAACCAGTACGTCGTGCCCGGGCGCGAGAAGTCCACCGAGCTGTTGTCACCGGCCGGGACCTCGACCGACCCGTCGGGCGGCGCTGCGGGGCCGTTGCCGAGGATCTCGTCGTTGCCGCACACCTCGACGGGAGGTGACTCCGGCGCCGAGGCGTCGTCGAGATCGGCGGCCGCCGGATCCTCACCGTCCCCGCGACCCTCGGACTTCGCGACCTCACGCTCGGCCTCGATCTCGTCCTGGCCGCGGGCCTCGCCGTCCGGCGACTCGGACCCGGATCCTGACCCCGAGTCGACGCATCCTCCCAGCACCACGAGGAGGACCATGACGACGACGAGCAGATACCTCGGCCGAACGGATCTGCTGGTCACGCTTGTCGCCTCTCGACGGTGTGGACGGAGGTGGTTGAGCCCCCGGTCCCCTCCATCGTGCGCGGCCCGGTCGCGTCAGGTCGAGGGAATGAGGAGAAACCGGGGCTCACCAGGGCGGATTCACGCTCGGTCCCTGAGCCAACTCCCCTCTATTGGGTATGTCCGTCCGATCGCGGGTTCGTCCGGCGAGGCCGTCACTATCGTCGGCTGGGTCCGGACTTGCCGGGGGGCTTCCGGACCCGAGGGGGAATCCGTGACTGCCTGCGCTGGGGGGGACCCATGAAGGTTGCTGTCTTTGGACTCGGATACGTCGGCACCGTGACGGCCGCGGGCCTCGCGTCGCGCGGCCACGACGTGGTCGGTGTCGACGTGGACGGCTTGAAGGTCGAGGCGGTCCGGCACGGCCGCAGCCCGGTGGTCGAGCCGGGCATCGACGAGCAGATCGCCGACGGCGTCATGTCGGGCCGTCTGCGGGCGACGTCGGACGCCCGCGAGGCCGTCGACCGCGCCGACGTGTCTCTCATCTGTGTCGGCACGCCGTCGGCTGCCAACGGCAGCACCGACCTGGCCTACATCTCGCGTGCGGTCGGCGACCTCCGGGCTGCGATGGAGACCGCGGCGCCGCCGGAGTCGGGCTTCCACTCCGTGGTCGTCCGCAGCACCGTCCCGCCCGGGACGGGAGCGAACGTCGTCGCGCCCGTCTTCGATCCCGTCGACCTGCCGGCCGGCTGGGACGTGGGGACGGGGATGTGCCCGGAGTTCCTCCGTGAGGGCAGTGGGGTCGACGACTTCTTCGACCCGCCGTTCGTCGTGGTCGGAGCCCGTGACGAGCGCACCCGCGAGGGTCTCGACGAGCTGTTCGCGTTCCTCGGCCAGGACATCCACCAGGTCACCGTCGAGGCCGCGGAGGCGTTGAAGTACGCCTGCAACGCCTTCCACGCGACGAAGGTCTCCTTCGCCAACGAGGTGGCGCGTGTCTTCCGCTTCCACGGCGTGGACGCCCGCGAGGTGATGCAGATCTTCTGCGAGGACCGCAAGCTCAACATCTCACCGACCTACCTCAGGCCCGGCTTCGCCTTCGGCGGGTCGTGCCTTCCCAAGGACCTCCGCTCCCTGCAGTACATGGCCAGGATGAGCGGGGTCGACGTACCTCTCCTGGCCGGCACCGGCCTGACCAACGAGCTGGTCGTCAGAGATGCCGTGGAGCGCATCATCGCCACGCAGCACCGTCGCGTCTGCATCCTGGGGCTCAGCTTCAAGATGGACACGGACGACCTGCGCGAGAGTCCGAACGTCGATCTCGCCGAGCGACTCATCGGCAAGGGGTTCGAGGTGAGCATCTTCGACCCGATCGTGAACCCCGATCGGCTGGTGGGGTCCAACAAGCGACAGGTGGAGGCCAAGCTCCCCCACCTGAACCGGCTGCTCGCCCACTCGCCCCAGGAGGCGCTCGAGGGCGCCCATGTGGCGGTGGTCAGCTCCGCGGACCCGAACCTCCTCGACGCACTCATCGCCTCCTCGCCCGACGTGGTGCTCGACCTGCACGGCAAGCTCGGCCCTCGCGTCGAGCAGCTGCCGGGTTACGAGGGCATCGGATGGTGACCATCCCCCGCCAGCGGGACCCGAAAGCACGCCGTCCCCGGGTGCTCATCATCGTCCAGAACCTGCCGGTGCCGTTCGACCGCCGGGTGTGGCTGGAGTGCCAGACGCTGACCCGCGGAGGGTACGACGTCACGGTGATCTGCCCACGCGGCAAGGACTCGTTGCCGTACCAGGTCATCGACGAGGTCACCATCCACACCTACCCGCCCTACGCCCCCGGCGGGAGCAAGGCGGGCTTCGTCTGGGAGTACGCCTACTCCTTCCTGGCGACGGCCAGGCTCGCTGTGAAGGCCCGTCGCAACGGCGCTTTCGACGTCGTGCAGGCCTGCAACCCGCCCGACATCTTCTGGCCGCTGGCCCGGTGGCTCCGCAGGCGTGACGGCTCGCGGTTCGTCTTCGACCACCACGACCTGTGCCCCGAGCTGTACGAGTCGCGCTTCCCCGACGGAGCCGCGCTGCCTCACCGGGGGCTGCTCATGCTCGAGCGGGCGACGTTCCGCACGGCGGACCGGGTGACCTCGACCAACGCGTCCTACGCGAAGGTCGCCGTCGAGCGGGGCGACAAGACCGAGGACCAGGTGACCGTGGTGCGCACCGGCCCCGACCCGGAGCGCCTCAGGCCCGTGCCCGCACAGCCGGCGCTGCGACGTGGGCGAGAGCACCTCGTCGCCTACATCGGCGTGATGGGCCCCCAGGACGGGGTCGACATCGTCCTGGACGCGGCCGACCACATCGTGCACCGCATGGGCCGCGAGGACATCTCGTTCACGCTGATGGGCTCGGGCGACTGCTTCGACGACCTCGTCGCACAGCGCGACAGGCTCGGGCTCGGCGACCACGTCGAGCTCACCGGCCGGGTGCCCGACCAGACGGTGGCCGACGTCCTGTCGACCGCCGACGTCGGCCTGTCCCCGGACCCGAAGAACCCGCTCAACGACGTCTCCACGATGAACAAGACGATGGAGTACATGGCCTTCGGGCTGCCGGTGGTCGCGTTCGACCTCCACGAGACGAGAGTCTCGGCCCAGGACGCGGCGGTGTACGCCGAGCCCAACAAGGTCGACCGGTTCGCCCAGGCGATCGTCGACCTCGTCGACGACCCGCGACGGCGGGCGCAGATGGGGCGCCTCGGCCGAGCGCGCGTCGAGCAGGAGCTGGCCTGGAAGCACCAGCAGCGGGGCTACCTCGCGGTCTTCGACGAGCTCACCGGCCGAAGCACGGCTGCCCTCACGACTGCCAGACACGTCCGTCCCGGGGCGGCCGTCGACGACGTCCCTGCCACGTCGGAGCGCTGAGCCGTGTGCGGAGTGGCGGGGGCATTCCAACAACCGGACGGCAAGCTGGTCGCCAACGCGATGATCGACCGCCTGGCGCACCGAGGTCCGGACGCGTGCGGGGTCCTCGAGATCGTCGACCCGACCTCGTCGGTCGCGCTCGCGCATCGCCGGCTCTCGATCATCGACCTGTCCGCCGAGTCCGACCAGCCGTTCACCAAGGACGGGCTGACGCTCAGCTACAACGGCGAGATCTACAACTACCGCGAGCTGCGGCGTGAGCTCCAGGGCAAGGGGGTCGCCTTCGCGACCGGCTCCGACACCGAGGTCGTCCTCGAGGCGTGGCGCGCTTGGGGCACCAGGTCGCTGCACCGCCTGCGCGGCATGTTCGCGTTCGCGGTGCACGACGAGTCGACCGGCACCCTGACCCTGGCCCGCGACCCTCTCGGCATCAAGCCCCTCTACGTCATGCGTCGCGGCGAGGGGGTCGTGTTCGCCTCCGAGCTGAAGGCCATCGTCACCGCGCTCGGCCCCGAGCTCGTCGTCGACCCCGCCGGCATGGTTGCCTCCGCGCTGTACTACTGGCTGCCCCAGCAGTACGACGCGGTGCGGGGCGTCGAGAAGCTGCCCGCCGGCTCGTGGGCGGAGTACCGCCGCGACGGGTCGTGCGTCCGCGGGGAGTACTGGAACCCGGCCGAGGTGGCCGCCGCCGCGGCACGGGGCCCCCTCGCGGACCTGAGGGAGACGATCGAGTCCTCCGTGGTCGCCCACCTCGTCTCCGACGTGCCCGTCGCCTCGTTCCTCAGCGGCGGCCTCGACTCGAGCATCGTCACTGCACTGGCCCACCGTGCCGACCCCTCGATCGAGGCGTACACCATCGCCTTCCGGACCGAGGACCAGCGGCTCGAGGCCATGCCCGACGATGCGCACTACGCACGGAAGATGGCCGCGCACCTCGGCATCGCGCTCCACGAGATCGAGATCGCCCCCGACATCGTCGACCTGCTTCCACGCATGGTCGACATCCTCGACGAGCCGATCGGCGACCCGGCCGCACTCAACACCCTCCTGATGTGCGAGGCGGCTCGCTCCGCCGGGGTCAAGGTGCTGCTGTCCGGCATGGGCGCCGACGAGCTCTTCGGCGGCTACCGCAAGCACCTCGCCTGCCTGCTCGGCGCGCGCTACCGACGGCTGCCCGGTGCTGTGAGGACCGGCGTGGTCGAGCCGGTCGTGGGACGGCTGCCCGTGGCCGTGCGCGGTCGCGGGATCCGCACGGTGCGCTGGGCGCAGCGCTTCCTCACCTTCGCCGAGCTCGGGGAGGAGGAGGCGTTCCGCCGTAGCTACACTCTCTACGGCCGCGACGAGCTCGTCGACCTGCTCGACCCGTCGCTCGGGAGGCACGTCGACGGCGTGATCGAGCACCACCGAACGGTCTACGAGGACAACGACCTCGCCGACCAGGTCAGCAGGATGTGCCTG
Source organism: Nocardioidaceae bacterium (assembly GCA_035461195.1). GTDB lineage: Bacteria > Actinomycetota > Actinomycetes > Propionibacteriales > Nocardioidaceae > Nocardioides_C. The sequence goes on from DATHVS010000055.1 coordinate 10,033, forward strand.
GCCGACTCCCGTCTGTTCATGTCCGGGCTCAACCTCACCTACACCGACCGGGCGAGCATGGCCGCGTCCACCGAGGTGCGGGTGCCGTTCGTCGACCCGCTCGTGTTCCAGGCGGCGTTCTCCCTTCCCGGCGAGGCGAAGATCCGGGGCCGGGTGCAGAAGGCCGCCCTCAAGGAGGCAGCGCGGAGCTGGATCCCCGACGAGATCATCGACCGGCCGAAGGCCTCCTTCGGCGCCCCCCTGCGCGCCTGGGTCACCAACGACCTGCGCGAGCTCGTCGACGACGTCCTCGTCTCCGGTGACCTCGTCGGCTCGGGGTTCTTGCGCCGCGCGCCCCTGCTCCGGCTCATCGAGGACCAGCGCAACGGCCGACGCGACGAGTCCAAGCAGATCTGGCAGCTCCTCAGCCTGGAGCTGTGGTACCGCAACGCACGCTCGGCCGGGGTCGGAGCCGCATGAGGCGGCACGGCATCGCACGGACGAGGATCGAAGGAGAGGCGACATGAAGCAGGTGGCTCAGAACTACCGGTCGGGCGAGCTGGTGGTGCTCGACGTGCCGGCGCCTGCGTGCATGCCCGGGGGCGTGCTGGTGCGCACGATGTACTCGCTGATCTCCACCGGCACCGAGATGATGAAGGTCTCCGAGGCCCGGCTGTCCCTCCTGGGCAAGGCTCGCGCCCGCCCGGACCAGGTGCGCAAGCTGGTCGACTCCGTCGCACAGCAGGGGCCGGTGGCGACGTACAAGAAGGCGATGGACCGCCTGGACAGCTACACCCCGCTGGGGTACTCGCTGTGCGGCGTCGTGGTCGAGGTCGGGGCCGGCGCCGAGGAGTTCGCCGTCGGGGACCTCGTGGCGGCCGCCGGCAACGAGTTCGCCCTCCACGCCGAGGTGAACTGGGTCCCGACGAACCTGTGCGTCAAGGTGCCCGACGGCGTCGCCCCCGAGCACGCAGCCTTCGCGACGGTGGGCGCCATCGCGATGCAGGGCGTGCGCCGGGCAGAGGTGCAGCTCGGGGAGACCGCGTGCGTCGTCGGTCTCGGCCTCATCGGCCAGCTGACGGTCCGGCTGCTCGTGGCGGCCGGGGTCCGCGTCGTCGGTGTCGACACCGTGGAGGCGCGCTGCCGGATGGCGGAGAAGGCCGGGGCGCTGGCCTGCGCCGGGCCGGATCCGGAGGGCGCGGCCCAGGTCGAGCAGGCGTTGCTCGCGGCGACGGGCGGTCTCGGTGCCGACCACGTCTTCCTGGCGGCCGGTGGCACCTCGAACGGGCCGGTCGAGCTGGCCGCGCGGTTCGCCCGGGACCGGGCACGCGTCGTGGACATCGGCAAGACCCGGCTCGACCTGCCCTGGAACGACTACTACGAGAAGGAGCTCGACGTCCGTTTCTCCCGCTCCTACGGCCCCGGGCGGTACGACGACCGCTACGAGCTCGACGGGATCGACTACCCGGCCGGGTACGTCCGCTGGACCGAGCGCCGAAACCTCGGCTGCTTCCTCGACCTGATCGCCGGTGACTCCGTCGACGTGGCTCCGCTCGTCTCGGGTGTCTACCCGATCGGCGAGGCCGAGTCGGTCTACGAGCAGCTCCGCGGCGGCTCACTGCACGGCGTCGGCTTCCTGCTGGAGTACCCGCAGCCGAAGCCGTCCGTGACGGCCGCCGCCCCCGAACGGACTCTGCACGACACGGCCGGTGTCACGCGGCGCGCCACCACGGCGCCGGACCACCCGGACGTACGCATCGGGTTCATCGGGGCCGGCAACTACGCCACCTCGATGCTCCTGCCCCACCTCGCGAGGAACCCGCAGGCCACCCTGAGGGCGGTGGGCACGACGAGGGCGCTCTCGGCGGCGAACGCGCAGCGCAAGTTCGGCTTCCACACCGTCACCACCGACGCGGACGTCGTCCTCGACGACCCCACGCTCGACGCCGTCTTCGTGGTGACCCGTCACCACTCCCATGCCGACTTCGTGTGCAAGGCGCTCGAGCGTGGCAAGGCGGTCTTCGTCGAGAAGCCACTCGCCCTGACCGAGGAGCAGCTCGAGCGTGTGGTCGAGACCGTGGCGCGGACCGGCAACGACCGGGTGATGGTGGGCTTCAACCGCCGCTTCGCACCGCTGTTCACCGATCTCCAGCAGCGGTTCGGCCCGCGGGCGGGGCCGGTGAGTGCGCGCTACCTGGTCAATGCCGGCCGTCTCGATGCGGGCAGCTGGTACCTCCACGAGGAGCTCGAGGGCTCGCGGTTCGTCGGCGAGGGCGGGCACTTCGTCGACACCCTGAGCGCGTGGGTGGGCCACCCTCCGGTGGCGGTGCACGCCTGGCAGACCCCAGGTGGCGCGGACCTTCAGGTCATGCTCCGGTTCGCCGACGGGTCCCTCGGGACGATCACCTACGCGACCGGCGGGAGCAGCCGTTTCCCGAAGGAGACCTTCGACGTCTCCGGGGAGGGCCGCAACGCGCGGTTGGACAACTTCACCCGTGCGACCGTGTGGACCCGTGGCGGCAAGGACGTCAAGCGCTCCCTCAAGGGTCCGGACAAGGGTCAGGCGACCCAGGTCGAGAGGTTCGTCGAGGCCGTCCGAAGCGGCGGACCCATGCCGATCGCCTGGGACTCCCTGATCGCGACGACCCGGGCCACGATCGCCGCCACCACGAGCCTGGAGTCAGGGATGCCGGTGGTCCTGTGAGCCGTCAGCCGAGCTGGTACCTCCGCCGGCTGCGCCAGATGTCCCTCGGGGAGATCGCGGGACGGAGTGCCGACCACGCCAGGAAGACCGCGTGGGCCCACCGGCAGGTCGTTCCGGGGCAGGCCACCGGGCTGCCCCGTGGGCTGTCCGACGACCGCGCGTTCCCCACCCCGCTGCCGGCCGACGCGCGCACCCTTGTGGCCCAGGAGGCGGGCGATGCGCTCGTCGCCGCGGCTCGCAGACTCCTCGACGGCGAGTGGAGCCTTCTCGGAGCTCCTCGACCCGATATCGCGGACCCCGACTGGTTCCTGGACCCGGTGACGGGGCGCCGGGCTCCCCAGGAGCAGCTCGCCTTCCGCATCGACCACCGGGACGAGGCCGTGACCGGCAACGTCAAGGCCGTCTGGGAGCTCTCGCGCCACCACCACCTCACCGTGCTCGCGAGCGCCTGGTGGCTGACCGGTGACGGCGTGTACGCCGAGACCGTCGATCGGCAGCTGCGGTCGTGGTGGGCCGCCAACCCGTTCCTGTCGGGCGTCCACTGGACCAGCGGCATCGAGCTCGGGGTGCGCCTCATCAGCTGGGCCTGGGTGCGCCGGCTGCTGGATGACTGGACCAAGGTCGAGGACCTCTTCGACGCCAACGAGGACGCCCTGCGACAGATCTGGTGGCACCAGGAGTTCCTGTCCGCGTTCCGCAGCCGCGGGTCCTCCGCGAACAACCACGTCGTCGCCGAGGCCGCCGGGAGGCTCGTGGCCGCCTGCGCGTTCCCGTGGTACGCCGAGAGCCCTGCCTGGCTCGAGGACGCTGCCGACCAGCTGGAGCGCGAGGTCGCAGCCAACACGTTCGACAGCGGGGTCAACCGCGAGCTCGCCACCGACTACCACCGGTTCGTCACCGAGCTGGGCCTGGTCGCCGCCGTCGAGGCAACCGCCGCCGGACGGCCCCTCGGATCGGGGACGTGGACCCTGCTCGCGGACTCACTCGACGCAGCCGCGGCGATGCTCGACATCCGCGGCCGCGCGCCCAGGCAGGGGGACGGCGACGAGGGCAGGGCGCTGGTTCTCGACGACCCGGACGTCGAACCATGGGGCCTGCTGCTCAGCGCTGGAGGCGCCCTCGTAGGCGCGCGCGCCTGGTGGCCGGAGCGGCCGGGCAGCGTGGCCGCCGCGGCGTTGCGTCCACTGATGGGCTCCCACCGGCCCCTGCTGCACCGGCCACAGGCCGCACCGCGCGACTTCCCGGACGCCGGGATCTGCCTGCTGCGCACGCCTCCCGAGGACGGCCCGGAGATCTGGTGCCGCTGCGACGGCGGGCCCCACGGGTTCTTGTCGATCGCCGCGCACGCACACGCCGACGCGCTCTCGATCGAGGTGCGCCACGACGGCGTCGAGGTGCTCGTCGACCCGGGGACGTACTGCTACCACGGTGAGCCGAAGTGGCGAAGCTACTTCCGCTCCACGCTGGCCCACAACACCGTGGAGGTCGACGGGGAGAACCAGTCGGTGGAGGGCGGCCCGTTCCTCTGGAGCACCCGCACCGACGCCCACGCCACGCGGGTCGAGGTCGGGGACCTCGCCGTCCAGAGCTGGTCAGCCTTCCACATGGGCTACTCACGCCTTGACCCGACGCTGCGCCACGAGCGGACGGTCACCCTGGACCGGGTCTCGCGCCGCCTCTCGATCGTCGACGTGCTCACCAGTCGGGTGCCGCACTCCCTTCGACTGGCTTTCCACGTCGGCCCCGAGGTCACGGTCCGGCTCGAAGGCCACGTGGCCGAGCTCGGCTGGACGCGCGGGGGCGCCACCGTCGCAGCCGAGCTGCACCTGCCCGAAGCGCTGCGATGGGCCGGTCACCGAGCAGAGACCGACCCGGTGCTGGGGTGGTACTCCCCTCGTTTCGGCGAGCGAGTGCCTACGACCGCATTGGTCGGAGAGGGCGAGCTGGGTTCGTCGCTCGAGCTGAGGAGCGTCCTTGTCCTCCCCTAGGCGCGGCGCGTGGGACGCCTGGGTCGCCTGTGACGGCGGGGCTGGGTCCACCTGGGTGGTTGTGGGTCATCCGGGTGGCTGTCTTGCGACGATCCCCTGCAACCGCGCAGTACCGGATCTACCGTCGAGTCCAGGACTACGGGTGGGGGGACACCGGAATGAGTGAACAGACCGTCGACCTGCGATCAAGCCTGTCGATCCTTCGTCGGCATCGAAAGGCGCTGGCGCTGGTGGCCGTACTCGGCATGGGAGCCGGGGTCGCCTTCGGACTGCTTCGGCCACCGATGTACGCGAGCACGGCGAAAATGCTGCTGCCACCCGCACAGAACATCACCGGGCAGCCGGTCACCAGGGACGTTCAGACAGACGTCGAGATCGCCGGCAGCGAGGCCGTCCTCGGGCCGGCCGGAAGGTCACTGGACCCGCCGGCGTCCGTCCGAGCACTGTCACGGCGCGTCGAGGCCAGCGCCCCCACGACCCAGGTGCTCGAGATCCGCGCCCGCGCAGGCGAGCCCAGGCGGGCCGAGGACATCGCCCAGGCAGTGGCGGAGGCGATGGTGGCCTACGTCACCGACACCGCCACGACGATGACGACCACGCAGCAGGCGTCCATGGACCGTCGGAAGTCGGACCTCGAGGCGAGTCTCGACGCGGTCAACGACGAGATCGCGAAGTCCAGGACCCGCCTGCGGGAGTCCAACGCCACCGGGGCTGGGAGCGAGGCCGAGGCGACGGCCCTGTCCGACCTGACGGCCCAGCAGGCGAGCCTGGTCCTGCAGCTCGACGCCCTCGAGGAGCAGGCGATCAGCATGCAGCCCAGCGCGGCCGCCGGGATCATCGAGGACGCGTCCCCGGCGCGCCGGGCCGGGGTCGTCACCTGGTTCGCGATCTCCGCGGTGCTCGGGGCCGCCGTCGCGCTCGCGCTCGCTGCCCTCGTCCTCGTGCTCGCCAGACGACGGGACCGCAAGCTCAGCTACCGCGACGAGATCGCCGACGCCGTGGGCAGCCCGGTGATCGCCTCGGTGCGTGCACACGTGCCGCGCACGGTCGCCGGTTGGGCGACCCTGCTCGAGGACTACTCCCCTGGGACGGTCGACGCGTGGGCGCTGCGCCAGGCCCTCCGGCAGCTCGTCTTCGACGACCCAGCGCGCGGCCATCGGCGAGCAGAGCAAGGGTCAGCGAAACTGGCCCACCCGCCGTCCGTCACAGTGCTGTCGCTCGCCGACGACCTCCGCGGGCTGGCCGTCGGCGCGCAGCTGGCCTCGTACGCGGCCTCGGTCGGGATCCGCACCCGGCTGGTGGCAGGCCCCGGTCACGAGTCGGCCGCCGCGCTCTGGGCAGCGTGCAACGTCCTCAGCGACCGCGAGGAGGTCCGCCGCAACCTCACGATCGACGCAGAACGGGAGGGCACGTCGGAGGGAGAGATGACCGTGGTGCTGGCGGTGCTCGACCGGAGCGAACCTGAGCTGCTCCCCGCGGCGGCGACCTCGGTCACCGTCCTTGCGCTGGCGTCCGGGGCGGCCACCGCCGAGGATCTCGCCCGAGCCGCCGTCACGGCGGACGACGCCGGCAGCCGAATCGACGGCGTGGTCGTGGCCGACCCCGACAACCTCGACCGGACGACCGGCCGCCTGCTCCAGCACGAGCGTGCGCAGCAGGTCCCGCTGCCGACGCGGGTGCCCGGCGTCGCGCCCCTCAGGGCCTCCGGCCGCAAGAACGTCTCGAACCTGTCCAGGAGACCGCGATGAGCGACCCGACCTGGCGCGTCGACGACACCGACCCGGAGGAGCTCGCGGGAGCGAGCCAGCCGTCTTTGGTGAGCCTGCACTTCCTGCTTTCCGCTCTGCGGCGACGGTGGCGCTTCTGGGCGGCGTTCGCCTGCGCAGGGCTGCTGCTGGGCCTCGTCTGGGCGGTGATGATCCCGGCCAAGAGCGTCGGCACGGTCACCGTGCTGCTCACGCACGATGCATCGATAGACCCGGAGCTGGCGATGGCCACCGAGCTGAGCCTGTTGCGAACCCGGGCGGTCGCCGGCGACGTCATCGGCGAGCTCGACCTGGAGATGACGCCGGAGGAGCTGCAGGAGTCAGTGGTGGTGACCCAGCTCAGCGCCACCGTGTTCGTGCTCGAAATCCCCGGGACCGACGACGCGGACGCCGTGGCACGAGCCGCCGCGTTCGCCGACTCCTATCTCGACTTCCGGACCGAGCAGATCGAGTTGCAGACGGAGGCCATGCTCGCCGGCCACGAAGAGCGTCTCGAGACCCTCCAGTCGGAGGTTGAGCGCATCACCCGACAGTACGACGCCCTCACCCGCAGCGAGGCCGCCTCACAGGACCAGGCCGGAGACCTCCTCGCGCGGCGATCCCAGCTCAACACCGAGATCAACAGCGTCCAGCAGATGATCCAGGACACCACGCTGCAATCCAGCGCCACCCTCGCGGGAAGCGGCGTCCTCGACCCCGCGACCGTCGTCCCACGCTCGGAGAAGAGGCGCCTGGTCCTGGCCGTAGGGTCCGGCCTGATCGTCGGCAGCGCGCTCGGAGTCGGACTCGTCCTCTCCATGGCGCTCACCTCGACCCGGCTGCGTCGGCGCGAGGAGGTGGCGGTGGCGCTCGAGGCCCCGGTGCGGTTCAGTGTGGGAGCCCTTGAACGGCGATGGACCGCACGCCTGCTCGGGCGCAGCTCGACCTCCGAGCGAGACCTCCAGGTGGTGGTCCGGGGGCTCGACTCCGCGATCGCCCCTCGCAAGCGGGTCTCGAAGAAGGCACGGCCGTCCCGGTTCGCGCTCGCGACTGTCGACAACATCGGGGCCACCGAGCTCGTCATCTGCTCGCTGGCCGCCCAGTTCACGCACCGAGGCCTGTCGGTCTTCCTCGTCGACCTCAGCGAGACCGGCAGCCTCGAGACGGCCTTGACGAGGGCTCTTGGTCAGGATCACCACCAGACCGACCCCGCCGCGGCCCCGGTGGTGTTCCGACCCGAGGGCGTGCCCTCACTCGCACGCGGCCCCGTCGGCTCGCCTCCGCACGTCGCCAGCGACCTGCCCGAGGACGACCCGCTGCGCTCTGCCTGGGACTCCGCTGACGTCGTCCTGACCCTGGCCGAGATTGATCCGGCGGTCGGTGTGGACCACCTAAGGTCCTGGGCCGATCAGGTGGTACTCCTCGTCACCGCCGGCCGGTCGAGCGCCGAGCGCCTCCGCACGACCGCCGGGTTGGTCCGTTCCTCGGGCCTCAAACTGCCGTTCGCAGTCATGGTCGGCGCGGACCGTGCCGACGAGAGCCTGGGCCTGCCGGACCCGCCCTCCGCCGGTTCGTCCCGTGCCCGGAGGAGCTCATGACACTGGGGACTGCGTCCCGCGCCGGTTCCGCTGCTGGAGCGGCCGGGAGGAGCGCAGCACGGGGGGTGCCGTGGCGGATGGTCGCGGTCTGGGGCGCCCTTTTCTTCAACGTCCTGGCCTTCTACACCGTCCCCGCGACGGTGGTCGCGATCCCCTCACCCGTCGGTCAGCTGATGACCCAGGCATCGCTGGTGCTGGCGGTCGGGCTTGCCCTGAGCGTCAACCCGCACATCCTCCTGCGACCCAACCTGTTCCTCGTCCTGCTCTCGGTGCTGGGCGTCGCGGCCCTTGCCGTGAGCATCCACAGCGAGTTCTACGTCGGGTCGGTCTACCGTTCACTGCGGCTGCTCGGCTTCCTGACCGTGCTGTGGCTGCTGAGCCCCTGGTGGGGCCGGCACGACATGCTGCTGCTCCGCCTGCACCGTCGGGTGCTGTGGCTCATCCTCGGCTCGGTCCTCCTGGGAGCCGCGCTAGCTCCGGGTCTCGCCTTCGAGTTCCAGGGGCGGCTCTCCGGCGTGATCTGGCCGATCCCACCCACCCAGGTCGCCCACTACGCGGCGGTGGTCTTCGGGACCACGGCCGTGCTCTGGATGTGCCGGGTCCTCACCGGTCGGCACGCACTCCTCGCCCTGAGCGTGAGCGGTGCGATGCTCCTCAGCACGCATACCCGGACAGCGCTGGTCGCCATGGTCCTCGGCCTCCTCGTCGCCGCCGCCAGCCTCTTCCTCGGGCACGTCCGGGTCCGCCGTGTGTCGGCGTTGGGTGCACTCGGCGCCGTCATGCTCGCCACCGTCTTCGCCTCCGAGCTGACCAACTGGATCCTGCGCGGGCAGACGACCCAGGAGGCCGGCCAGCTCACCGGTCGCACGAGGGTCTGGGCTGCGGTGTTCGATCACCAGCGGCCGAGGTTCGAACAGCTATTCGGTTCGGGGATGTCCGACCAGTCGTTCAACGGACTGCCCATCGACAGCAACTGGGTGGCCACCTACCTGGACCAGGGCTGGTTCGGCCTCGTCGTCCAGGCTGCCATCATCGTGACGCTGCTGCTGATGGCTGCAACCCGACCGCGGGGACCTCAGCGGGCTGCGGCGCTCTTCCTGATCATGTACTGCCTGGTCGCGTCGTTCACCGAAACCGGACTGGGCGCGCCGTCGGCTTACATGCTCGACCTCACCGTCGCGGCGGCGCTGCTCGCCCCCCAGGCGAGGAGAACCGCACCATGAGAGTCCTGCTCGTCCACGGGCGCTACCGCTCCGCCGCACCCAGCGGCGAGAACAACGTCGTCGACCAAGAGGCCGCAGCCCTGCGCGACGCCGGTCACCAGGTCGACCTGTTTCAGCGCCACAGCGACGAGATCGCCGGTTGGTCCCTCCCCCAGAAGGCAGCCCTGCCGGCCCGGACCCTGTGGAACGGGCCCGTCCGCCGAGACCTGGCCCGCCGCCTCGAGCAGGACCGACCCGACGTCGTCCACGTCCACAACACGTTCCCGCTGCTGAGCCCGTCGGTGCTCCACGCCTGCCATGAGGCGGGTGTCCCCGTCGTCGCCACCCTCCACAACTACAAGCTGCTGTGTGCGAGCGGCGACTTCTTCCGGGACGGCGCGCCGTGCCACGACTGCGCCATGGGGCGGATCGTTCCCGCTGCGCTCCATGGCTGCTACCGCGGGTCCCGCGCAGCAACGCTCCCGGTCGTGGCCTCGCTGGCCGCACACCGGTCCGCATGGCAGGGGCTCGTCTCGGCGTACGTCTTCATCTCCGCCTCCCAGCGGGACCTGATGCAGGGACTCGGCCTGCCTTCGGACCGGGTGTTCGTCAAGCACAACTTCGTGCCGCCTCGGCAGCCGCGCAGTGGCGACCCGGAGCACATGGTCGTCTACCTCGGCCGTCTCGACCAGGCCAAGGGCCTTCCGCTGCTCATGCGGTCCTGGGACGTCTTCCGCCGCCGCAACCCGCACTCGGGTCTGCGACTGGCCGTGGCCGGAGGAGGTCCGCTCGACGAGGATGTCCGAGGGTGGGCGGCCGAGCGGCCGACGGTGGACGTGCTCGGGCTCCTTGCCTCGGACCGGGCAGCGGAGGTGCTCCGGCGTGCCGTGGCGGCGGTGGTCCCCTCGCAGTGGGAGGAGACCTTCGGTCTGGTTGCCATCGAAGCGATGGCTGCCGGTGTGGCGCCCATCGCTCCCGCCCGTGGGTCCTTCCCCGAGCTGGTCATGGACGGCGACAACGGCGCGCTGTTCACACCGGACGATCCCGACGCACTGGCCCTCGCCCTCGAGGACGTCGACACCCACCCCGAGAGGTACCTCGAGTGCGGCCGGCGCGCCCGCGCGACCTACGAGAAGCGATTCTCGCGGGCGGCCAACGTCGACGAGCTCGTCGCGATCTACGAGTTCGCCATGGGCAACCCCGTCGGCAGGCGCCATGTCGCGTCATAGCCTCGAAAAGCCTCCCCTGCTGGCACGCGTCCGCCGGTTCGGCGTCGTGAGCCGGCTCGGCTGGGGCGTCGCGGACCAGGGCGTGTCGAGCCTGAGCAACTTCGCCATGGGCATCATCGCCGCCCGCGCGCTCGGCTCGGAGGGCTTCGGCGCGTTCACGCTCGCCTACGTCACCTACGCGTTCCTGCTGAGCGCGACCCGGGGCGTGGCGACCGACCCGCTGGTCGTGCGCTTCAGCGGTCAGCCGCACCCCGTCTGGCGCAAGGCCGTCGCGGCGGCCTCCGCGACCTCCGCCATCGCTGGGGTCGCGGCCGGCGTGGTGTGCGTGCTCGTGGGCCTGCTCATGCCCTCGGAGATCCGCGGAGGGTTCATCGCACTCGGGGTCGTCCTCCCCGCCCTGATGCTGCAGGACAGCTGGCGGTTCGCCTTCTTCGCCGCACGCCGGCCCGCGATGGCGCTGGTCAACGACCTGGTGTGGGGCGCGGTCATGGTCGCGGCCCTGGTCTCCCTGCTCCTGACCGGACACTCCGGCGTGACCCCGTTCGTCCTGGCCTTCGGAGGGTCCGCGGCGGTAGCGGCACTGTTCGGGCTCTGGCAGAGCAAGGTGCGCCCCCGTCCGGCCTGGGTGCGCGCCTGGGTCACGGACAACCGCGATCTCGGTGTCCGCTATCTCATGGAGAACGTCAGCATCGGCGGGGCACGCCAGCTCAGGATGTTCGCTCTCGGTGCCTTCGCCGGCCTGGCTGCGGTCGGGGACACCCGTGGCGCCGAGATCCTCATGGGCCCGTTCCTGGTGATCCTCATGGGCGCGAGCCAGGTGGCTGTGCCCGAGGCCTCACAGGTCATCCGGCGAGCGCCCCGACGGCTCGTGCACTTCTGCCTCGCGCTCGGCGCCGTCCTCGCGAGCACCGCAGCGGTGTGGGGGATGACCATCCTCCTGCTTCTGCCGACCGGTCTTGGTGACCTCCTCCTCGGGGAGATCTGGGTGCCTGCGAGCGCGCTCCTCCCCGCGGTGATCGTCGCCTTCTTCATGGGCGGGTTCGAGATCGCGGCCGCGGCCGGCGTGCGCGCACTTGGCGCTGCGCGCCGCAGCCTGAAGGCTCAGCTGACGGCGGCCATGCTCTATGTCGTCGCCGGCGGCGTGGGGGCTTACGTCGACGGCGCCCGCGGATCTGCGTGGGGCGTGGCGATCGCCACCACGGCCGGGACCTTCGTGTGGTGGGTGCAGCTGCGTCGCGCCCTCGAAGAGCACGTGAACGCATCGTCCGGCAGCCAGGCGCAGCCGGACCGCACAGACAGGATTGCGACATGAACGTACCCACGCTGAGCATCGGGCTCCCGGTCTACAACGGCGAGCGGTACCTCGCCGAGGCCTTGGAGGCGCTCCTCGCCCAGACCTACACCGACTTCGAGCTGATCATCTCCGACAACGCATCGAACGACGCGACCGAGGAGATCTGCCGCGCGTACGCGGAGCGCGACGAGCGGATCAGGTACATCCGTCAACCGGTCAACATCGGCTGCGACCCCAACCACCACTTCGTGACCGAGCAGGCCCGCGGGAAGTACTTCAAGTGGGCGGCCGACGACGACCTGTACGAACCGGAGCTGCTGCGGCGCTGCGTGGAGGCGCTCGAGGCCCATCCCGAGGTCGTCCTCGCGCACGCAGGCGACGCGATCATCGACGAGCAGGGCGCGGTCGTCCGGACCATGCCCTACGAGCTCGACACGGCGAACCCGAGCCCGTCGGCCCGGCTCCGGAGCATGCTGCACGTCTCAGGGGGCAACGACGACTACGGCGTCATGTACACCGACGTCCTCCGCCGGGTTGCGCCGTACGGCACCGGGGCCTACGGCTCCGACCGCGTCTTCGTCTCCTCGATGGCTCTGCAGGGGCCCTTCCACCACGTGCCGCAGACCCTGTACTACCGGCGGGAGCACCCCGACCGGGCATCGCGGGCGCCCAGCAAGCGTGAACGGATGGCGATCCTCGACCCCAGGCGCACGAGTCGTCTGCGCTACCCCATGCCGCGCCTGCACACGGAGTACATCTGGGCCTTCGTGGCCGCGGTCGGGCGCTCTCCCCTTACCCTCAGGGAGCGCTTGCGCTGCTGGGGCGAGATCGCCGGGTGGCTGCTCGGCCGTGTCCTTCCGGCGCGCGCCGGCCGGCGGCTCGAAGGCAGCCTCGAGAGCGCGTCATGAGTGTCCGTCCCGTCCGGGTCGCGGCCTACGGCTACTTCGGCATGGGAAACATCGGGAACGAGGCGTCCCTGGCCGCGTTCGTGGACTACATGCGCGAGCAGCACCCGACGGCCACCCTGAGCTGCTACGTGGCCGGGCCGGACCAGGTGGAGCGCGAGCACGGTGTCCCGGCGACCCAGCTGATGAGCTACCGCGCCGACCCGAGCCGAGGCGGGCCACTCGTCCTGGCGGCGAAGGCCCTGAGCCGGCTCCGGGACGTGCCGCGCACCTTCGCGATGATGGGCGACGTCGACGTCCTGGTCGTCCCCGGCACCGGGGTGCTGGAGACGAAGCTTGTCGCGACCCCCTGGGGGCTGCCGTACTGGCTCTTCCTCGCCACCCTGACGTGCCGACTGCGCAGGCGAAGGGTGGTGCTGCTCAACGTGGGGGCCGAGCCTCCCGTCCATCCGGTGACGCGGTGGTTGTACCGGTGGACGGTCCGCCTGGCGAACCACTGCACCTACCGCGACGAGGCATCCCGTGACGCGGTGCGTTCGATGGGTGTCCGGGGCAGGCTCGGCGGCTTCTACCCGGACCTGGCGTTCCGGCTGCCGACACCCGAGGGCGACCCCGAACGCGCCGGGCACCTCGTTCTCGGCGTGATGGCCTACCAGGGCAGCCCCGACGATCCCGCTCGCGGGCCGCACATGGTGCGCACGTACCTGACGCGGATGACCGACCTCGTCACGAGGCTGGTGGACGCGGGCCGGACGGTCACGCTGGTGATCGGCGACCTCGCCGACCACGGCCTGGCGACCGAGATCGCAGACGCGGTCCGCGCCGGACGTCCCGACCTCGCGCCCGGTCAGGTCTCGGTCAGCGACGCCACCACCGTGCAGGGGATCATGCGCGAGATGGGTGCGGCCGAGGTGGTGCTGGCCTCGCGCTTCCACAACGTGATCTGTGCGTTGAAGACGACCAGGCCGACTGTCTCCCTGGGGTACGCCGAGAAGAACGCCCACGTGCTCGCGGAGTTCGGGCTCGAAGGGTTCAGCCAGCCCCTGGAGTCCTTGGATGTCGACCGGCTGGTCGAGCAGGTCGAGGAGGTACGCCGTGTCCACCCCTCGGTCGAAGGTCAGATGAAGGAGACCCTCCGCCGTTACGAGGACGAGATCGACGCGGAGCTCGACGAGATCCTCGGCGAGGTCCTCACCCCGCGGCCCGGAGGGGCGGCGGAATCGTCAGCGCTCTGGCGGCGGTGGCTCGCGAAGAGCTGACGTGCTCGCCGCGGCCAGGACCGCCGTCGCCAGGAGCGCTCCCCCCACCACGTCGGTGAACCAGTGCGCCGCCTGGACGACGAGCGAGAAGGCCATGGCTGCCCCGACCGCCGCAACGGCGAGCCAGTCCCACCACCGCGAACGACCGCGCAGGACCAGGACCGTCAGACCGAGCGCGACAACCACGCTGGCGGTGTGACCCGAGGGAAAGCTCCCGCCCAGGGCGGTCATCTGGTGGTGGGGGTCGCTCCGACCGAGGGCGAACTTCACGGCGAGGGTCGTCGCGACCGTCACCCCGAGCACGGCCGCGACGTAGACCGCCGGTCGCCACGATCTTCGCCACATCGCCACGGCGACACCGAATAGCGCGAGAAGCACGACCACGTTGCGCGGCTTGAGCCCTTCGACGAGGACGTCGACGCGCACCTGTGCCGTGCCCCACTCGTCCCCGGGGCGCAAGGCGTCGCGGACTGCCACGTCGAGACCTTGCGTGACCTGAGTCGCTACCAGGGCCCCGAGCATCCCGAGTGCCAGGACGCAGGACGCGGCCAGCGCGACGAGCCCCCTTGTGCCGCCGGCAGCAACACGCCGCCGACGGTCCGGACCGGTGGGAAGCACCTGCTCGATGCTACCGAGTGGCGATGCCGGCGTACTCCCCAACAAGCGGGACCGATCACCAACGAACGAGGCGCCACACGCCCGGCAGGGGCTCGTCCGCCCCGAGATCCGCGCCCACGTCCGCGAACGCCTCGACCGCCCGCTTGAGCTGCGCCATCGCCTCCTCCTCCCTGCCCGAGTCGTGCATCAGGTCCGCGAGGTTGTTCCGCAACGCAGCCTCGCGGTGCCGGTCCCCGATGGCCGAGCACTGGTCGAGGGCCCGCCCTGCGAGCCGGATCGCTTCGTCGAGCTCGCCTCGCGAACGGTGCGCCAAGGCCGCGTTGTTCAAGGCCGCCACCTCGAGCTCGGGATCGCCCACCTCCGCGGCCAGTGCCAGGCAGCCCCGGAAGTGGTCCAGCGCCTGGTCGTGCCGGTGCTGCGAGGCTGCGAGCATGCCTTGCATGTTCCGGGCTGCACCGACGACCCGTGGGTCACCGGCAGCCTCCGCCTGCTCGCGCGCCTCTGCCGCGAGGCGCTCGGCGCGAGCCGGGTGGCCGCATGACTCGACCGCCTGGCTGAGGTCGACCAGGATGCTTGCACGGACGGCCAGATCATCGGGAGAGCTCGCCTCCAGCGCGGCCTCGAGGTGGGCGACGGCAAGGGCATGGTCCCCCCTGCGGTGGCGCAGCCTGCCCAGCCGCTGCTCCACGACCGGCAGGTCCGTTGCAGGAGACGATGCGGCCGACTCCTCGAGGCTCTGCAGCGCCCCGGCGTAGTCCCCCGTCACGACCTGCAGGTCGCTGACCTCCCTGAGCAGCGCAGCCCGGTCCGGGTGACCCAGGGCGAGCGCCGCGCGGAGGTGCTCGAGCGCCTCGGCGTTCGCGAACACCTCCCGGGCCTGCTCCCCGGCC
The DNA here is from genome assembly GCA_035461195.1 of Nocardioidaceae bacterium. Taxonomy (GTDB): domain Bacteria; phylum Actinomycetota; class Actinomycetes; order Propionibacteriales; family Nocardioidaceae; genus Nocardioides_C. The sequence continues at coordinate 25,444 of DATHVS010000055.1, forward strand.
CTCCGGAAGGCCTCGGCGGCCTCCGCCTCCCGGCCGGCCAGCCGCAGGTGCCTGGCCGCCGCGGCGGCTGACGTGCCCGGAACACCGGCCGCTCGACCGTGGAGCAGCCTGCGTCGAGCCAGGCTCGTGTCGTCGTCGACCACGGCGCGCAGGAGGTGGTGGGCGAAGTCGTAGGCGTCCGAGGCCTCCACGACGAGTCCGCACCCCACGACCTCCTCCAGCGCGGAGACCGTCTCCTCGTCGGTTCGCCCGCTGACCGCCCTCACGGTTTCCACGTCGAAGGGACGTCCCAGCACCGCGGCCGCCGAAAGCACCTGCCGGCCGGTCTCGCTCAACGGTTCGACTCGGGAGCGCAGCACCTCACGGGCCCCTGAGGGCAGTGCGCCTGGGGTGGCCGGTCCGGAGTCGCGAAGGTACTCCACGAGGAGGAGCGGCACTCCCTCTGTGGTCTCCCACAACGGTCGGGCGTCGGCCGGGTCCGCGTCGGGCCGGACCACCCGGAGCATGTGTTCCACGTCCCCGCGGGTGAGCCTGTCGAGGTGCAGTGAGGCGCCGTACCCGTCGCGCGCGACCGCGCTCGCGGCGCGGCGAAGGGTGCTGTCGTACGGCGGTCGCCAGGCCAGGACGACCATCAGCGGCCGGCCGGCCAGTCGGCGGAGGCCGTAGGCGAGGAGGGTCCGGGTGGCTTCGTCGGCCCACTGCACGTCGTCGAGGAACAGCGCACCTGGCTGCGCTCCGCTGACGGCAACGAGCAGTGTCTCCCACACCGCAGAGAGGAATCGGCTCTCGGCTCCTGGCCCCTCGAGCGGCTTGAGCGCCCCGGAAGGGCGTCCTGCACTGAGCCCCGGCAGCAGTCGCGCCGCCTCGCCGCGGACCCGCAGGTCCAAGGCGGTGAGCCACCCGTCGCCCTCCTTGAGCCTGCTCGCGAGCGCCTCCAGCACCGGTGCGTAGGCGAGGCCCGCCTCACCCTCGTAGGCGCGGCCGACGACGACCCGTCCGCCACGCCGTCGTACCGAGGCGAGAAGCTCCTCGGCGAACCTGGTCTTGCCGATGCCTGCCTCGCCCTCGACCAGCAGGATTCGGCCGTCCGCCCCAACGGCGTCGTAGACGGCCCGCGCGGTGTCGAGCGCCTCGGCGCGTCCGACGAGGGGTGGGTCAGGGGGACGATCCGGTCCCTTAGGGGTGCGGGCGCGCGCAGTGCCTGCGCCGGAAGGCATGACGTATGTGCCGCGGTTCACCGCTTCGTACAGGGCCTTGGTCTCGCTCAACGGCGGCACGCCGAGCTCCTGGGACAGGGTGCGGACGCACGCCCGGTACTGGCCCAGGGCCGCCGCACGGTCCCCCGTGGCCGCGTAGAGCCGGATCAGTGCGCCGTGGGCGGGTTCATGGAGGGGGTCCGTGTTGACCCACCGGCGAGCCGTGTCCAGCGCGGCGTCGAGCTCCCCCGCCTCCTCACGCTCCCGGGTCACCGTCGCCAGAGCGGTGGTGAGCTCCCTGTGCAGCCCGGCCGCCTCGATCTGCACCCAGTCCTCGAAGTCGGGCGCGTGCCGGACCGTGAGCCCTTCGAGGAAGTCGCCTCGGAAGAGCTCGACGGCACGGTCCGCACGGCCGTCGCGGCACAGCTCGCGGAACCGGTGTACGTCGACCGTCAGGCCCGCCCCCCTCATCAGGCGGACGTGGTCCCGGGTGGACTCGAGCAGCTCTTCGCCGATGCCGCCGCGGAGGTCGGAGAGCGTCCGGCGAAGCGCTGCCCGGGCATGGTCGGCGTCGTTGTCCGGCCACAGCATGTCGGCCAGCGCGTCACGGGTTCGCGACCGGTCGCCCGTCGCCAGGAGGGCCAGCACGGCCAACGCCTTGCGGGTCTCGAACGTCAACCGGACCCCGTCCCGCTCCACCCGTGGCGGGCCCAGCAGGCTGACCTCGATCATCGGCACCACCCGTCCCGACCGCCCTGGGTCCCCCCGCACCGCCCGTCGTAACGATTCCGGAACGGTGCGGCTCGAACCTACTGTAGATCCGTCGGCCGGAGGGAGGTGGCGCTCTGATGTCTCCTCGGCCCAGCGGCGCGGCCGTCCTGGCCTGGTCGCTGTGGAGCCTGTGGGCCGCCCTGTGCGGCGTCGCGGTCTGGCTCGCCCCGACGGTGAGGGTCCTGGACATGTTCTGGTTGGCCGTCGTCGGCTACGCGACGGTGGGAGCCCGGGTCGCGTCACGCCATCCGGGGAACGCGATGGGGTGGCTGATGCTGGTCTTCGCGGCTTTGGTCCTCCTGCAGTTCGCATCCGAAAGCCTTGCCGAACAGGACGGCCTTCCAGCTCAGGTCGCCGGGGCGTGGGCCGCCGGTTGGCTGTGGTACCTGTGGCTCTCGATCCTCCTGGTGTTCTTTCCACTGCTGGCACCCACCGGCTCGCTGCCCTCACGTCGCTGGCGGTCGGTCCTCTGGGTCGCGTGCGTGGGGCTTCTTGCTGCAGTCGTGGGCGCTGCGTTCAAGCCTGGCCCGACCTACGCAAACGAAGGGCCCGACAACCCCGTTGCGGCGCCCGGCCCGTGGGGCGAGGGCTTCACGATCCTCGAGCTGGTCGGCGACGCACTGCTCCTGGCTGCCTGCCTGCTGGCCGTCGGGTCGCTGGCCGTCCGATTCCGTCGCTCGGTGGGCACGGAGCGGCAACAGCTCAAGTGGTTTGCCTACGCCTTGGTGCTGATGTTCACCGGCTGGGCGCTGTTCATGGTCTCCAACGGACTCCCGGACCCCTGGTCCAAGGCAGTGGAGCAGGTGGGCTGGCTCCTGTTCCTCTCGTGCATGGGCCTCCTGCTGCCTGCAGCCATCGGGATCGCGATCTTCCGGCACCGGCTCTACGACATCGACCTCGTCATCAACCGCACGCTCGTCTACGCGGCCCTCACCGCCACCCTGCTCGCGACGTACGCCCTCTCCGTGATCGTCCTGGGCAGGATCCTGAACCCGCTCACCGACGACTCCGAGCTCGCCGTCGCCGCCTCCACCCTTGCCGTCGCCGCGCTCTTCCGCCCGGCCCGCCGCAGGATCCAGAACGTCGTCGACCGGCGCTTCTACCGCAGCAGGTACGACGCCGCCCGCACCCTCGCCGACTTCACCAGCCGCCTGCGCCACGAGCTGGACCTCGATGCGGTCAGCAACGACCTGCGCTCCGCCGCCGAACAGACCCTCCAGCCCACCCACGTCACCCTCTGGCTCCGGCGATGACCTGGACGAACCGTCTCTCCGACCGCACCCTCCGCAGAGCGGCGTGGGTCGCGACCGCATTCCTCCCCGCGGCCGTCGTCGGGAGCCTCCCGGTCGTGGCTCGGGTGAGCACGGTGGACCCGTCGTGGAACGGCGGGCTCGTCGGTGAGGTCGCCTTCTTGCTGGTGCTGCTGTCCTTCCCGCTCGCCGGCCTGCTGGTCCTGCGCCGTCAGCCGCGCAACCGGGTCGCGTGGCTGCTCGAGGGGGTCGGTCTGATCTGGGGGCTCGGTGTGGTCACCGACGTCTACAGCGCCTACGGCCTGGTCGTCGCGCCCGGCACACTGCCCGGCGCCGGCATCGTGGCCGGCGCCACCGCGGGCAGCTGGGCACTGGGCATCGGGGTCATGGGTACGTTCCTGATCCTGCTCTTCCCCGACGGCCGCCTGCCCTCTTCTCGGTGGCGGCCCGTCGCATGGATCGCGGGCGTCTCCATGGTGATGGTGACCGTGATCATCGCCTTCATGCCCGGCAAGCTCGCGGAGAGCGCCGTTCCCACGATGGACAACCCTCTGGGCGCCGAGAGGGCTGAGCCGGTGTTGACGGGGCTGCTCTTCGTGTTCCTCCCCCTGATCCCCCTGAGCATCCTGGCGTGTGCCGCCTCCCTCGTGCTGAGGTTCCGCCGCTCCTCAGGCGTCGAGAGACTCCAGCTGAAGTGGCTCGCGAGCGCCGGCGTCGTCGTTGCTGTGCTGTACGTCATCGCGATGGCGACGACGCTCGCAACCGACGCACCCTTCCAGAATCCGAACCGGGAGTTGGCCCTGGTTCTCCAGACCCTCTCCATCCTGTCGTTCGTCCTCCTGCCGACAGCCATCGCGGTCGCGGTCCTGCGTCACCGTCTCTACGGCATCGACGCGGTCATCAACCAGGCCCTGGTCTACGTCTCGCTCACCGTGGCGCTGGCGGCCGTCTACATCGGATCCGTCCTGCTGCTCCAGCTCCTCCTCAGCGCCTTCGCAAGCCAGTCCGACCTTGCGGTCGCCGTCTCCACGCTCACCGTGGCTGCCCTCTTCCGCCCGGCCCGCAGGCGCTTCCAGTCGGCTGTGGACCGGCGCTTCTACCGCAGCAGGTACGACGCCGCACGCACGCTCGAGGACTTCACCGCCCGGCTGCGCCACGAGGTCGACCTCGACGCGGTTGCCGAGGATCTGTCCCGCACGGTCGGTGACACCGTCCACCCCGCCCACGTCTCCTTGTGGATTCGGCCATGACACGGCTGAGCGACACCGCCTTGCGACGCACCGCGTGGGCGCTGCTGATGCTGGTTGTCACCGCTCTCGCGCTGGCGGCGTTCCTGCGCCTGGCGGACTTCCGATCCGGGGGCGACGGGGCCCTCGCGATGCTCGGTGAGGGTGGCTTCTTCCTCGTACTGCTCGGTTTCCCCGTCGCGGCCGTCCTGATCCTGCGTTCTCAGCCCCGCAACCGGATCGGCTGGCTGCTCATGGCCATCGCGCTCGTCTGGGCGCTCTGTGGATCGGCCGCCGACGCCTACGCTCGATTCGGCGTTCGCAACGACCCCGAAGCGCTGCCCGGTGCCGGTGTCGCCGCCCTGCTCAGCACTCTGGTGTGGGTCCCCGGGGTCGGCCTGATGGGGACGTTCCTGCTCCTGCTCTTCCCGAACGGGCGCCTGCCCTCGCGCCGCTGGTGGCCCATTGCCTGGCTCTCGGGGATCGTCATCGCGTCGGTGTTCATCACGCTCGCCCTTTCGCCCGACGAGCTCGAAGTAGGCGGCGCCTCGAATCTGCAGAATCCGCTCGGGTGGGAGCAGGCCCGACCTGTTCTCCTGTTGCTCCAGACCATGCTCCTCCCCCTGCTGCCGGTCTGTGTGGTCGCCTGCGCGACGGCCCTCGTGCTGCGCTTCCGGCGGTCCAGCGGCGTCGAACGACTCCAGCTCAAGTGGCTCGCCGCGGCTGCGGCTGCCGTCGCCGGGGTCTACCTGCTCAGCATGACGGGCGGTGTGCTCACCGGCGCCATGTTCGGGGGCCAGCAGCAGCCGGCGTGGATGGACGCCCTCGACTCGTTGTCGTTCCTGGCCTTCATCTGCATCCCTGCTGCCGTCGGGGTGGCGGTCCTCAAGCACCGGTTGTACGACATCGACGTCGTCGTGAACCGGACCCTGGTGTACGGGACGCTGACCCTCACGCTCGCAGCCTCCTACATCGGCTCGGTGCTGCTCCTCCAGCTGCTCCTGAGCCCGCTGACGAGCCAGTCCGACCTCGCCGTCGCCGGCTCCACGCTCTTGGTCGCCGCCCTCTTCGGCCCCGCCCGCTCTCGCATCCAGACCGGAGTCGACCGCCGCTTCTACCGCAGCAGGTACGACGCCGCGAGAACCCTCGACGAGTTCGCCCTGCGGCTGCGCAGCGAGCTCGACCTCGACGCGATCGGCACTGACCTGAGCGCCACGGTCGAGGAGGCCGTCCACCCCGTCCACGTCTCGCTCTGGCTGCGGTCATGACTGGTCAGAATCCCGCCGAACCGTCCGCTGTAACGGCTCCTGGACGCTCCCCCGCTAGGAAGGTCCCCATCATGACTGCGATCTCCGGAACCTTCCGTCGTCGCCTTCTGGCCCGAACCTCCGCACTCCGGGTCCCGAGGGTCCGGCCGGTGACCCCGATGCCGCCCACAGGGGAGGTGGCACCGGTCGACATCGCGCCGAACGACCCGTTGCTGGCCTTCCTGCAGAGCTCGACCGGCGCAGTGGACCTCGAGACTCTCGACCTCGAGTCCCCGGCCCTCGCCGCTCTCCGGGAGGCCGGTGTGAAGCTCGCGGTCCCGCTGGTCAGCCAGGGCGAGCTGATCGGCGTTCTCAACCTCGGTCCCCGGCGCTCCGAGCAGGACTACTCCTCCGACGACCGGAAGCTGCTCGATGCGCTGGCCGCCCAGGCCGCGCCGGCGCTGCGGGTCGGTCAGCTCGTGCGGCAGCAGGAGGCCGAGGCACGGACCCGGCAACGCTTCGAGCAGGAGCTCGAGGTCGCCCGGCTGATCCAGCAGAACTTCCTCCCCAAGCAGCTCCCCGACCTGCCGGGCTGGGAGGTCGCAGCGCTGTACCGGCCGGCGCGCGAGGTGGGCGGCGACTTCTACGACGTCATCCCGCTGCGCGACGGGCAGGTCGGGTTCGTCGTCGGAGACGTCACCGACAAGGGCGTCCCGGCAGCGCTGGTGATGGCTGCCACGAGGAGCGTCCTGCGAGCCTCCGCCCAGCGGCTGGTCGACCCCGGCGCCGTGCTGGAGCGCGTGAACGACCACCTCTGCCCGGACATGCCGGAGAAGATGTTCGTCACCTGTCTGTACGGCGTGCTCGAGCCCGCCTCGGGGCGGTTCCGGTTCGCCAACGCCGGACACGACCTTCCCTACGTCAAGACTGCCGAGGGGTCGGAGGAGCTCCGCGCCCGCGGCATGCCGCTGGGTCTGATGCCCGGCATGCCCTACGAGGAGCGCGAGACCGTCCTCGCCCCCGGGGAGTCGCTGCTGCTGCACTCCGACGGGATCGTGGAATCTCACGACCCCGCGGGGGAGATGTTCGGTTTCCCCCGACTCAAGGAGGCGGTGGCGCACCATCCGGGCGGCGCCGAGCTCATCGACCGGGTGCTCGAGGACCTGCGCACACACACCGGCCCCGATGCCGAGCAGGAGGACGACATCACGATGCTCACGCTGGCGCGAACCGCAGGCTCCTCCCCCGAAGGCGACGGGGCGCGCACCGCCCAGGTGGTCGAGTTCGACGTCCCCAGCGTGGAGGGCAACGAGCGGCTCGCCCTCGAGCGGGTCAGCACCGTCGTCGCACCGCTGGGCATGGCAGAGCCGCGGCTCCGCCGACTCGAGACCGCCGTCGCCGAAGCCACGATGAACGCGATGGAGCACGGCAACCGCTACGCCGCCCAGAAGCCGGTGACCGTGCGCGTCCTCACCACCGCTGACGAGGTCCGGGTCCAGGTCGTCGACCACGGCGGGGGACGTCCGGCCGTCACCAACGAGCTCCCCGACCTCGAGGCGAAGCTCGCCGGTCTCCAGCGGGCTCGCGGGTGGGGGCTGTTCCTGATCAAGGAGATGGTCGACGAAGCGCACGAGTTCAGCGACGAGGACCAGCACGTCCTCGAGCTGGTCCTGCGGCTCGACGACGGCTCCGCCGAGCCGGACGCGGGAGGCGCCCCATGACCACGAGTGACCTCAGCACAGGGGTGCGCCACCACGACGGGGTCGCTGTCATCGACCTGGCCGGCGACGTGGACACCCGCGCCGAGAGCGCGCTGGACCTCGCCTGGGACGACGCAGTGCGCCAGGACCCTGACGCCGTCGTCCTGAACTTCTCCGACACCGGCTACATCAACTCGACCGGTATCGCCCTCATCGTCGGCCTGCTCGCCAAGGCGCGCGGCCGGGGCCTCCCGATCCGTGCCTTCGGCCTGAGCCAGCACTACCGGGAGATCTTCGAGATCACCCGGCTGGCCGACTTCCTCAGCATCCAGCACGACGAGCAGAGCGCCGTACACAGCGCGGACAGGAGCAACCCATGACCGAGGCGACAGCCACGTTCGACGTGCGCCGGCAGGGCGACGCGTGCGTGGTCGACATCAAGGGGGACGTGACAGCGGGGTCGGAGGACGTGCTGATGGCCGCCTACGACACCTCGGGGGACGCCCGGGCGATCGTCCTCAACTTCACCGACCTCTCCTACATGAACAGCGGTGGCATCGGCCTCCTCGTGACCCTGCTCGTGCGTGCCAACCGGCGCTCTCAGCGGATGTTGGCCTACGGGCTCTCCGACCACTACCGCCAGATCTTCGAGCTGACCCGCCTCGACGAGGCCGTCGGCATCCACGACTCAGAGCAGTCCGCGCTGAGCGCCACCGGGACGGCCTAGCCGGGACGGCAGAACCCCAGGAGAACACCATGAGTGAGCAGGAAGCACAGGTACCCCGCACCGACCCCATGACGAAGCAGGCCCGCGACGAGGCCCACTGGGCCAGGTCCGTGTCACGGCTGACCGTCTCGAACGTCCCCGAGGGAGCCATCAACGTCAACGTCACCGGCAAACGCCTGGCCGGCCCGATCCAGGGCTTCGGAAAGATGTGGCAGAAGACCTACCAGACGCGCTTGCCTCGGGACGCCGCTTCGCCTCAGGCGGTGATCGCCACCTGGAAGGAACGGTTCCCGGAGTTCTGGCCGAGGGGCGCCCGGTTCTACGCGCCGCTGACCGGGATCGCCCCAGGCGAGGTGGCACTGCTCAACCTCACGGTCGCGGGCGCGATGAAGCTCTCGACCGGCGTGATGGTGCTCTACTCCGACGAGGAGTCGTTCACGCTCATGACGCCACAAGGGCACATGTTCGCCGGGTGGATCACCTTCAGCGCGACCGAGCGCGACGGGGAGACGGTGGCGCAGGCGCAGGTGCTCATGCGCGCCTCCGACCCGATCTTCGAGCTCGGGCTCGCCCTTGGCGGTCATCACCAGGAGGACCTCTTCTGGGCCCAGACACTCCGGGCTGTCGCCGCTTACTTCGGGCAGGACGTGGACGTCGAGACCCATGTCGTGTGCGTGGACAGGCGGCGTCAGTGGTCACGGTGGACCAACGTCTGGCACTCCACGGCCATCCGGTCGACGGGCTACATGCTCGCCGCCCCGTGGAGAGGCCTGCGGGCGCTGGTGCCCCGTCGACCGAGGTAGGCCCGACGCCGGCCGGCTTCGCACGGAAGCAGGAGGCCAGAAGTGCTGGGGGCGACGACCCCGCGTTACGGTTCTCCCCATGGCTGACCCCCTCGCATACACCTCGGTCGTCAGCTCCTGGCTCGTCGCCATGGGCGCCCTGTACGCCTCCTACCGCACCAGCAGCGAGCACCGCAGGCACGAGGAGCGGCTCGCCCACGACGAACGAGGCTGGGAGAGGAAGGCCGACGGGCTGTTCGGAGTCGTCGCCGCCTGCCGGACACTCGTCGATGCCATCGACAGGCGCGGGAGCCTGGAGGCCATCGAGGCGCTCGACGCCGAGCGGGGCGACTACGAGGCCTCGGCCCACGAGCACCTCGGTGTCAGCGAGGTGGGGGTCCGGGTCGGGGACGTCGTCGACCGCCTCCAGCGGCTGGCCCCGGTCATCGAGGTGTACGGCACCGGCGCGTGCCGCGAGGCCTTCCACGACCTGCGGCAGCTGCTGCGCGACTCCGGCTACGACCCGCGGGCGTCCGAGCGCCTGGAGGCAGTACGCCGGGGGAAGGCAGCGGCCATCGACACCAACGACTACCGCAGTGCGGCCACGGCCCGGCGGCTGGAGCGAGAGCTGTTGGAGGACGCCCGAGCACGGCTGACCATCGACGTCGACACGGCCCGCGCCAAGGCGGAGCGGCTGATCGAGGTCGCCCGCGCAGACCTCGGAGTCGACGCGCAGCGACGATGACGGCGCGCGGTCACCAGCGACGACAACAGGTACCCCCGGTGGGACTCGAACCCACACTGAAAGGTTTTTAAGACCTCTTCCTCTGCCATTGGGATACGGGGGCCGGACGACCTCAAAGATAGGTCTTGCGAGGGTGGACCGCGTGAGCGCCTGCGACCCGGTCGAGGAACAGCAGGCCGTCGCAGTGGTCGATCTCGTGCTGGAGAGCACGCGCCTCGAAGGCGTCAGCCGTGATCTCGACCCGCTCACCCGTGACGGGCAGCAGCCCGGTGACCACGATCCGGGTCGCCCGCTTCACGTCGCCGGTGAGGTCCGGGACGCTCATGCACCCCTCACGCGCCTTCTCGTTGCGCGATGCCTCGACGACCTCGGCGTTGCACAGCACGAAGGTGCCATGGTGCGAGCGGGTCTTGGGGTGCTCGGTCACGTCGACGCAGAACATCTTCACCTCCACGCCGACCTGCGGAGCAGCGAGCCCGACACAGCCTGGCGAGACCCGCATGGTGGCGACGAGGTCCGCGGCGAGCTGCACCATCGCCGGGTCGGCGGGGTCGACCTCGGCACCGACCTCCGAGAGCACCGACGCAGGTGCCCGGACGACGTCGAGGACACGGCCCTCCACCCAGAGGTCGCGCTCGGTCCAGCGGCCGACGGCGTCGTCGACGAAGGCAGAGCTCACAGCTCGTCGCTCTCCACCCGACGAAGCCCGACGTCCACCCCGAGCACCTCGCCCGCGCGGCGCAGGTCCGCCTGCAGCGCCTCGAGGTCGCAGCCCGCAGGAAGGTCCACCTCGGCGACGAGGACGTACAGGTCCCCCGACAGCCGCGTGGTCAGGTCGGTGATGTTGCCGCCCACACGGGCCACCTCGCCCACGAGCGTGGAGACGATGCCGGCGCGGTCACCGCCGTGGACGGTGAGGACGTACGTCGACCCGACCGCTGCGTGCTCGGGCTCCTCGGGGACCTCGCGCACCGAGACGTTGAGCGAGCCGTCGGCCGTCAGGGGCGCGAGCGCCTCCTCTACCTCGACGGAGGGCGCGTCACCGGCGCAGATCAGCATCATCGCGAAGTGACCCCGCAGGAGAGTCATCGTCGAGTCCTCGATGTTGAGCCCGAGGTCAGCAAGGACACGCGTGGTCTCGGCGATGATGCCGGGCCGGTCGTGGCCTATGACGGTGATGGCTTGAAGGGTCACGGGCTCATCCTTCCATGCGCCGCCGCGCGGCCCAGCACGTCGTCGAGCATCGCCTCGGTGAGCCTGCCGGTGAAGGTGTTCTGCTGCGACGGGTGGTAGCTGCCGAGCAAGGTCACGGTCGTCCCCTCGGTCGCGGTCACCTGGGCCTCGGCCCCGTGGCCGAACCGGGGCTTGGGGCGGGGCACGGCGTACCCGAGAGCCCGGAAGGTACGCAGTGCGGCGTCCCAGCCGTAGGACCCGAGGCACACCACCGCCCGCACGGAGTCCGCGACGAACCCGACCTCTCGGACCAGCCACGGGGCGCACGCGTCACGCTCCTCGATCGTGGGCTTGTTGTCGGGCGGGGCGCAGCGGACCGTGGCCACCATGCGCGCGCCGAGGAGACGCTGACCGTCACCTGCGTGGAGCGAGGTCCCCTGGGCGGCGAGACCCACCCGGTGCAGGGAGGCGAAGAGCCAGTCGCCGGACCGGTCACCGGTGAAGATCCGCCCGGTCCGGTTGCCGCCGTTGGCCGCGGGAGCGAGCCCCACGATCAGCACGCGTGGCCTCGGGTCGCCCCAGCCGGCGACGGGCCGACCCCAGTACGGCTCGGCCGCGAAGGAGGCCCGCTTGTTCGCCGCGACGTCCTCCCGCCACCGCACGAGGCGCGGGCAGGCCCGGCACACCGACACGGCGGCGTCGAGCCCGGCGAGGTCGTCCACACCGTCGGCGAGCGTGGCCACGTCCGCTCCCGACTGCGCTGCCGGCGTGTCCACGTGGGCTGGGTCCTCGGGCCACCCGGCCCCCGCCGGCACCGGGCTCGGGAAGAGGTCACCGGTCACAGGGTGCGGCAGGAGTACGTCGGGCACGCGCCCCATCCTGTCAGGACCGGCGTCGCCACCCGAGACAGCCCGCCAGGGCGCCCAGGCTGAGGACCCCTGCTCCTCCCGCGACAAGCGGCGCCATCGACGGTTCGGGATCGACGCCCTCGTCACCGCCGGCTACCGGCGGTCGCGGGTCCTCGGCACCGGGGACGCCGTACCCACTCCCGTCGGCCGGCGCGAGGCCGCACGGGCTCACCACCTGGTCCCCCTCGACTGCGACGACGTACTCGGCGGGCGAGGAGTAGCCCGCAACGACCTCGCCCTGGTCGCTGAACGGGTACCACATGTCCATGCCCTCGGCGCGCCGCAGCCACACGAGCCCGGCGAGGTCCTCGCCCTGCCAGACCTCTCGGACCTCGAAGGCGACCCGCGAGCCGTCCACGTCGGCGATGCGGCCCACGAAGACCTGCTCGGCGTCGGGGTACCACTCGGCGGGTTCGACGCACGAGAGCGCGGAAGCACCAGGGGCCTGGAGGACGAGGAAGGCCGCGCTGAGACCGAGGCCGGCGGCCGCCCGGAGGAGTGTGTCCATGACGATGGGACGCGCCCGGGAACGGTCCGGTTCCCTCAGGCCACCGACCAGGCGATGCCGTCGAGGATGTCGGCCTCGGACACGAGGAGGCTGTCGACCGACGTACGACGCAGCACCTCGTCGAGGATCAGAGCGCCGGCGCCGATGACGTCCGCACGGCCGGGATGCATGTAGGGCAGCCCCCTGCGCTCCTCGACGGTCATCGCGAGGAGCCGCTCGGTGAGCGAGTGGACGTCGGCCAGGGAGAGGACGGATCGGTCGATGGCCGACCGGTCGTACTCCTCGAGGTCCAGCACGCCGGCCGCGACCGTGGTGATCGTCCCGGCGACGCCGATCACCGTCCGCGCCTCGCCCAGGGGTACGCCGGACGTGGCGACCGCCGCGGTGATCTCCCCCGCGGCCGAGGCGATCTCGTCGCGGGTGGGTGGGTCGGACCTCAGATGGCGTTCGGTCATCCGGACCGAGCCGATGTCGAGGGACCTGGCGGATCGGACGTGGCCGTGGCCGTCGCCGAGGATGAGCTCGGTCGAGCCTCCGCCGATGTCGACGACGAGGAACGGCGCGGGCAGGTCGCCTCCGGCGAGGCCGCGGGTGGCCCCGTCGTAGGACAGCTGGGCCTCCTCGTCACCGGTGACGACCTCGGGCCGGACCCCGAGCCGCTCCTCGACGCCCGCGGCGAAGTCGGCTCCGTTGCCGGCGTCGCGCGCCGCGGACGTCGCGCAGAACCGGATCGCCTCGACGTCGTGGGCGGCCACAACCGCGGCGTACTCGTCGACGGCGGCGAAGGTGCGCTCCAGCGCCTCGTCGGCGAACCGGCCGGTGCGGTCGACGTCCTGGCCCAGGCGCACCATGCGCATCTCGCGGACCAGCTCGTGCTCGGTCCCGGCGGCGGGGTCGAGGTCGGCGACGAGGAGCTTGATGGTGTTGGTGCCGCAGTCGAAGGCGGCGACGCGCGTCACCTGCTCTCCGCGGCGCCCGAGGGCTCGTCGACGCGGACGCAGGGTCCCTCCGCCCAGAACTCCCCGAGCAGGTCGAGCACCTCGTCGCCGAGGGGGTTGACCCCCCGCCCCTGCGCGAGCGCCTGGCCGGCGAGGACGTGCAGGCACTTGACCCGAGTGGGCATGCCCCCGGCGGAGACGCCCGCGATCTCGGGGACCTCCGCCACAGCCTCGCGGTAGGCGAGGTAGGCCTCGTGGGCCCTCTGGTAGGCCGCGGCGAGCTCCTCGTCGCTCTCGAGCCGCTCGCTCATCTGCTTCATCAGGCCTGACGCCTCGAGGGTGCCGATCATCGACGCTGCGCGCGGGCAGGTGAGATAGAAGGTCGTGGGGAACGGCGTGCCGTCGTCGAGCCGGGGCTCGGTGGCGACCACGTCGGGGTTGCCGCAGGGGCAGCGGTGCCCGATGGCGTGGAGCGAGCGGGGCGGACGGCCGAGCTGGGCCTCGATGACCGCCTCGTCGTGAGGCGTCACGCTCACTGCTTCCTCTTCCTGGGCGGGTCGATCTCCTCGACCGGGTTCGGGACGGACTCGGGGTGCCCGGCCGCCTCCATGGTCCGCCAGGCGGTCTCCCACCAGGCCGGCTCGTTCTCGACGTCGATCCCGTCGGGGTCCGACAGCGTGTCCTCGTGGTCAAGAGGGCGGCCGTCCTCGTCGATGACCTGGAAGCTGATCTCGCCGGGCATCACCCAGCTCAGCCGTTGGGTGGCCTGCGCCTCGATGAACGCCGGGTCCTTCCAGCGCCGCTTCTCACGCCGGAGGGCCTCGATGTTCTCCTGCGACTCCTCGATGCTCGCCCGCAGCGACTCGAGGTGCTCCCTCTGCTCGAGGTAGGCCCGCATGCTCGAGGCGTAGGACACCGCGAGCACCGCGAGGACGAGCACGAGGATCGCCGCTCTGCCGGTGAACCGAGGCCGGGCAGGACCTGGGGACGGCGTCCTGCCCGACCGTCCGGCGCCCGCCGCCGCCCCGCGCGGCCCGGGCCGGGACGCAGGACGCGCCCCCGCCCTGGGGCCGGAGGGACGGCTCGTCGTCCCGCGGGGCCGGGCCCCCCGGGACGACGACGGACGGTTGCTCGGCACGGGTCGGCTCAGCCCCCGAAGCGCGGGAACGCGCCGCGGCCCGCGTAACGGGCGGCGTCGTCGAGCTCCTCCTCGATCCGCAGCAGCTGGTTGTACTTCGCCACGCGCTCGGACCGTGCCGGGGCGCCGGTCTTGATCTGGCCGCAGTTGGTGGCGACCGCGAGGTCGGCGATGGTGGTGTCCTCGGTCTCGCCGGAGCGGTGGCTCATCATGCAGCGGAAGCCGTTGCGGTGCGCGAGGTCGACGGAGTCGAGGGTCTCGGTCAGCGAGCCGATCTGGTTGACCTTCACCAGCAGCGCGTTGGCCGACTGCTCGTCGATGCCGCGCTGGAGCCGCTCGACGTTGGTGACGAACACGTCGTCGCCCACCACCTGGACCCGCTCCCCGAGCAGCTCGGTGATGGACGTCCAGCCTGCCCAGTCCTCCTCGTCCATCGGGTCCTCGACGGACACGATCGGGTACGCCGCCACGAGCTCGGCGTAGTAGGCGGCCATCTCGTCGGCCGACTTGGCCGCGCCCTCGAACTGGTAGGCACCCTCGGAGTAGAACTCGGAGGCGGCGACGTCGAGGGCGAGCGCGATGTCCTCGCCCGGCGCGAGGCCGGCCTTCTCGATCGCGGCGACGATCAGGTCGAGCGCCTCGCGGTTCGAGCCGAGGTCGGGGGCGAAGCCGCCCTCGTCGCCGAGTCCGGTGGACAACCCGTGGTCCTTGAGAACCGACTTCAGGGCGTGGTAGACCTCCGCTCCGTAGCGCACGGCCTCCCGGAAGGTCGGTGCGCCGATCGGTGCGATCATGAACTCCTGGATGTCCACGGCGGTGTCGGCGTGCGACCCACCGTTCAGGATGTTCATCATCGGCACCGGCAGCAGGTGCGCGTTGGGACCGCCGACGTAGCGGAAGAGGGGGAGGTCGGCGGAGTCGGCGGCCGCGCGGGCGACGGCGAGGGAGACCCCGAGGATCGCGTTTGCGCCGAGCTTGGCCTTGTTGGGGGTGCCGTCGAGCTCGAGCAGGCGCTGGTCGACGAGCCGCTGCTCGGAGGCCTCGAAGCCCACGAGCTCGGGGCCGATCGCGTCGACGACGGCGTCGACCGCCTTCTCGACGCCCTTGCCGGCGTAGCGGGTGCCACCGTCTCGCAGCTCGACCGCCTCGAACGCACCGGTGGACGCGCCCGAGGGCACTGCCGCCCGGCTCACGGTGCCGTCGTCGAGAGCGACCTCGACCTCAACAGTGGGGTTTCCGCGCGAGTCGAGAATCTCGCGCGCGCCGACAGCCTCGATGGACGCCACGGTCTGCTCCTAGTCGTGGGTGGGTGCTGGACAAGGCCAGCCTAACGGCGGCGCCGCGGCCGCCCGGGCAGGGCTCGCCCCGTGGCGGTGCGCGACGCAGTAACCTCATGGCGACCCGGTCGTTCTACCTTGCGCGACCTGTCGCGAGCAAGGGAGGAACCGGATGCCGCGCACTTTCGACGTCGAGCTCCAGGACATGGAGCAGATCGACGAGATCGAGCTCCTCGCCGAGCTGATGGTGCTCGCCTCGGAGACCCGGGGCGCGCTCGACCTCTCGACCATCGACGCCACGCTCGGCCTCGGCAGCGCCTTTCCCCAGCAGCGCCGGACCTCCTGACGATCAGTCCGGCTCGGCGGCCCGGACCGCCTCGGCGAGCCGGCGTACGGCTGCCCGCAGCTCCTGCTCCGCGTCGAGTCCCGCGGCCCGCGCCTCGAGCACGAGTGCCAGCAACCGGTCGCCCAGCGAGTCGGTGAGCTCGGGGACCACCTCCACCGCCCCGGCACGCCCGAGGGTCTTCTCCGCCAGCGACAGCGCCGGCAGCGCCTGCGGGATCCCGTCGAGCACGGAACCGCGGCCCTTCTCGGCCGCCTTGAGCTGCTCCCAGTTGCGCTCGACCTCGTTCACGTCCTCCACGTCGAGGCCGGCGAAGACGTGCGGGTGCCGGTGGACGAGCTTGTCGACGATGTCGCCGGCCACGTCGTCGATGTCGAAGGGCGCCTCGGCGTGCTCGCTCGCGATCCGGGCGTGGAAGTACACCTGGAGGAGCAGGTCCCCGAGCTCCTCACGCAGGTGCCCGTAGTCGCCGTTCTCGATCGCCTCGAGCGTCTCGTAGGTCTCCTCGAGGAGGTATCTCGCCAGCGAGCCGTGGGTCTGCTCACGGTCCCAGGGGCAGGAGGTGCGCAGCCGGTCCATCACCGTCACCAGGTCCAGCAGCCGAGCGCCGGGCACGTCGTACGACGCGTGGAGCACCTCGACGCGAGGCGCCTCCTCGTCGGTGACGATCCGGTCGGCCAGGACCGAGGGGAACGTCGTCGCCTCCTCGTCGGACGCCAGCCAGACCACGTCCGCGGTAGCTGCCGCGGTGAGCAGGTCGTCCACGGACGCCACCGGGAGCTCGTCGACCAGGTGGCCCGTCGCGGCCACGGCCCTTGGCAGTGGGGCGGCCCTGTCGGAGGCAAGGACCCGGTCGGCAGAGGCAACCGCCTGCCACGCGGACCAGGTCATCAGCCCCGGGGCGACCCGGGGGCTGGTGACGAGGAAGGTCAGGAGCACTGCTGCGACGCCGGCAGCCGGCCGACGAAGGCGTCGCCGGGCCGGTCCTGGTCGCCGGCGACGGCGTCGTCCGAGGCGGGCACGGAGAGGGCGGCGCCGCCGCGCTGGAACCTGCCCTCCTCGAAGCGGCCGTAGCGCGGGTCGACTTCGACGTCGATGGTGTCGACGTACTCCTGGCGCAGCTCGACGCCCCGGTTGATGGCCTCCTCCTCGGTGGCCTCGTCGCCGATGTCGGCGCGGCCGGCCTCGATCAGGATCAGCTGGCCCGCGGCGTAGTCGCGCAGGGTGGTGCGGAACACCTCGCGACGGTCGGGGGGAAGCATGCCGAGGCCGGCCTCGTTCTGGGCGACCGCCTCGGAAACCTCGCGCGGGTTGGGCTCGATGCCCTCGCGCTCGCCGTACTGGTGGGAGAGCTCGGTGTCGATGAGGATGCCCAGGGCGACCTCACGGGACTCGCGCGTGGCGATGGTGGGTGGCGGCTGGTTGCTCATCTGGGCCGCGGCGAGGTTCGCCGAGCAGACCGCGAGAGCCACGTCGTCGACCTGGTCGTGGGAGATGGTCTGCGACTCCACGACGGCAGCGGCGCCGGGGTGCGTGCCGCACCCGGCCAGCAGCATCGTCGCCCCCGCTGCGAGTGCAGCCAGCTTCACCGTGCGTCCTGCCAACACCTGCGACTCCTCGTTCGACCTCGGACCGTCTCCGGCTCTCAGCTGCTCGGGGCCGGTGCCGGTGCACGGTCCACGACCGAGTCCACCACCTGCCGCGCCCACGCGAGCAGCTCCTCGTCCCTGATAGGCGGCCCTCCCACGGTGGTGGGCACAGGCCGGGGCACCAGCATCGTACGCACGCCCGGCTTGAGGATGCTGCGGGGGTAGAGCCGGTCGAGCCGCACCTTGCCCGAGTCGGGGAGGTCCACGGGTGTGAACCGGATGTACTTGCCCTGCACGGTGATGTCGGTGAGCCCGGCACGGCGGGCCCGGGCCCGCAGGCGTGCGACCTCCAGAAGGCTCGTCACCGGGGCCGGCGGCTCGCCGTAGCGGTCGAGCAGCTCCTCCCGGATCGCGGTGACGTCCTCGTCGGAGCGGACCTCGGCGAGGCGCTTGTACATCTCCAGGCGCAGCCGCTCGCTGGGGACGTAGTCGTGGGGGATGTGGGCGTCGATGGGCAGCTCGATCTTGACCTCCGGCTCCTCCGCGGAGGCGTCGCCCTTGAACTCCGCGACGGCCTCGCCGACGAGGCGGACGTACAGGTCGAAGCCGACGTCGGCGATGTGGCCGGACTGCTCGCCGCCGAGCAGGTTGCCCGCACCGCGGATCTCGAGGTCCTTCATGGCGATCGCCATGCCGCCGCCGAGGTCGGAGTGCTGGGCCAGGGTCGCGAGGCGCTCGTGGGCGGTCTCGGTGAGCGGCTTGTCGGCCGGATAGAGGAAGTACCCGTAGGCGCGCTCGCGGCCTCGTCCGACCCGGCCCCTGAGCTGGTGCAGCTGGGAGAGGCCGAGCATGTCCGCGCGCTCGATCACCATCGTGTTGGCGTTGGACACATCGAGCCCCGACTCCACGATCGTGGTGCACACCAGCACGTCGAAGCGCTTCTCCCAGAAGTCGACCATGACCTGCTCGAGCTGGTGCTCCCCCATCTGCCCGTGGGCGACCGCGACGCGGGCCTCGGGCACGAGCCGACGGATCCTCGCGGCTGCCTTCTCGATGGTGCTCACGCGGTTGTGGATGTAGAAGACCTGTCCCTCGCGGAGCAGCTCGCGGCGGATCGCGGCGGTGACCTGGCGGTCCTCGTAGGCACCGACGTAGGTCAGCACCGGGTGCCGCTCCTCGGGCGGGGTGGTGATCGTCGACATCTCGCGGATGCCGGTGATCGCCATCTCCAGGGTCCGCGGGATGGGCGTCGCCGACATCGCCAGCACGTCCACCGAGGTCCGCAGGCGCTTCATGGCCTCCTTGTGCTCGACCCCGAAGCGCTGCTCCTCGTCGACGATCACCAGGCCGAGGTTCTTCATCCTGATGTCGGGGTTGAGCAGCCTGTGGGTGCCGATGACGATGTCGACGGAGCCGTCGGCCAGGCCGTCGATCACGGATTTGGCCTCGGCGTCGGTCTGGAAGCGCGACAGCCCCTTCAGCACCACCGGGAAGCCCGCCATCCGCTCGGCGAAGGTCGAGAAGTGCTGCTGGACGAGCAGGGTGGTCGGCACCAGCACGGCCACCTGCTTTCCGTCCTGGACGGCCTTGAACGCCGCACGGACCGCGATCTCGGTCTTGCCGTAGCCGACGTCACCGCACACGAGTCGGTCCATGGGAACCTGCTGCTCCATGTCCCGCTTGACCTCGTCGACCGTGGACAGCTGGTCGACGGTCTCCACGAACGGGAAGGCGTCCTCGAGCTCACGCTGCCAGGGGGTGTCCGCGCCGAAGGCGTGGCCCCTGGTCGCCTGCCGCGCTGCGTAGAGCTTGATCAGCTCCGCGGCGATCTGGCGCACCGCCTTGCGCGCGCGGTTCTTGCGCTTGGTCCAGTCGCCGCCGCCGAGCCGGTCCAGGCTCGGCTGCTCGCCTCCGACGTACCTAGTCACCTGGTCGAGCGTGTCGGCCGGGACATAGAGCCGGTCGGGGGGCGCGCCCCGCTTGGACGAGCCGTACTCCAGCACGAGGTACTCGCGGGTGGCGCCCTGCACGGTGCGCTGGGCCATCTCGACGTAGCGGCCCACGCCGTGCTGCTCGTGGACGACGTAGTCGCCGGGCTTGAGCTCCAGCGGGTCGATCTGCTTCTTGCGCCGGGTGGGCATGCGACGCATGTCCTTGGTCGAGGAGCGCTGGCCGGTCAGGTCGTCGCCGGTCAGGACGGCCAGGCACTGCTCGTCGTCGACGAAGCCGTGGTCGAGGCAGGCGGTCGACACGTGCACGAGCCCCGGCTCGGGCTCGGTGTCCAGGGTCTCGACGAGCCGGGCCGGCACGTCGTGCTCCTTGAGCACCTCCACCATGCGCTCGGCAGGACCGTGGCCCTCGTTGAGCAGCACGACCCGCGACCCGCTGGTGAGCCACTGCTTGATGTCGGTGACCGCGTGCTCGATGTCGCCGCGGTAGGCCTCGACCGGCCGGATGTCGACGGCGCGGGACTCGACCGCCCCGGCGTC
>DATHVS010000056.1:0-3171 GCA_035461195.1 Nocardioidaceae bacterium
CGTCGTGGAGATGACCCGCTGTCCCTGGACGGTCATCGCCTCGGCTCCACCGGCCCACATGGCGTTGACCACGGCCTGGATGTCCTGCTGGTGGACCACGAGGAGGTTCGGGTCGATCCCGGCGGCGGCGATGCTGTCGGAGGGGGCGTCGTCGAGCTCGACGGTGAGACCGGGGCCGCGCATCGCGGCGAGACCGGCCGGCACTCGCAGGGCGTCCACCTCGGCCTGGGTCCGGCCCACCCCGGTGTCGTCCAGTGCCGCGGTGAGCTCCTCGACCTCCTCCGCGAGCTCGTTGCGCCTCTCGCGAAGCTCGTCGGCGTCTTCGGTTGCCTGGCGGACGACACTGGAGAGGTCTCCGTAGCGACCCGCCCGCAAGTCGGTGCCCTGGGCGCTCACCGCGCTCGTCACGAACAGCGCACCGGCGAGGAGGAAGACAGCAGGGGCCAGGAGGCGCCAGAGGACGCCCTGCTCGCGGTAGGAACGCGAACGCAGCCGGCGGGCCGAGGCGAGGTGCTTGGCCCAGGTCTCCCGGGCGAGCAGCGCCGGGCGTCGGCTCCGGGGCGGCGGGGCGTCGTTCATCGAGGGCTCATCGTAGGTCGGGCGCGGCGAGTGCGCTGTCGTGGGGAAGACTCTTCCCGACTACGCTATCCGAAGTCCCAAGTAGCCGACCGACCGTGAGTACCAAGGAGTTCAGGTGTCCGACTCGAGCCGCAGCAAGGCCCGCCCCCGCGGAAGCTCAGCCAGTTCCGCTGCCGGCAACCGACCCGGCCCCGGCCAGGGTCCCGCCATCTCGGTCGTGCGCACCGCCGTCGCGGCGCTCGTCACGCTCCTCGGTATCGCGTGGATGGTGGTCTACATCAACATCGCCCAGGACGGCGGCCAGCTGACCTGGATGGGCGACCTGGGCCGCTGGAACCTCCTCATCGGCTTCGGCCTCGTCTTCGTGGGACTGTCGCTCTTCGCGAACCCGGGGACGCCCCTGGGCCGGGGTCGAGGGGTCGTTGTCGGGATGCTCGGGTGCTTCCTGATCGGACTGGTGTGGATCGTCGTCTACTACATGGCGGGGCAGCCGACCACGTTGCCGGTCTTCCGGAACCTCGACGCCTACAACCTCGTCGTCGGGATCGGGTTCATGGCCGTCGGCTTCGTCTACGCCACCCGCTGGGAGTAGTCCCCAGGTTTTCCACAGCCCCTGCACGTACCCGGCGACGGGCGGTGCAGGGGCTGTTCGCTCTCCAGGGGTCTGCCTCGCCGCGGCATGCGGGTCAGGGGCCGAGCAGGTCGGCAGCAGGAGAGCACGACGAGAAATCACACCGATGTTATTCATCCACAGGACTTATCCCCAGTGTGGACAAGTGACCTGGGCAACAGGTGCGCCGTGATCGCTCCTACCCCTCGCCCGGAGCGGCAAAACTTCCTGCACCCGAGCGGTCTGAACCACCCCGCCGGCCGCCGGCTGTAGAGGTCAGGTGAGGACGACGGTGCGGCTGATGACGGCGACGAGAATCGTGAGAGCCACGAGGCCGAGGCCGATGCCCTGCCACAGGGGCCGCCGGCCGCGCGGGCTGTAGGCGATGACGAGCGCGATGAGTACGCCGCCGACGAGGCCGCCGAGGTGGCCCTGCCACGAGATGTAGCCGCGGCCGAATATCGTGATCATGACGTTCAGGCCCAGCCACAACAGCAGCTGGCTGTAGTCGGCGCCGACCTTGAACGCGATCACGAGCAGGCCACCGATCAGGCCGAAGATCGCGCCCGACGCCCCGACGGTCGGGGTGAACTCCGGGGTCAGCCAGTAGACGAACGCGCTCCCCATGAGGCCGGAGAGGAAGTAGAGCGCGAGGAAGCGCGCGCGCCCGACGGCTGCCTCGAGCTGGGGCCCGAGGAACCACAACGCCAGCATGTTGAAACCGATGTGCATGAAGTTCACGTGGGTGAACATCGAGGTGACCAGCTGCCACCAGGCGCCGTCGGAGACACCCACGAGCTGCCTGGTGCTCCCGTCGGGGAGGAGTACCAGGCGGCCCACGGAGAGCAGCGCCAACCGGTCGACCCACACGCTGAACGTGCCGCCGGTGGCGGAGATGAGCACCCAGACCGCGACGTTGATCCCGATGAGGACCTTCGACGTGAGCGTCGGGTCGCCCGAACGCCTGCCGCCGTACGCCGTACGCCCCTGCCTCGTCGACTTGGCGCCCTCCTGCACGCAGGTCGGGCACTGGAAGCCCACGGCTGCCTGGTGCATGCAGTCAGGGCAGATGGGGCGCTCGCAGCGCTGGCAGCGGATGTGCGTCTCGCGGTCGGGGTGCCGGTAGCAGTGCGGCGCGGTCTCGGTGCTCACGTTCGGCTGGGCTTCGGCTGGCGCGGAGGGTCAGCGGCGCTCGATCTCGACGGACTCGATCACGACCGGGTCGACGGGCTGGTCACCGGGGCCGGTCTTGGTCGTGGCAATCGCGTCGATGACGGACTGGCTCTGGGCGTCCTCGACCTCACCGAAGATGGTGTGGCGGTTGTTGAGCCACGGCGTCTCCCCGACGGTGATGAAGAACTGCGAGCCGTTCGTCCCGGGGCCGGCGTTGGCCATCGCCAGGAGGTAGGGCTTGTTGAACGAGAGCTCGGGGTGGAACTCGTCCTTGAAGGTGTAGCCCGGACCGCCGGTGCCGGTGCCGAGCGGGCAACCGCCCTGGATCATGAAGCCGTCGATGACCCGGTGGAAGCCGAGGCCGTCGTAGAAGCGGCCGGTGGTCTTCTGGCCGCTGCGCGGGTCAGTGTACTCCTGGGTCCCCTCGGCGAGGCCGACGAAGTTCGCGACCGTCTTGGGCGCGTGGTTCGGGAAGAGGTGGACGACGATGTCGCCCCGGTTCGTCTTGAGGGTTGCCCACAGGTCCTCGGCCGCCATGGCGTCGCCTTTCGATGTCGGGTCCAGATCAGTGCTCGACGATCCTCCCACGGCCGCCCAAGGGGCCTCTGAGGGCCCTGCCGAGCGGGGTGTCCAGGGTTTGATTCGGGTCACGTTCACGGCATGATCGGGTCCGTAGCGGGAACCGCCTCCATGTAGACCACGAAGAGAGGACACCTCGACGATGCTGAAGCGCAAGCCGAAGACGACGACACAGAAGATGCGTGAACAGGCCGACGAGGTCATGGAGCGGCTCGCTCCGCACATGGAGA
>DATHVS010000057.1:0-6240 GCA_035461195.1 Nocardioidaceae bacterium
TTTCGTCCTAGTCGTCATGCGTTTCGGGTGCTGCCAGTCGGCAGGTGCGGCGCGCAGGCAGCGCCGGGAGTCCGGGCAGTCCGCGGAGGTCAGGCGAGAGGGTCACCCCACCGCGCCTTCCATCTGCAGCTCGATCAGCCGGTTCAGCTCGAGGGCATACTCCATCGGGAGCTCCTTGGCGATCGGCTCCACGAACCCGCGGACGATCATCGCCATCGCCTCGTCCTCCTCCATGCCCCGGCTCATCAGGTAGAAGAGCTGGTCGTCGCTGACCTTCGAGACGGTCGCCTCGTGGGCCATCGACACGTCGTCCTCGCGGACGTCGACGTAGGGGTAGGTGTCGGAGCGGCTGATCTGGTCGACGAGCAGGGCGTCGCACTTGACGATGCTCTGCGAGTGCTCGGCACCCTCGTTGACCTGCACGAGGCCGCGGTACGACGTCCGTCCGCCGCCACGGGCCACGGACTTGGAGATGATCGAGCTCGAGGTGTTCGGAGCCGCGTGCACCATCTTGGCGCCGGCGTCCTGGTGCTGGCCCTCACCGGCGAACGCGATCGACAGGGTCTCGCCCTTGGCGTGCTCGCCCATCAGGTACACGGCGGGGTACTTCATCGTGAGCTTGGAGCCGATGTTGCCGTCGACCCACTCCATGGTCGCGCCCTCCTCGGCCACCGCACGCTTGGTGACGAGGTTGTAGACGTTGTTCGACCAGTTCTGGATGGTCGTGTAGCGGCAGCGGCCGCCCTTCTTCACGATGATCTCGACGACAGCGGAGTGCAGGGAGTCGGAGCTGTAGATCGGCGCGGTGCAGCCCTCGACGTAGTGCACGTAGGCGTCCTCGTCGACGATGATCAGGGTCCGCTCGAACTGGCCCATGTTCTCGGTGTTGATCCGGAAATAGGCCTGGAGCGGGATGTCGACGTGGACCCCCTTGGGCACGTAGATGAAGGAGCCGCCGGACCATACCGCGGTGTTCAGCGCGGCGAACTTGTTGTCGCCGACCGGGATCACCGTGCCGAAGTACTCCTGGAAGATCTCCGGGTGCTCTCTGAGCGCGGTGTCGGTGTCGAGGAAGAGGACACCCTGCTCCTCAAGGTCCTCACGAATCTTGTGGTAGACGACCTCGGACTCGTACTGCGCGGCGACACCCGCGACGAGGCGCTGCTTCTCGGCCTCGGGGATCCCGAGCCTGTCGTAGGTGTTCTTGATGTCCTCGGGCAGGTCCTCCCAGCTGGTGGCCTGCTTCTCCGTGGAGCGCACGAAGTACTTGATGTTGTCGAAGTCGATCGTGTCGAGCTCGCCACCCCAGGTCGGCATGGGCTTGCGCCCGAAGAGCTTGAGGCCCTTGAGCCGAAGGTCGAGCATCCACTGCGGCTCGCCCTTCTTGGACGAGATGTCACGCACCACGTCCTCGTTGAGGCCGCGCTTGGCGGTGGCGCCGGCGGTGTCGCGGTCGGCCCAGCCGAACTCATAGCGGCCGATGCCCTCGAGCTCGGGATTGCGCTGGTCGATCGTGGTCATTTACTCAACCTCTCGGGTGACGAGACAGACGTGCTGGTGGTCGTGACGGTGGTGCTGGGGATGCAAGTGGTGCAGACCCCGTCGCCGTGGGCGATGGTGGCCAGACGCTGGACGTGGCGGCCGAGGAGCCGGCTGATCACCTCGGTCTCCGCCTCGCACAGCTGGGGGAACTCGTGGGCCACGTGGGAGACGGGGCAGTGCTGCTGGCACAGCTGCGGGCCGACCGGCCCTTCCTTGACGGAGGCTGCGTAGCCGCTCTGGGTGAGCGCCTCCGCCACCGCCTCGGCCGCGCTCAGGTCGGGCTTGCGCTCGAGGACGCGCTGGTAGTCGACCTCGAGGGAGGCAACCCGGCGACGAGCGAACTCCATCACCGCGTCATCCCCGCCGGTCTCGGCGAGGAAGCGCAAGGCCTGGGCCGCGAGGTCGTCGTACTGCTGGTCGAACCGGTCCCGGCCGACCTCCGTCAGCGCGAACTCCTTGGCCGGGCGACCCCGTCCCCGGGCACCGTGGGAGCGTGGCTCACGGGCCTCGACCGCCCCCTCGTCCATCAGGTGGTCGAGGTGTCGGCGCACGGCGGCGGGCGTGAGGTCGAGCCGCTCCGCGAGCGCAGCGGCGGTGCTGGGTCCGTTCTCGAGGATCGAGCGGGCCACCCGCTCACGGGTCGGCGCGTCCACGCCGCGTGCGGCGTCCATGGGCGTGCCGTCGATTTCCACAACACCAGTGTGCCGTTAATGCGGGAAGCGATTCAAATAAGGCTCCCCTAACCCGTCCTCGGATGTCGTCCCGCTCACCCGAAGGCGGGTGATGGCCGGAGGAAACCTAGAATCCAGGGGTGCCCCTCCCCTCCTCCGGCTCCCGAGCCGACGACGAGCCCGCGGTCGTCGTCCGCGACCTCACCATGAGGTACGACGACACGGTGGCCGTCGACGGGCTCTCCCTCGAGGTCGCCCGGCAGAGCATCACGGCTGTCCTCGGGCCGAACGGGGCCGGCAAGACCACGACGCTGGAGACCTGCGAGGGGTACCGCCGCCCCCACCAGGGCTTGGTGCGGGTCCTGGGCATGGACCCACAGACCCAGCGGCGCGAGCTGCTCCCCCGCATCGGCGTCATGCTCCAGAGTGGCGGCGCCTGGTCGGGCGTCCGGGCGGAGGAGATGCTGCGTCACGTCGCGTCGCTGCACGCCCACCCCCTCGACGTGGACATGCTGAGCGAGCGACTCGGTCTCGGCTCGTGCGGGCGTACGCCGTACCGTCGGCTCTCCGGGGGACAACAGCAGCGACTCGCCCTCGCGATGGCAGTGGTCGGCAGGCCCGAGCTCGTCTTCGTCGACGAGCCGACCGCCGGCATGGACCCCCAGGCCCGCCGGGCGACCTGGGAGCTGCTGGAGGAGCTGCGCGCAGACGGGGTCACCATCGTGCTCACCACCCACTACATGGACGAGGCCGAGCGCCTCGCCGACACCATCCACGTGATCGACCACGGCCGTCTGATCGCCTCCGGGACGCCGTTCGAGCTCACCCGTGGCACCGGGCACAGCACGATCCGACTCGTGGTCACCGAGCCGTTCCCGCCGCACGCGCCGGAGTCTCTGCAGGAGGCACTCGGCCCGAGGACCGAGGTGCATGCGGTCAACGCGCAGAGCCTGCTCATCTCCGGGCCGGCCGACGCCACGACCCTCGCGACGGTCTCCGCGTGGTGCGAGACCCACGGAGTCCTCCCCGAGTCCCTCTCGCTCGGGCAGCGGACCCTGGAGGACGTCTTCCTCCAGCTGACCGGGCGGGAGCTCGCGCCATGACCACCCCTGCCACCGCCTCGGGCACGTTCGCGCCGCGCCCCGGCGCCGCGCCGTTCCCGACCCAGGTGCTCGCGCAGACCCGCATCGAGACCAAGCTGCTCCTGCGCAACGGCGAGCAGCTTCTCCTGGCCCTGGTCATCCCGGTCATCGTCCTGGTCGGCGGCGTTCTGGCCGCGGACCGGGTCGGCCTGGAGTTCCCGGACGGGGCGGTGGCCACCCTGACACCGGGGGTGCTGGCCCTGGCCGTGTTGTCGACCAGCTTCACCTCCCTGGCGATCTCGACCGGCTTCGAGCGTCGGTACGGGGTGCTCAAGCGGCTCGGCGCCTCCCCCCTCCCCCGCTCGGGCCTGCTCCTCGGCAAGGTCGGCTCGCTCCTGGCGGTCCAGACCCTCCAGGTCGTCGTGATCGGGACGACCGCGCTGCTGCTCGGCTGGTCCCCGACCCCAGGAGCTGACGGGGTGATCGGCGCGCTCCTGGCCATCCTGCTCGGGACGGCTGCGTTCGCCTCGCTCGGCCTGGCCCTCGCGGGAGCCCTCCGCGCCGAGGCCACGCTCGCGGCGGCCAACCTGGTGTACCTCCTCCTCATGGCCGGCGGAGCCGTGGTGATCCCGGCCTCAAGCTATGGGGCTGCCGGGCCACTGCTGGTCCTGCTTCCGTCCGGTGCCCTCGGCGACGGCCTCCGTTTAGCGCTCATGGACGGGATGGTGCCCGTCGTGCCCCTGCTCGTGCTGGCTGCGTGGAGCGTTCTCGGAACCGTACTGACCGCGAGGACGTTCAAGTGGGAGTGACCGTTCAGAACCCGCCGACTACCGGACCGCGCTCCGCCTGGGCGCAGCGGTGGATCTTCCCGCTGGCGTTGACCAGCCTCGGGGTGAACATCCTCATCGTGCTGACCGGCGGAACCGTCCGCCTCACCGCATCGGGTCTGGGCTGCCCCACCTGGCCGCGGTGCACCGAGGAGTCCTTCGTCCCCCAGGGGGAGCTCGGCATCCACGGCGCGATCGAGTTCGGCAACCGGCTCGTGACCTTCCTGCTCGCGGCGGTCGCCGTCGCCACGTTCGTGGCAGCCTGGAAGTACGGCCGCAGCTCGCTGGTGCGCCTGGCCCTGGTGCTGGGGCTCGGCGTGCCCGCCCAGGCCGTGCTCGGCGGCATCACCGTCCTGACCGACCTCAACCCCTGGATCGTGGCCTTCCACCTGCTCGTCTCGATGGCCATGATCCAAGTCGCCGTGGTACTGCTCCGCCGGCTCCGCGAGGGCGACGGCCCGGCGACCCCCACTGTCCCGAACGGTGTCGTGTGGCTGGTGCGCACGACCTTCGTGGCCGGCTGGGCGGTGCTCTACCTCGGCACGATCGTCACCGGGAGCGGGCCCCACGCCGGGGACATCAACGCCCCGCGCAACGGCCTCGACCCGGCCGCCTGGAGCCAGCTGCACACCGACGCGGTGTTCCTGCTCGTGGGCCTGACCATCGGCTCGCTGTTCGCGCTCAGGGCGGTCGGAGCGCCCGCCCGTGCGGTGAAGGCTGCGGGGGTGCTGCTCGGAGTGGAGCTCGCCCAGGGCGTGGTGGGCTTCGTGCAGTACTTCACCGGCCTCCCCATCGTGCTGGTGGGCCTGCACCTGCTCGGCTCTGCGCTCGTGTCTGCCTGTCTCGCCTGGCTGCTGGTCGGGGTCCGCGACCGCGCCTTGGTCGCCGAGTCGGTCCGGGCCGACTGACCGCGGACCTCACCGACGCGACACTGGTGCATCAGCCGGAGCCGGCGGCAAGACCGGCTGCCTCGCGCAGGCGTGCGAACTCCCCGGCGAGGGCGGCCGCGGACCAGTGCGCGTTGAGGCCGCTCGGGTTCGGCAGCACCCACACGCGGGTCGCCCCCAGGCTCTCCTCCTGCGGCCCCACGACGGCGTGCGGCCGGTCGAAGGCGGTGCGGTAGGCACCGATGCCGACGACAGCGAGCCACGACGGACGGAGCAGCTCGACCTTGGTCCGCAGCACCTGCCCGCCGGCGATGAGCTCGGCTCGGCTGAGCTCGTCGGCGCGGGCCGTCGCACGGGCGGCGACGTTGGTGATGCCGAGGCCGTGTTCGAGCAGCGTCCACTGCTCGTGCGGTCCGAGCAAGCGGTCGGTGAAGCCCGACCGGTACAAGGTCGGCCAGAACCTGTTGCCCGGTCGCGCGAAGTGAAGTCCGGTCGCCGCCGACCAGAGACCAGGGTTGATCCCGCTGAACAGCACGCTGAGTCCAGGACCCAGGACGTCGGGGACCGTGCGGTTGCGGGCCGCATCGAGGTCCGTCGGGGTCGGTCTCGCCACCGGACCCCTCAGAACAACAGGAGCGGGTCGACCGCGACGGAGACGAAGAGCAGCGAGAGGTACATGTTGGACCAGTGGAACAGGCGCATCGGCTTCACGTCGTTCAGCGCGTCGCTCTGCGCGGTGCGGGCGAGCATCAGGTGGGCCTCCACGAGGAAGGCCGCCCCCAGGACCAGGGCCGCGGCCGGGTAGAACCACCCGGTGCCCGCCACCGGCCACAGCAGCAGCGAGGTGGCCACCATCACGTAGGAGTAGACGAGGATCTGCCGGGCCACGGTCCGGGCCGGAGCCACCACCGGGAGCATCGGGACGTCGACCTTGGCGTAGTCGTCGCGGTAGCGCAGCGCCAGCGCCCAGGTGTGCGGCGGGGTCCAGAAGAACACCACCAGGAACAGGATGACCGGTTCCCAGGCGAGCTGGTTGGTCACCGCGGTCCAGCCGATGAGCGCCGGGAAGCAGCCCGCGAGGCCGCCCCAGACGATGTTCTGGGTGGTCCGCCGCTTGAGGACCATCGTGTAGACGAGGACGTAGAAGGCGTTCGCGACCAGGGCGAGCGCCGCCGAGAGCGGGTTGACGAGGTAGTAGAGCACCACTGTGGAGAGCACAGCCAGGGTGAGC
>DATHVS010000058.1:0-3466 GCA_035461195.1 Nocardioidaceae bacterium
GCACCGAGCGCCCAGCACGCCACCGCGCCGGTGTCGGCCGGCGAACCGAGCGGCCCGAAGGGCAGCACCTCGACCTCGCCCAGCCGGCGTGCCATCTCGTGAGCCGCGACCAAGGGGAAGATCTGGTCGCCGTAGCTGGCGAGGTCGAACGCTCCTATATGGACGATGGCGGGTCGGTTTGGGTTCGAGGTCACGGTGATCTGCGGATCTGACGGTGGCTGGGCGACGAGACTCTAGCCAGGATGCGTCGGGGGTCACGGTCCGGAAGGTGATACGTTGCGCCCGGCGCATGTCGGACCTGGGGCTCTCGACGATGATCGCTCAGATCGTTCCCGCTGGCTTCGCCAGTCGGTTGGGTGGCAGCCTTGAGCCCGCGAACTTCAGGCGCCAGCGACCACCCCGACGTGACCTCGAGATGCAGCCGCGCCGCCACGACATGCCGAACGACCCACGTCAGTCCTATCGCCGAGCCGGCCCGACGGCTCAGCTCGCCAGCGAGAGGCGGGGGCGATGACAGCCCAGAGCGAGTCGACGACCGCCGTGGTCGACGACGGCGGCATCGAGGGTGACGGGAGGCCGGAGGGCCCGCCGCAGAGCGAGGCCGGTGCCGGCCGGCGAGCGGTGCAGCGCCGCGTCGCACCAGTGATGCTCCTGGCGGTGCTGATCCCGCTGGCGCTGCTCACGTGGCGGGCGATGCATGCGCCGATCAACTTCGACGGTGGCATGAACCTCCAGGTCGCGCGACGGCTCGCCAACGGAGAGGGGTACACGCGCTTCTACGAGGAGCTGTCCGTCTTCCCTCACGAGGTCCAGACCAACGGCCCGTACATCTACCTCGCCGCTGCAGGCATCAAGCTGTTCGGCGCCAACCAGTTCGCATACCAGTTCTCGAACCTCGTCTTCGTTGCCGCCTTCTCGATCACGGTCTCGCTGCTCCTCCTGCGGGAGAGCGCGGTCGTACGCATCGTGGGGCCCTTCGTCGTGCTGCTCACCGTCCCCCTGATCCCGATCTACGGGCTCGGTGGACTGGGCGAGATCCCGACCTCGTTCTTCCTGTTCGCGGCGATCCTGGCTCTTGTCGAGGCGGTGCGGTCACCAAAGCGATCGCCACAGTGGGTCCTCGGCGCATCCGTCGCGTTCGGGGCTGCGGTCGCCACCAAGACGTTCGCCGTGGGGGCTGCCGGCGTCGTCGCCATGGGCCTCGTGTGCGTCGTGCTCGCGGCTCCCAGCCGACGGGTTCGGTGGCAGGTCGTGCTGGCGGCGGGCGGGGTCGCAGTGGTCCCGGTGGTTCGGGAGGCTCATCGCCTCTGGACTCTGGGGTCGCTCGGCGGCTACCGGGCGTGGTGGGCCGACCAGAGCGACTCGGTGACCGCGCAGTCGGGCCTGGACGGTGCGGGCGGCGATGGGCCGGTGCAGACCTTCCTCGACCACATGCATGTCCTCGCCCGCCTGGCCGACTTCCCGGCCGAGCTGCTTCTCGTCGTGCTCTTCCTCCCGCTGGCATGGGTGTGCGGACTCGTGGTGTGGCGGTGCCGCGAACAGGGCGTCCGCACGGCCCTGGCCGATCCCACAACGGTCCTCGTGCTGCTGGTCGGCGTGATGGCGGCGTCGTACATCCTCTGGTGGATGCTGCTTCTGCCGGACAACAAGCTGTGGATCCGTCGGATCATGCCCGGCGTGCTGGCGCTCCACCTCCTCTATCTCCTCCTCGTCCCATGGCTCATCCGAGGCGTGCGAGACGCGCTCCGGCGCAGCCGGGGCGACGCCATCACGAGCTCGCTCGGACGGGTCCCCGTCATCGGAGCGGTTGCCGCGCTGCTGGTGATCGCCGCCACGGCGCTGCCGTACGGATGGCAGAAGGTCGAGGGCAACACTCGGGCCACCCTCGACGACCCGGGTCAGCAGGCGTGGCTCGACGCGACGGAGGCGGCGGCGGAGTACGTCCAGGAGAACGGCCAGCACCGGTACTACGGGGACGAGTGGTGGTCCGCGCCGGTCGTGAGCCTCATGTCTGGCACCGACTTCCACAACCTCGGCGTCACCGACTTCTGCTCGTTCGATCCGGCTCGCGACCGTCTCGTCTGGGACTACGACGCCAAACGGATCCGCTCCCACGACCCCTGGACCCGTGACGGGAAGCTCGTGTACGACGAGGTCGCGTCGTTCGGCGACTTCGTGACGATCTACTCGGTCGGCCCGGCGCCCGGACGGTGCGACTGAGCGACGATCCGGTCCGGCGAAGGCGCTACGGTCGGCGTATCCCATGAAGCTCATCATCCAGATCCCCTGCCTCAACGAAGAGGGCCAAATCCCCGCCACCCTGGGGGCACTTCCTCGGAAGGTGCCCGGGTTCGACACGGTCGAGTGGCTCATCATCGACGACGGGTCGACCGATCGCACGATCGACGTGGCGCGTGAGCACGGCGTAGACCACATCATCCGACTGACCAACAACAAGGGGTTGGCAACAGCCTTCCAGGCCGGTCTCGACGCTTGCCTGAAGCTCGGTGCGGACGTGGTGGTCAATACCGATGCCGACAACCAGTACTCGGCTGATGACATCCCGGCGCTCGTCGGGCCCGTCCTCTCCGGTGC
The DNA here is from genome assembly GCA_035461195.1 of Nocardioidaceae bacterium. Taxonomy (GTDB): domain Bacteria; phylum Actinomycetota; class Actinomycetes; order Propionibacteriales; family Nocardioidaceae; genus Nocardioides_C. The sequence goes on from DATHVS010000058.1 coordinate 2,596, forward strand.
GGCCGACATGGTCGTCGGCGACCGCGAGGTCATGGACATCGAGCACTTCTCGTTCACGAAAAAGCGGTTGCAGCGGCTGGGCAGTTGGGTTCTGCGCCGTGCGTCCGACACGACAGTCCCCGACGCCACGTCCGGCTTCCGTGCCTACAACCGGGAGGCCGCGCTGTCCCTCACGGTGGTCTCGAAGTTCACCTACACCCTCGAGTCACTCATCCAGGCAGGCAAGAGTCTGGTGGCGGTTGCCGACGTTCCGGTGGGCACCAACGCCCAGACCCGCGAGTCCAGGCTCTTCGCGTCGATGTCGGCGTACGTCCGTCGGAACGCATCGGCGATCTTTCGCATCTACGTGGGCTACGAGCCCCTGTTCGTCTTCTCCGCACTGGCAGCGATGGTGCTCGGCGTTGCCGTCGTCGCATGGTCGCCGTTCTTGTGGGATTGGATCGTCAACGGACGTCGAGATGGACACATCCAGTCGATCCTCCTCGGGGGCGTGCTGTTCGTGGCGTCGGTCCAGCTCTTCGCGCTCGGTGTCATCGCCGACCTGATCAGCGCCCACCGCACGGTGTCTCAGCGCACGCTCGAGCGGGTCCGGCGGCTCGAGCTGCAGCTCGGCGTCGGGCCGACGCACTACCTGCCAGGCCGGTCGCAGGACGACGGGCCGTCGACGTCAGCCGGCGCGGCTCCGTCACCGGGACCGGCGCGCCGTCGAGACGACTCGCTGCGCGCCAAGCCGGATCGGGTGCCAGCATCCTCCAACGAGTGACCGGCAGCTGGGCCTCAAGCCAGATGACGCGCCTCGGCGGACGCCTACCCGACCCTCCACGGTCCGCAGACGTTGATCAGACGAGCACCGTTCGTGAGCACCAAGCTG
>DATHVS010000059.1:0-19253 GCA_035461195.1 Nocardioidaceae bacterium
TGTGGTGACCGATTTCGGGCGAACCGGCGAGGTCTAGTACCCTTCTCGGCGGTGGCGTGTCCGAGCGGCCTAAGGAGAACGCCTCGAAAGCGTTTGTGGGTGCAAGCCCACCGAGGGTTCAAATCCCTCCGCCACCGCCAGACCAGACGAAAGTCCCGACGACGCCGTCTCGTGGCCCGGCAACGGGTCCGCGAGGCGGCGTTGTCGTGTCCCGGACTACTGCGGTGACCTGACGGATCCGGAGGTAGTTCCCGCCGGCGACCACCGTCTCCTCCAGGTCGTGTCATGAGCTTCGGCGTCCTTCGGACAGCCCAGAGGTTCGAGCGTAGCGTCGAGAGTAGGTGCAGAAGCGGCTCTGGAGATGATGTGATGAGGCGTTTCATCGGCCGCGGCAGTGTGTTCGTCGTCGCGCTGCTGCTGGCTGTGACCGGTCCGGCCGCGACGGCGGCCACGGTGGTACAACGTGATGCGCGGGACGACGCCCCTGCCCGCTTCGACATCGTTCGGGTGACGTACGTCAACAATGCCCGGGTCCTTTCGGTGAAAGCCAAGGTGGTCGACCTGCGCCCGGGGCGCCAGGCGTTCGGGTACACCATGGACGCCGTAGGTATCCCGCCACTGCGAGGCGGCTACATCGCGCGGACCACCCTGCGTCGGGACGGCTCGGTGACCGCCTGGCTGATGCGCGGCGACAAGAAGGTGTCTTGTCCGGTGCGCGGTCGGTGGAGGCTGGGTCGCGACACCGTGCGCCTGTGGTACCCGCAGTCGTGCCTACGCTGGCACCGGACCCAGCGGATCCAGACGTACATCGGAGTGCCCCGTCCCATCGGTGGTGACCCTGCCGACTTCACGAGACCGATCCGCATCCCTTACCGGTGACAGGCAGTTGGATCTGACTGCACCGATCTGGCGGACCGCCGCTAGCGTGAGGTCATGCGCGCCTTCCGTGAAGCCGTCGAGTCCTGGGACATCGACCGTGTCCTGTCCCTGATGACCGACGACGTCGAGTTCCGCAGCCCCGTCGTGCACAAGCCGTACCGTGGCCGAGAGGCGGTCGGGGTCATCCTCCGCGCCGTCGCGAGGGTCTTCGCCGACTTCCGGTACGAGCGCGAGATCGGCGCCGAAGGCGCACCGAACCATGCACTGGTCTTCCGGGCGCGCGTCGGCGACCGCGAGGTCGAGGGCTGCGACTTCGTCCACGTGGACGAAGCGGGCCTCATCGACGAGTTCTTCGTCATGGTGCGTCCCATGTCTGGTGTGATGGCGCTCGCCGAGGCCATGCGGGCCCAGCTGGAGAAGCCGGTCGGCTAGGCGCACCATGGCAGGTGGCACGAGAGGAGGAGACCGTCATGCGCGTCGCTGTCGCCGGAGGGACAGGCGTGGCCGGCAGCCGCGCCGTCGAGGCGCTGTCGCGATCGGGGCACGACCCGGTCGTCGTGACGAGGTCGGCGGGGGTGGACCTGACCCAAGGCATGGGTCTGGACGCGGCCCTGGACGGGGTCGAGGCCGTCGTCGACGCCAGCAACGTGGTGACCCTCGACCGACGTAGGTCGTCGCAGTTCTTCACCACCACCACGCGGCACCTCCTCGAGGCGGGTGCGCGGGCCGGTGTCCGCCACCACGTGGTGCTGTCGATCGTCGGCATCGACCGGGTCGACTTCGGCTACTACGAAGGCAAGCGCCGTCAGGAGCAGCTCGTCCGCGACGCCGAGGTGCCGTTCACGATCCTGCGCGCCACACAGTTCCACGAGTTCGCGGACCAGCTGCTCGCACGGGCCCGCGGCCCCGTGGCGTTCCTGCCGAGGATGCGGGTCCAGCCCGTGGCAGCGGCCGATGTCGGGAACCGGCTGGCCGAGCTCGCGGTCGGCGAACCGCTCGGGGACGCCCCGGAGCTTGCGGGACCCGAAGTCCACGAGGTCGTGGAGATGGCCCGGCAGGTGGCGAGCCGTCGGGGTCGCCCGAGACGGGTGCTCGGTGTCCCGGTCCCGGGCACTGCCGGCCGGGCGATGGCCCGTGGCGCCCTGTTGCCCACGGGGGAGATGACCCTCGCCACGACGACGTTCGCGGAGTGGCTCTCAAGCGCCGACGGTTAGGCGGGCTGCCTGGCAGAGGTCGAGCTCACCAGGATGCGCTGCGCCTCGTCGCCAGCTCCCGCTCGCGGTCGCGCCGGCCCAGCCAGACGGCTGCCCACGCGCCCCCGATCGCCCCGAAGAGGTGGCCCTGCCAGGAGACGCCCGGCTGTCCCGGCAGCACACCGAGCAGGAGTCCTCCGTACATGAAGAGCAAGATGACGCCGATCGCGATCTGCGGGGCGGAGCGGGCGAAGAACCCGTGCAGCAGCAGGTAGACCAGCCAGCCGAACGCGAGCACCGACGCGCCGAGGTGCAGCGTCTGCTCCCCGCCGGTGAGCCAGACCCCGAGCCCGCCGACGACCCACACGATCGCGGTCACTGCGAGCCATCGTCCTACGCCGGCCAACAGGATCAGGAAGCCGAAGACCAGGAGCGGCACCGTGTTCGCGAACAGGTGGTCCCAGCTCGCGTGGAGCATCGGGGCGTAGATGATCCCGTCGAGCCCCTCTAGCTCCCGGGGCCTCACCCCGGCGGCGTCGAGCTCGGTGTCGAGGATGGCGTCGACCAGCTCGACGACGTACAGCAGGCCGACGAAGACGGCGATGACCTGGGCGGCGACGAACCCGCGGGAACGCCTCGGCCCCTCGGTCTGCTCACCCGTCCACGACATGCATCAACGGTAGCGACCGCGTTGAAACCTCAGGTGTCGCCGCCGATGTCGAACTCGTAGGCCTCGTAGACGAGGTCGGCGCCACGCTGCCGGTGCCGGGCCAGCGTGCCGAGCAGTCGGGTACCGAGCTCGCGGACCCGTTCCACGTCCGTCTCCGCGTCCGGTGAGGTCACCTGGTTCAGCAGCGCCTCCATCGTCTCACCCATCACTGCGTGCTCCTCGGCGAGCCGGTCCATCGCCGCGGAGAGTCTCGGGGCGGCCTCGAGGAGCTCGGTGTACAGCCCGTCGGGCCCCTCGGTGATCCTGACGTGCTCGCGGAGGTCGGCAGAGAGCTCGACGAGCGCGACGTGCACGCGTTCGGTCCAACCCGTCCGACCGACGGCCGGGGTGGCCAGCGCCTGCTCGAGCGCGCTCATCGAGTCCCGAAGCTCGGTGCGACGTTGCTGGAGCTCCTGGAGGAACCCCTTCTTCGGTGTGGACGTGCTCTGTTCCACCGGGCCGCCTCCCTGGCTCGCATCCTCTACCTGTGGTCTTAGCGGCAGTCGCGGCCCCGGCGACAGAGGCGATGGTCCCGGTGTCGACGGTCAACGCGGTCACACACCCGTTGCCGGGAGGGAGACCCAGCCGCGGGTGAACACCGCGCGCACCCGCTCCCGGGCCGCGACGTCCACCCCGATACCGGGCTGACGGACGAGCAGCTCCTCGAGCGCGATCCGCGCCTGGAGCTTCGCGAGGTGGTTGCCGTCGAGCAGCATCACGCCGTGGGTGTTGAGGTTGGCCGTCGTGTCATTGCCGCCGGCGACCATGACGAAGCAGAAGCCGAGGATGACCCAGTCGCTGAGTCGCTCCCCGTCGACCTCGGCCGCGACCAAGGCGCTGATGAGGTCGTCGGTCGGGTCGGCACGTCGCGCCGCGACCACGTCGCTGAAGTAGGCGAACATGTCCGCCAGGACCTAGGTCGGGATCGGCGCGGAGAAGTCGCGATGCAGGTCGACCGGCGCCTGGCGCACCGTGCCCGTGATGCAACCGCCACCCGTGAGAGCCTGGTCCGCGCAGCCGCCGAGCTCTTCGCCGAGCGGGGTGCCGACGCCGCTCGGTCCCGCGACATCGTGAAGGCCGCCGGGCAGGCCAACGGCTCTGCGATCGGCTACCACTTCGGCTCCCGCCAGGGCCTCCTCGAGGCCATCCTCGACCGCCACATCGACCAGATGAGCGACCGGGCGGGTGTACTCGGCCGCCGGGTCCCGGGCCCGCTGCGCGGCACCGCCCTGTCCCGCCAGCTCGAGCTGATCGACGCGGCACTGGCCCCAGCCCTCCCGGAGCAGGTCAGGGGAGAGCGGTTGGCCGCGGTGATCCTCCTGCTGGCCGCGACGCTGGCGGATCGGGCGCGCCGCGTCGACCGTGGTCGGCGGCTCGCCCTGGACCACCAGTCCTACGTCGCCGACCTCGTCGCGATGTGCTCCGGTGCCCTCCAGGCCCCCGCGGAGTCAGCGACTGATCCGCAGTCGGCCGATGGCTTGTCCCCCGTCGGGCGATCGGTACGTCCTACTGGGTCCTTGTATCGGCGCGATGTCCCACCCTCGATGAGGGCAAGTGTCCGATGTTACGTCTGGCACATCCCCGGGAACGGTCGCACACTGGGAAGGGTCCTACCCTCGGCCCGGGAGCTGGTCCCATGACTCACCGAAACGGCACCCCCGACTTCATGCCGACGCTCTCACCCGGACGGCACCGCAACCCGCGCAAAGGCGCGTGCTTCATGGAGATGGCGTCGTTCCTCGCCGGCGAGAAGTGGTCGGACCATCCGAAGTGCACGCACCCGTTGCTCGGCGCGATGGCCCGGGAGATCAACGACCGCCTCGGCGACCGAGCCCGCCAGGACCTGGTGCAGCTGATCCCCTCCGTGGTCGGCCTGAACAAGGAGGACCCGCGGATCGACGTGTGGATCGCCCGCGAGGCGGCCATCACCGCCCTTCCCGTGGTGTCGATGACCAACCAGCGGGCCGTCGCGGTCGGCATCCTGCGCAGCGAGGCCGTGCTCAACGAGCTCGACCACCGGCCCGCGCGACACCTGTCCCCTCGCGCCCGCGCAGCCCTCGACGAGGTCCCCGAGGCGGAGTCCTGGGCCCGAGAGTTCATCAGCACCGCGCTCAGCCGCCGTGACTCCTTCGCGACGCGCGGCGCGCCCGCGGTGGTGCACCTCGCGGTCGCCGGCATCTCCCGGGCGTGCGTACGCGAGCCGGAGAAGGTCCTCGTCGACCTCCTGAGCCGCACCATCGACGGCGTCGCTCAGCTGATGGCGGGCAGCCAGTCCTCGATGCGGGAGAGCGCCTCGGCGACCTCGGACGGCGACCCCGCGAACGACAGCCGGAGGAACCTCCCGCCGTCCGCGGTGTCGAAGTCGACGCCCGGTGCAGTGGCCACGCCTGTGTCGGCGAGGAGCCGGTGGCACAGGGCCATCGAGTCACCCGTCAGGTGGGACACGTCGGCGTAGACGTAGAACGCCCCGTCCGCCGGTGCGAGACGGGTGATCCCGAGACGGGGGAGCCCGTCGAGCAGCAATGCGCGGTTCTCCGCGTAGCGCGCGACGTGGCCGTCGACCTCGGCGTACGCCTCCGGGGTGAACGCCGCGACGCCTGCGTGCTGCGCCAACACCGGCGGGCAGATGGTGAAGTTGCCGGTGAGTACGTCGACCGCCCGACGCAGACGCTCGGGGACGAGCATCCAGCCCAGGCGCCATCCGGTCATGGAGAAGTACTTCGAGAAGGAGTGGAACACCACCGCCTCGCGGGAGGTCTGCCATGCGGTGGACTGCTCGACGGCGCCCGCGTAGGTGATGCCGTGGTAGATCTCGTCGCTGATCAGCTGCACGCCGTGGGTCTCGCACCACCCGGCGACGGCGGCGAGCTCCTCGGGCGCGAGCATCGTGCCGGTGGGGTTGGCGGGGCTGGCCACCACGAGTCCCTTGACGGGCTCGTCGAGGGACTCGAGCATCTCGATGGTCGGCTGGAAACGTGACTCCGGCCCGGTGGGCAGCTCGACCACCTCGCACCCGAGCGCGGTGAGCACGTTGCGGTAGCAGGGGTAGCCCGGGCGGGCGATCGCCACCCGGTCCCCGGCGTCGAACGCGGCGAGGAAGGCGAGCAGGAAGCCGCCCGAGGACCCGGTCGTGACGACGATGTCGTCGATCCCGACCTCGAGCCCGTAGACCTGCCGATGGTGCTCGGCGATCGCCTCGCGCAGCTCGGGGATGCCGAGCGCGACGGTGTAGCCGAGGACCTCCTCGTCGAGGGCACGTCGGGCGGCCTCGAGGACGGGACGCGGTGCGGGCGTCGAGGGCTGGCCGGCCACCAGGTTGACCAGGTCGCCGTGCGTCCTCTGGCGCTCCGCGGCTGCCGCGAGCAGGTCCATGACGTGGAAGGGCGGCACGTTCGCCCTTGCGGCGACGGTGAGGCGCTGCCCGAGTGAGGCGTCGGCATGCTGCATCCGCTCACGGTAGCCGCACCAGCCCCCCGTCTAGGATGAGTGCTCAGGAGCGACGACGCCGGAGGTGGGCTTGAGCTTCGACGTCCAGCAGCTGAACGAGGCGTTGCTTCTGGCTGCTGTCGTCCTGCTCGCAGCGATCCTCGCGGTGCGCCTGTCGTTGCGCCTCGGCCTGCCCAGCCTCCTGGTGTACCTGTTCCTCGGGGTGGTTCTCGGCGAGGCCGGGTTCGGGATCCAGTTCGAGGACGCCGACGTCGCGCAGGCGCTCGCCATGGCCGCGCTCGTCGTCATCCTGGCCGAGGGCGGCCTGACCACGCCGTGGAAGGAGATCAAGCCCTCGATCCGGATGGGTGGAGCGCTCGCAACCGTGGGCATCTCCATCAGCGTCGGCGTGACGGCCGTCAGCGCCCACTACCTGTTCGGGCTGGACTGGCAGCTGGCCGTCCTGCTCGGTGCGGTCCTGTCCTCCACGGACGCGGCTGCGGTGTTCTCGGTGCTCCGCCGGGTGCCCCTGCCGCGCCGCCTGACCGGCATGCTGGAGGCGGAGTCCGGCTTCAACGACGCCCCGGCCGTGCTGCTCGTGACCCTCGTCAGCGCCGGCACCGTGCTCGACCACGGGGTGCTCGGGTTCCTCGGCATCGTCGTCTACCAGCTCACGGCCGGTGTCCTCGGTGGTCTCGCGGTGGGCTTCGGCGGCGCCTGGGTCATGCGGCGGATCGCGCTGCCCGCCTCGGGGCTCTACCCCCTCGCAGTGTTGGCGCTGACCGTCCTGGCCTACTCCGGCACCGCGGCGATCAATGCGTCGGGCATCGCCGCCGTGTTCGTCTCCGCCCTGGTCCTGGGCAACTCAGAGCTTCCCCACCGCGCAGCGACGAGGTCGTTCTCGGAGGGCGCCGCCTGGCTGGCCCAGATCGGTCTCTTCGTCATGCTCGGCCTGCTGGTCTCGCCGACCCGGATCTCCCTCGAGCACGTCGGTTACGCGGTGGGGGCGGGGCTCATCCTGACCCTGGTCGCCCGCCCGCTCTCGGTGGTGGTGTGTGCCCTGCCGTTGAAGGTGCCCTGGCGGGAGCAGGCCTTCCTGTCCTGGGCGGGGCTGCGCGGTGCGGTGCCGATCGTGCTGGCCACGATCCCGCTCGCCAACGAGGTCGAGCGTTCCACGGCGCTCTTCGACATCGTCTTCGTCATCGTGGTCATGTTCACGCTGCTGACCGCCCCCACCCTCCCGTGGGTCGCGAAGGTGCTCCGGGTGGCCCACCGCGACGAGCCCCGTGACCTCGACGTCGAGGCTGCGCCGCTCGAGCGCATCGCCGCCGACCTGCTGCAGGTGACGATCACCAGCCGTTCACGGCTGCACGGGGTCGAGGTGAGCGAGCTGCGGCTGCCTCCAGGAGTCTCTGTCGCGCTCGTCGTCCGCGAGGGGCAGACGCTGGTGCCGGACGGACGGACCGTCCTGCGCCGCGGCGACGACCTGCTCGTCGTCACGCCCCGCCGCCTCCGCGAGGAGACCGAGGACCGGCTCCGGGCGGTGTCACGCTCGGGCCGGCTCGCCCGGTGGTGGGGAGAGGACTGATCAGTTGAGCGGCTCGTCGGCGGGGTCCACAGGCACGCAGACCTCCCGCGAGGTCTTGACCGCGATCGCCCGGGGGGCCTTCTTCAGGCTCTCGAACCCGTTGCCGACGACGACGTTCACCCCCCTCCCGGGGACCTCCTCGACATAGCGGACTTTCGCGTTCTTGCCGAACTGCCGGGCCACGAGGCGGGCCGCAGGGTCGTTCTCGACGGTCGACCAGACCTGCACCCGCCGGATGTCGGTGTCCGACGGGGCGTTACCGATGTCACCGGCGAGGAACCCCCGGTTCATGAGCGCGTCGAGGGTCTGGCCGGCGAGGCCCGCCCGGGTGCCGGCGTTGAAGACGCTGACCCGCACCTGATTGGACCGCAGCTTCTCGCCGGCGTCGACCTCCTCGACCGTGCACTCCTCGGTGGGCTCCTCGGCGGTGGCCTCGGTCCCGGGCAGCTCGGCGAACAGGGAGCGCCACCCCCAGACGGCACCCAGCACGAGGATGCCGACGAGGACGAGCATCGTGACGGCACTGATGATCTGGCGACGAGCCACCGCTTCAGTCCTCCATCGGGTGGACGCGCGCGTGCAGGACCTGGCGCTGCTGGAGGGCGGCACGGAGCGCGCGATGCAGGCCGTCCTCCAGGTAGAGCTCTCCTCGCCACTCCACGACGTGGGCGAACAGGTCGCCGAAGAACGTCGAGTCCTCGTCGAGGAGCGCCGCGAGCTGAAGAGTGTCCTTCGTGGTGACCAGATCGTCGAGGCGGACCTGACGCGGTGGGAGCGCGGCCCAGTCCCGCGGACTCAGTCCGTGGTCGGGGTAGGGGCGATGGTCGCCCACGCGCTTGAAGATCACGGGGGTCAAGCATAGGTGACCGCGCCAGGCCGGACCGTCGGCTCAGAAACCCCGGCGCCCGACGGGTGCGCTGACGGCGTAGCCGATGCCGAGGACGGCCGCGGCGACCAGCGACCAGGCGCCGGGGCCGACGACCGCGAGCCCGACCACGGCGGCGCCGAACAGCACCAGCTCGACCGCGAGCCTGGTCGGGTCCTCGAGACGCCGCCGCGCACGCGGGGCGATCCAGCGGTTCCAGGTCAGGGCCGCCGCCACGGGAAGTGCAGCCGCCAGCGCCAGCTCGAGCTCCGTCCGGTCCGGTGCGAGCCGCCAGCCGACGTAGAAGAGCGCGGCCAGCATGCCGAGCTCGGCGGTGAACCGGACCACGGCCAGGGCCAGCCAGGGGCCGTTCAGATCGCGTGACTCCTCCACGTCCGCGATTGTCGCAGCCCGCGGGGGTCAGGCGACGGACCGTTGGGGAGTACGTCGCACGTCCGGACGCAGCTCGACCTCGACCGGGAGGTCCGGGTCGTCCATCGCCTCGCGCGCGTGCGCCACGATGTCGTCCTCGAGTCGGGTCCGCAGCCCGTCGATGTCGACCGAGTCGGTCATCGCGACGGTGAGGGACAGGCCGAGCCGTGGTCGGTCGTGGACGCGGGCGGACGCGCTCGTCACGCCGGCGATGCCGGTCGTCTCGTCCTCCACCGCCTTGGTGAGAGCACCCGCGTGAAGGGTCGTGTACCCGTCCTTCGCGTCGGTGGTCCGGTCGATGCGGCTGATCCGGTCGATACGGAGCTGGGCCATCAACCAGAGCATCGCGAGAACCGCTGTGAGGAGCGCGACCCCTGCTACGGCCCACCAGAACCAGGGCTGCTCGTCGGGGAAGCTGCTGACCTCCGCGGGGAGCACCGGGTGGGTCGTCCTCCACTCTCCGAAGGCGCCAAGGCTCAGGGCAAGGCCGAGACCTCCTGCAGCGACCAGCAGCAGCCCCAGCAGCGTGAGGACGATCCGGTTGGCGCCGTCTGCTCGAGTAGTCATCGCCCCTCCTTCGTGGAGACCGCCACCCGGGTCCGCAGGTTCCGAGCCAGGCCAAGTGAGTCCAGGCGCTCCTTCACGGCCGACTCCACCTCCTGTCGCAGGTCCGAGTCCGAGCGCGTCGTCGCCTTGGCCCCGATCCGGGCGCTGCGTCGACGCACCGAGGCGTCGGCCCCGGTAACGCCCGAGGTGCGGGAGGCCGCCGCAGCGAGCGACCTCTCGACGCTCTTGCGGGAGGCCTTCACGTTCACCCCCGGCGTACGGTCGCGGAGCGGGAGCGTCGCCGGCTTGCCGCGACGGAGCGCGAGGGCCAGCAGCAGGAGACCCACGAGGACGAGCCCGACCAGGATCGCGTTGACGACCCAGTCGTTCCAGCTGTGGCTGCGCATCCACTCTGTCCACTCCGGGTAGGGAACCAACCACGGTCCACGGTCGACCGCGGCGGCGACGACCTCGGCGAGCACCAGCGCGGAGCCGATGAGCAGGGCCAGCGCCAGGAGGGCGGAGACCGCCCGGTTGAGCCACGTCGTCGCAGTCATGTCAGCTCACCCTCGGCTCTGCCTGGTCCGGGAACGTCATGGAGACGACCTCCACGTCGACGTGGTCCACCTGCACCCCCGTGAGGGAGCCGACCTCGTCGCGGATGCTTCTGCGCACCTCGTCCGCCACCGTCTGCACCGACTTCGGCCAACGCACCGCGATCGTGGCCTTCACGCTCGCGATGCCGTCCTGCACCTCGGCCGAGACGCTGGCGGCGTCCTCCGGTTCGGCCTCGCCGACGTTGAGGCCCAGCACGCGTCTGGGTGCGGCAGCGGCATCGGGCACGAGCGCGACCGCGTGTCCGGCCACCTTCTCCACCACCCGGTCGGACACGTCCAGCCGACCGGGGTCCTCGGTGGCGACCGAGTCGAACGGCCGGGTGTCGGTGTTCATCGCGAGGATCGGCTGGAGCCGCCGAAGTACTGGTTGAGGTCGACGTCGCCCGCGACCACCCTGCCAACGACCAGGCCGATGATGCCCAGTGCTGCGGTGACGACGAGGCCCTCGAAGCCTCCGGAGACCCAGGCCAGGCCCAGGAGCAAGCCACTGATGAGTCCGATCATGGCGGGGTGCATGTTTACCTCCAACGTGACGAAGTGAGTTGAGACATCGGGCTCTGGGCCGGGTGCTCAGAGGACCCGTCTGGGTCGGCGCCGCCGAAACGGCCTGGGTGGGGTCGGAACCCTCCACCGGCGCCGCCTGGTGAACCGAACCTCTGTCGGAGGCTCCCCGCGGGGCTCCTCGTCCAGGCTCTGCAGCAGTGCGATGAAGACAGCTGGGTCACCCCCTCGGTCCGGATGGTGCGCACGGATCAGCTCCCGCCGGCGGCGCTTGCGGTCAGGCTCGTTCGTCGCGGGCATCGGCGGTTTGCTCCTCACCCTCCTCTTCGCCCGTGTCGACGTCGGCGACGTGGACGTCGATCTCACGGCCCTCGACGAGAGGAGCCAACGCGCTGCGGACCTCCTTCTCGAGGGTCTCGACCGAGGCGCCGTACGCGAGAACCACCGAGACCAGCACACGCCCGTCCTCGGCTCGGACGCCGATGACCCGACGCCCCGGGAGGTAGGTCGCCACGAACCGCTTGTCGCCGTGATGAAGGCCTGCGACCGCACGGCACTCGAGGGTCGCCGCCGCCACCGCGTCGACGTCGAAGGTCTCCTGGAAAGGCATGGCTCGCACCGGTCACTCGACCCTGCGTTCGCTCTCTTCGTGCTCCTCGTCGTCGCTCGGAAGGTGGATGTCGTTCACGGAGACGTTCACCTCGGTCACCTCCAGGCCGGTCATCCCCTCGACTGCCGAGATGACGTTGCGGCGCACCGCTCGGCTGAGCTCGACGATCGAGATGCCGTACTCGGTGACCAGGTCGAGGTCGATGGCGGTCTGGCGTTCGCCCACCTCCACGGCGACGCCCTGACCCGCTGACTGGGAGGAGCCCGGGATCCTCTCGCGGATGGCGCCGAGCGTCCTTGCCGCTCCGCCCCCGAGTGCATAGACACCGGAGACCTCGCGGGCCGACACCCCGGCGACCTTCTGGACCACGCTGTCGGCGATGGTGGTGTTGCCCTTCGAGGTCTGCAGCTCGGAAGGCTGGCCGGACTGCCGGTCGAGCTGGTCGGACGACTTGGTCGAGCTGCTCGTGCTGGCGGAGTTGCTCATGGATCCTCCTTGTGGCCTGGTCTTCGGTGTGAAGCGCGTCGGCCCCACTCCCTCTTGACGAGCGGTACCCCGGTTGGGGCACGGCTGACGAGGCTGTGCCCCGATCGGGTGACGCGGGTCACACCGTTGACCGTGGGGGCCTGACTCGATAGGTTCCCGCCACTAGAACCTGTTTCAGGAGGGTGTCCGTATGGACCTCGAGAGGCTGCTCGACATCGAGAGCATCAAGCAGCTGAAGTACCGCTATCTGCGCACTCTCGACCTGAAACGGTGGGAGGAGTTCGCCGACGTCTTCGTCCCCGAGGCGACCGGGGACTACGGCGAGGGGCTGTCGTTCGGGTCGCGCGACGAGCTGGTCGCCTTCATGCGCGAGTGCCTGGGGCCGGAGATGATCACCGTCCACCAGTGCCACCACCCGGAGATCGCCGTCGACGGTGACCGGGCCACGGGCGTCTGGTACCTCGAGGACAAGGTCGTGATGCCCGAGCACCGGCTCGTGCTCGAGGGCGCGGCCTTCTACGAGGACCGCTACGTCCGCACGTCGGAGGGCTGGCGGATCGAGCACACCGGCTACCGCAGGACCTACGAGGCGACCATGTCGATGGACGACATGCCGAGCTACCTGCTCCGCATCGGCAAGGCCTACGGCTGAGGCGACGGACTTGTCCGACAGGGCCATGATCCCCCGATTTCGCACGTCTTCATAGACCAAAGAGGCCATCGGGCAAAAGTCCTTCGGCTCCTCGGCTCGTGCCCTACAACCCTGGCCGTCCGCACAGCTGCCCGACAGCATCGGGAAGCAGGACGCACATCGCGCCGCCACCGAGGCAGGCGACCGTCCGGCTGCCTGCCGACTCCATTGGGGGATGCAGGGCATGCACATTCCGCGAACAGTTCTCCCCGTGGTCCTCGCTCTCGGTCTCGCCGCTCCGGCCTCGGCGCCGGCTGTCGCCGACACGAGCGGGACCACCACCGGCCCGTTCATCGAGCGCAACATCAGTCAGACCCCGGACCTGGCCACGTCAAAGGCCAAGATCGACGGTCTCGGTTTCTACGTGCCGGCCAGGAACGCCGCCGGTGAGCCCGTCGCGGTCGAGTACCGCGATGCGAAGGGTGCCCTCGTCGAGACGCGGGACGAGGCCAGACCTCTCGTCTCGGTCTACACCGACGACGACGCCGACCCGGCGAAGGGCGATGACGTCTGGGCAGCCTTCTCCCTCGACGACGGGGACACCTGGCGGAGGACGAACCTGAGCATGGCCGCCGGACGGTCCTCCTACACGATCAACGCGGAGAACGCCGACCTCGAAGAGGTCGACTACCCCGGGATGGTGTCCAAGCCTGCGCTCACCCTGAAGGGGAGCCGGATCCTGGTCTCGTGGACCAGCACGTTCTGCGACAGCGGCTTCCCCGGGTACGCCGACCTGGCCGACGACCCTTACGAGGTGTCGATGCCCCAGAGGTCGGTCGACTACGCCGACCAGGGCTACCCCGAAGTCGGTGAGGTCCCTTACAAGTGCCTCTGGGCCACGCGTGGCCTCGTCGACACCACCTCCGGCGAGATCGCCTGGTACCAGCCGGAGCGCCTGACCTCAGGTGCTCGCTACGCCATGCAGGTCACCTCCAACTCCGCCCCCGGCGCAGGGTTCGTCATCGGCTGGGCCGAGGACCCGGCCGGTCTCAACCCGGGCGAGGCGCAGGGACCGGGCGAGGGCTGGACGGGCGCGAACCCGCACCCGGGCACCGACGTCTGGTACACCTACCTTCCGATGACCGCCTTCAACGCGGTCGCCGGCTCGCCCATCGCCCACCCGGACGACCCGCAGGCGATCTCGCAGCGGCCCCAGCCGCTCCACCGGTTCACGGTTCCCACACCCGTCTCCGACAACGCACTGCCGCCCGACGCCGACCCGCGCTCCGGCGTCGGAGCGACCCGACCGGCGGTCGGCATCTCGCCGTCCTCCGTCACAACCGGTGCGACCACGGTGTCCGGTGCCTGGGTCGCCTACGGCTACGAGGAGACCAAGGAGGGAGAGGCCGGGGACGGTGACGTGGAGTCCGGGAAGCAGGTCTTCCATCACGCCTTCCGCTACGACCTGCCCGACGTCGTGACGCAGGGGACGCTCGTGAGCGACCCTCGGCAGAGCGCTCGCCGCGTCCGCTACATCACTCAGCCGGTCGGTCAGATGGGGGAGTCGCGGACCCTGGGCACGTTGATCTACCGGATGGGTCCCGACGGCTACTCGGGCTCCGCGGACCTCCTGATGAGCCGGTTCGTGGTCCCGGGCACCGATGCGGTCACGGCGGACAACCCCTTCCGTGCGGAGAACCTGACCGTGGCGGTGAACCTCAGCGCCACGACACCGACCGAGTCGGTGCCCGACCCGACGACGGGGGTGCCGCGCGTCACGAAGTGGGACCAGACGGAGGCAAACCTCGACGACGAGACCTATGACTCGTCCCTGGAGAGTGCACGCGGACACCGCGGCATGATCAAGGGCGACTTCCTCGACGTCGGCTACCTGTGGACGCCCAACTGGAAGCTGTACCTGCAGGGCTTGGATATCGAGAACTACTATGTGCGCCGGTCCTTCGACGGCGGAGCCACCTTCACCTCCGCCCCGGCGGCGGCGCAGTACGGCGGCAACGGGGTGACCAGCTGCCGCTGGTTCAACGAGCCAGTCACCGGTGCCCTGCGCAAGCCGCTCTGCCGGGGGATCGGAGCCGGAGAATTCGAGCCGGCTCAGAACCTGACCCGACTCGACGGGTTCGATGAGACCGCCATCGAGCCCCGGCTGGTCGGCATGCCCGGCACGATCCAGTCCTCCTACCCCGAGGACGTCCAGGACGTCTCCACCGTGTGGCAGGTCTGGGGCACCGGGTCGCCGCAGGACGCGGCTGCCGGTGACGACGGCGCTGACTTCGAGGCGATGGATGCGGACATCCCGATTCCGGGCGAGGACCCGGGCAAGGGTCCCCTCGACCTGTACTACACGGTCAGCCAGGACTACGGCGACACGTTCGTGGAGAACGCCACCATCGCCGAGGGCCCGTCGGCCCAGGCTGAGGTCCAGGTCCGCTTCTCGCCGGACGGTTCGAAGATGTACGCCGCCTGGAACGACCTCGGCACGACCCAGGGCGAGCCGCAGCTCGACGTCTTCTTCCGGCGGATCACCCCGGACATCTTCCCGGGCAACACGACTCCGGGTGAGCTGAAGCTCGCCTCCGAGACGTACACCGTGACCGAGGGGGACGATGTCGTGATCGACGTACAACGCGTCGACGGGAGCAACGGAGTAGTCGAAGTCGCCTACGCGACGAAGGACGGCACCGCGGTCGCGGGGACCCACTACGCCGCGGCCTCCGGACGAGTCGCGTTCGGCCACGGCGAACGTGCTGCGAAGACCATCACGATCCCGACCTTCGACGACGGTGTTCGAAGTCCGACGGTGTCGTTCACCGTCGAGCTCTCGGACGTCTCCGGCGGTGCGATGCTGGGTTCTACGACAACCGCGGTGGTCCGGCTCCTGGACGCGTCCGACCCGACGGCCCCGGTGTCCGAGGCCACGTCGCCTCCGCTGGTGAACCAGAAGGCGTTCGACGTCTCCTACCGGTACGACGACGGGAACGGCTCCGGTGTGGAGCGGGTCGCGCTGTTCGTGAGGAGGCCAGGGTCGACGACGTTCGAGCGTGCGCAGGTGGACCTCGCGCCCGACCTCGACGGGAGGTTCCGCGTCGTGGCAAGGGTCGGGGACGGTGTGTACCGGTTCTACACGGTGGCGGTGGACCAGGCCGGGAACCGCGAGACGGCGCCGGCCGTCGCGGACAGCCGCACACGGGTCGACACGGTGGCACCGGAGATCCGCAACCCGCGGGTGGTGCCGAGCCTGTTCGTCGTCGGTGACGTCAAGCCGGCGCTCTTCCGGATGCGGGTGACCGAGCTGTCGCAGAAGACCTTCCTGGTCAAGCGCAACGGCAAGGTGGTCAAGCGGATCCAGACCGGATACACGCGGCGCGGCCTCGTGAGCGTCCGCTGGTTCGGTGACGACGGTGCCACCCGGCCGGTCCCTGTCGGAAGGTACGTCGTGGTGATGAAGGCCAAGGACCGTGCGGGCCACGTCGCGGTGGCCAGGGTGCCGCTGCGCATCGTCCGGTAGTCCCCAGCTGTCCTGCGAAGGTCGCGGCGTTGAGCGGAGCCGGGGCCTTCGTCCTTTCCAGACGTTCCGTCCGGGACTGTCCGCGGGGGCGGCCGTGTCATAGGAATCGAGACCTTTTCCGGTTTATCCCGGGACTTTGCGAACTGTTGTACGCCACAAATAGCGGCGAGCCTGGACCTAGGTGCGACCCCATGAGGGAGCCGCATTGCACAGAGGGGGCTTCTCATGAAGCGTTTGAAGTCGTTCGTTTGCCTGGGGACGGCCCTGGTGGTCGCCTCGGGCACCTTGGGTACCGTCGCCTCGGCGGAGGAGACGACGAGCCCGGTCGAGCTGACGGAGTGGATCAGCGACGACGGCGGATCTGCCGGTCGTGAGCTGCCGGCGATCAGCGCCGACGGTCGCTACGTCGTCCTCGTGGGCAGAAGCAGTGCCTACGCGGGTGTCTGGATCAAGGACCGTGCCCAGCCGGAGAAGAACGCCTGGAGGCTCGCCTCCGGCTTCCTGTTCAACCCCGACATCAGTGCCGACGGCAAGGTCGTCGCCTGGTCGCAGTACGGCTCGACCTCAACAGGTGGCCAGGGCGTCTACGTGCTCGAGTGGCAGAAGCCCGGCGCGAGCCCGCAGCTGGTGAGCGTCTCCGACGACGGTATGCCGGCCACCGGGACGACGGACTACCCCTCGCTGAGCGGGAACGGTCGCTACGTCGCCTTCCAGTCCATGGACACGACGTTGGACTCGCAGGCCCTGGCGGGCCCCCAGGGTGGTGGTCCGAACAAGGTCTACGTCCGTGACCGGCTCACCGGCGACACCCAGATGGTCAGCGTGGCCGACACCGACGTCGGGGACGTGATCGTCAACGGCAACGCAGTCCGGCCCGACATCACGCCGGACGGCCGCCACGTGGTCTTTGCCTCCGACGCGGGGATCCTGCAGGGTCTCGTCGAGGAGGGGCACGAAGAGGTGAGTGCGGCCGCTGAGGAGGAAGAGTCCTACCAGCAGGTCTACGTGCGCGACCGGACGGCCCAGACCACGACTCCGGTCAGCCTGGCCACCGACGGGAAGACCTTCGGTGACGGCGGCTCCTCCACGGAGTACGGCCCGACCATCAGCGACGACGGCGGGAAGATCGCCTTCGAGTCCGACGCGAGCAACCTTGTCGCCGGCGACACCAACGACGACACGGACGCGTTCGTTCGCAACATGGCCACCGGCACGACCTTCATCGTCAGCCTCGACGAGGACGGCAGGCCCGTGGACATGGTCAACCCCGAGCCCGAGGTTGCGGCCCTGGCCGGCCCCGGTGGTGGCGGTGGCGGCGGTGGCGGTGAGGGCGAGTCCGGCCCTGACCTCGCCCCGAACATCGGCGCGGGTCCCGCGATCAGCGGCAACGGCCAGCTCGTCGCGTTCGAGTCGATCGCGGCACTGACCGCCGACGACGTCAACGGTGTCGGCGAGAGCACCTGCACCGACGCCGAAGGCACCTACACCGAGGAGGTCCCGATCGCGGACGTCTACCTGGTCGATATCGGCGACGACGCGGTCGTGGCCGGGACTCTGGCCAGGCAGAGCATCTCGAACGACGTCGCGGGTGCGTTCGAGGCCTGGGGGTTCCGGATCGACGGCATGACCGGGCTCTGCACTCCCGGCTTCAACGGAGCGGACCCCGCGATCGCCAGGGACGGCTCCCGCGTGGCGTTCGTCTCCGCCGGCAACCTTCTCGGCAGGACTGTCGAGGACGAGGACCACGGCGGTGGGGCTGTCACCGACGGCCTTGGCATCGAGCCGAACACCTACCTGCACCGGCCGAATCCCGAGCCGGACATCGCGGCACCGGTCTCCAGCGCCATGGGTCCGCAGTACGCGAACACGAGGACCTTCGCGGTGAAGTACGCCGCGGCCGACTCACTGTTCCCGTGGACGGGCGTGAACCGGGTCCAGCTGTGGCTCAAGCGGCCCGGTGAGACCGCGTTCGTAAAGCGCCAGGTCGACATCGGCGAGGCGATGGACAACGAGTTCACCGTGAGGTCCCTCGGTGTGAGCGGCAGGTACGCCTACTACACCCGGGCGCTCGACAACGCCGGCAACTGGGAGCTTGCTCCTGCCAGGGCCGACGCCGTGACGATCGTCGACCTGGTGGCCCCGGTCACCAAGAACGCCCGTGCGGTGCCGAACCCGTTCGACATCAGCGACGACCGGTTCACCGAGCTCAAGATGAGGATCTCGGAGAAGGCCAACACGACCTTCGTGGTCAAGCGCAACGGAGTGGTCGTGAAGCGGTTCGCGACGAAGCTCAGCCCTCGGGGTCTGGTGACCCAGGCGTGGTTCGGGCGCAACGACGCGGGACGCTTCGTCCTCAACGGCGACTACGTCGTGGTGATGAGGGTCAAGGACCCCGCCGGCAACCTGACGGTTGCCCGGGTCCGGCTCCCCGTCACGCGGTGACGACGAGGCGCTGAACCGACAAGACGGTGTCCCGGAGAATCGCTCTCCGGGACGCCGTCCCGTGCGTGGCGGAGGATAGGGGATTCGAACCCCTGAGGGCTGTTAACCCAACCCGCTTTCCAAGCGAGCGCCATAGGCCACTAGGCGAATCCTCCGCGGGAGAGGCTACCGGGCAGGTGGGCGCCGGGAGAAATCAGCCCGGGTTGGGTGGCTCGTGGACCCTGTCCTAGACTCGGGGTAACCCCCCGTGCGGCGGCATCTCGCCCAACTCCCCCAGGGCCGGAAGGCAGCAAGGGTCAGCGAGCTCTGTCGGGTGCGCGGGGGGCCTTTTCATGCCTCCACCCCGGTCCGCGGGTGTCCGCCCTACCAGGCGTCGGTGCGGGTAGTTAGGGTTCAGGTCGTGGAAGCACCCCTCGCCCTCTACCGTCGCTACCGGCCCGAGACGTTCTCCGAGGTCATCGGCCAGGACCACGTCACGACGCCGCTGCGCACGGCTCTGGCCAACAACCGGGTGAACCACGCCTACCTGTTCTCCGGTCCGCGCGGATGCGGCAAGACGACCAGTGCCCGGATTTTGGCGCGAGCCCTGAACTGTGAGCAGGGCCCGATCGCCGACCCGTGCGGGGAGTGCCGCTCCTGCCGGGACCTGGCCCGAGGTGGACCGGGGTCGGTCGACGTCATCGAGATCGACGCGGCCAGCCACGGCGGTGTCGACGACGCGCGGGACCTGCGCGAGCGGGCGTTCTTCGCCCCCGTCGCGAGCCGCTACAAGGTCTACATCATCGACGAGGCCCACATGGTC
>DATHVS010000060.1:0-3458 GCA_035461195.1 Nocardioidaceae bacterium
GCGCTGGATCCGTAGCCAGCTCGAGAACTGGGATGCACTCGACCAGGCTGAGCGCCGACGCTTAGCGGCCATGCTGAACGGCCTTGCCGAGTTGGACGACAGCGGGGAGAGCGCGCCACAGCCCACAGCGCTCAAAGGTCGACGATCGCTACCAGGGCTCCAAGCGGATCGCCAGGAATGCGCTCAGCCTCATATGTGGTAGGATACATGCCGTGGACGTCACGTACCACCCGCTGTTCGAGCGGTGGCTCGCACAGCTCGCAGAAGCCGACGAGGAGATCTTCGGGGAGGTGATGGCACTGCTGACAGCACTCGAGGAGTACGGACGGGAGCTCGACGACGAGCATCGGGAGGAGTCCCACCCGGTCGTAACGTCCCGCTACGACATGCACGCGCTGCGGCGCACGCCGCCGACCGAGGCGACGCCATACGCCGACGCGCCACCTGTGCTCCGGATTCTCTATGCCATCTGCCGCACCGACCGCGGCGGCGAGGTCGCCGTCGTCCTCGTCGGCGGTGACAAGACCCACCTCGGAAGCCACTGGTACCCGGCGAACCTGAACGAGGCCGAGCATCGGCTCGACCAGCACTGTCGGCACCACGAGGACATCTCCCCGATCGTGAAGCGAGGCAACTGATGAGCCCACGCCACCTCCCCACCGATGACGCCAAGGCCGCCCAGGCGACGATCACCGACGAGGAGTGGTCCCGGGCCGAGACCGCCCACGAGCGCTTCAAGGCCCTCCTCGAGACGAAGCCCCGGGCGAAGGCGCGCTACGACGCTGTGCTCGCCGAGATCACCAACCGCCAGGCCACCCTCCGCCGCCTGCGCGAGGCACGGGCGCTCACGCAGTCGACACTGGCGGAACTGCTCGACATGGACCAGTCCGAGGTGTCCCGCCTCGAACGCCGCAGCGACATGCTTCTGTCCACCCTCCAGCGGTTCGTCAGGGCCACCGGTGGCGAGATGCACATCGTGGTGCAGTACCCCGACGGCGGCCCCATCGAGCTGCTCGTCGGCGACGAGTGACAGCTCGGCGCCCGACGTGGCCGGGTCGCAAGGGATCACCCCGCCGCGAGGGGGAAGTAGCCGGGATCGAGCTCCGCGACCACCGTGGCCTCCGCCTCAGTCGCGTCAGGATCCGACGTGGTGATGATGTAGCGATCATCCTCCGGCAGGCCAGTGTTCTCGGCGGCTACCACGTGTTCCCCATCCGCTGACCAGGCCACTACAGCCGGTGGTGGGCCCTCGAACTCTGAGAGTGCCCGGGTGGTTCCGTCGACCATCGAGACTGCATAGAGCGTCGAGACGTAGTCGCCTGTGTCGAGGCTGCCGGTGCCTCTTCGCACCAGAAGCT
The DNA here is from genome assembly GCA_035461195.1 of Nocardioidaceae bacterium. Classification (GTDB taxonomy): domain Bacteria; phylum Actinomycetota; class Actinomycetes; order Propionibacteriales; family Nocardioidaceae; genus Nocardioides_C. The sequence goes on from DATHVS010000060.1 coordinate 1,359, forward strand.
CGCCGTCAGGAGAGACCACCGGCAGAGGTCCGGATTCGCCGGGAATGATGCCCTCACCGACCGTCGTCCAGATACCCGGCGTGGGCGCATCGACGGCGAGCTCCCGGCCGTCGTGGATGTCAACGAGGGTGAGGTTGGCTCCTGACGGATCGACCATGGCGACGGTGTCGCCAAAGCTGGCGATGCCTCGGCCTCCCGTCGCGACGTCGTGGGTGGTGCCGTTGACGTCCAGCAGGACGACGCGCTGGCCCCCGGCGTCGGGTGTGCCGGTGTTGACGATCAGGGAGTCCTCGGTCGCGGCCACCGGCATGGCGCGGACGTCGACCTCGATGGCGGCGAGGTTCGCTCCGGTGTCGACGTCGACGAGGTCGACGAGACTGCTCGTCATTCCCTCCAGTGGCGGCTGGACGATCCACAGCTGGGAGCCGTCAGGCGAGGGCACGACCCAGAAGGTCGTGGCGTAGCCGGGGCGAGACCGAACGGTCGCCGGCGTGATCTCCCGCGACGGCTGGGGGAAGTCGGCACCAGGCACGACACGCACGACGCCGTCGTATTGCCAGACGACAGCGTCACCCCGGGCGGTAACGGCCACGCCCGACACGGCGCCCCCCGGCAAGGTGTGCGAGCCGGGCGGGTAGTCACGGACGGTTCCACCGTCCAGGTCGACGACCGCGAAACCAGGACCGTTCGGCTTGACCGCGAGCACGATGCCGGCGCCGTCGACCGGGGGCTCGGCAGCGGGGTCAGTGTCGGCTCCTGGCGGGCCGGTCGCGACGTCGTCCGTCGGACCGGATCCGCCTTGGAGCAGGGCTCCGGCCGCGGCGCCGCCGAGGAGAACCACGCCAAGGGTTGCGGCGAGGGCTCGCCGCCGGTGGGCGCGCCGGCGCGCTCGTCGCTGCGCGGCAGCGAACAAACCACCGGGCACCGGCTCCTCGGCGCTGGACGCCAACTCTGAACGGAGCTTCGACTCGAGGTCAGAGGTGTCCATCGTCTGTATCCTCCAGAAGCCTTCTGAGAGTCCCCAAGCCCTTGGACGTGTGCGATTTCACCGTTCCCTCTGTGACCTGGAGGGTCACAGCGACGTCGGCGACGGACCGGTCCTCGAGGAACCGCAGCGCCAGGACCGCTCGTTGCTGGGGTGGAAGCTTGGAGAGAAGCGGGCGAAGGTGCAGACCGTCGTCTATTCTTCGCTGTTCCCGGCCATCGGTGAACTGCTCGATCCGGTTCTGCCGCTCAGACTCCCGTCGCTCCAACCTCCGCCGCCGGCGCGAGCTGGCCAGCTCGTTGGTCACCGCCCGCCGCAGGTAACGGCCGAGGTCCTCGATGCGGCCTCGGCGCCAGATCGGCAGGGCCTTCGCCATGGTCTCGATAACCAGATCCTCGGCGAGATGCCGGTCGCCGGCGATCGTCAGCGCGAAGCGGAAGAGCTCGGGCACCAGAGCGCCGAACTCCTCCTCCGCGTGCTCCGCTGCCGTGACGTCACCGACCAGTGGACCCATCATCGATCACCCCACTAGACGGCGAACCACCGCTCAAGGTTGCCCTCGCCGGGCCACTTTGTTGTTCCCATGCGGGCGCTGACCGAGGTGCACAGCTGCTCAGAACAACGTGGGCCAGTCCATCCTCGGCGCTTCCGACTCCTCCGACGCGGAGCTAGCGGGAGGCACGCTCGGCCGACATGGCCCGGTGCCGGGGGGATTGGTGATGCCATCGGCCCGGCCGAGGACGGCGCCGCCGGCGCCGCCCGCAAGGCCGGGCCGGCGGGCGCTCTTGACCCCCCGATAGCCGGATTCGGCAATGCATGACCGGCGGTGCTCCTCTACTGGAGCGGGGCGAGAGCGCGTGGGCAGCCGCCTGTGCTGCCAACATCCTGCCAACGCACCATCCGCGACATGGGTTCCAGAGCGCGTCGCCAGACGCACTGAAGACTCCATCTGACCTGCTAGTTCACCGGCTGGCCCGTTCGGGACGCAGAGGTCGCGAGTTCAAATCTCGCCCACCCGACTCGACGGAGAGGGCCTGGTCACAGGCCCTCTCGTCGCATTTCGGCACCGTCGCCCGTGCTGGCCGAGGGCGACTGCATCCCGCGTCCACCCCGCG
>DATHVS010000061.1:0-11054 GCA_035461195.1 Nocardioidaceae bacterium
CCCGGTGCCAGCAGCACGGTGTCGCCCGGCTGAGCCAGGTCGGCAGCGGCCCCGACCACGCGGTCCATGACAGAAGTGTCCCCGCCCCCGATCTCGATCACGGGAACATCGGGGGCGTGTCGCGCAAGCGCGTCGGCGATCACACCGCGGTCCTGGCCGAGGAGCACGACCCCCCGGAGCCGGGTTCGTACGGCCTGCACCAGGTCGTCGAAACGTGCACCCTTCGCGAGCCCTCCCGCGACCCAGACGACCGGCTCGTAGGCGGCCAGCGACGACTGGGCTGCGTGCGGGTTGGTCGCCTTCGAGTCGTCGACGTAGCGGACCTCGTCCAGCACGGCAACCTCGGCGATGCGGTGGCCGTCGGGCTCGAAGGCACGCAGACCGTCGCGCACGGCAGTGGTGGGGACACCGTGGGAACGTGCCAACGCCGCGGCGGCCAACGCGTTGGCCACGAAGTGCGGGGCGTCGGAGGCGAGGTCGGCGACCGTGCACAGCTCCGCCGCACTCGTGGCCCGCTCCTCGACGAAGGCGCGGTCGGCCAAGATGTCGTCGACGACACCCACCATCCCCACGTCGGGTGTGCCCAGCGTGAAGCCGATGGCGCGGGCGCCCTCCTGCACGTCGGCGTCGCGGACGAGCTGCTCGGTGACCGGGTCGGCGACGTTGTAGACGCAGGCCCGCTCCACCCGCTCGTAGATCCGGCCCTTGTCGGCCACGTAGTCCTCGAACGAGGAGTACCAGTCGAGGTGGTCCTCCGCCACGTTGAGCACCACGGCCGACTCCGCGGCCAACGAGTAGGTGTGGTGCAGCTGGAAGCTGGAGAGCTCGACGGCCAGCACGTCGTACGGCGTGGGGTCCATCACCGCCTCGACCAGCGGCAGCCCGACGTTCCCGGCGGCGACGCTGCGCAGGCCGTGGGCGCGCAGGATGTAGTCGAGCATCTGCACCGTCGTGGTCTTGCCGTTGGTGCCGGTCACGGCCAGCCACGGGGCCGCATGGTTCGGGTCGCGCAGCCGCCAGGCCAGCTCGACCTCGCCCCAGATCGGCACGCCGCGCTCGCGTGCCTGGACGAGCAGCGGCGCCGAGGGCCGCCAGCCCGGCGAGGTCACCACGACGTCGACGTCCTCGGGCAGGACGGCGGTGGAGCCCGGCCCCAGGCGCACGTCGGCGCCGAGGATCTCCAGCAGTGTGCCCTTCTCACCGCGGTCGCCTGCGTCGGACTCGTCGAGGGCGGTGACGTGCGCACCCTGGTGGGTGAGGTTGTCGGCAGCCGCGAAGCCGGAGACCCCCATCCCGGCGACGACCGCTCGCACGCCGGACCAGGAGTCGTGGCGCCCCAGGGACCCGAGATCGACCTTGCTCATACGCCGGCCACCCACTCGGCGTAGAAGACCCCGAGTCCTGCGGCGACGCATAGTCCGGCGATGATCCAGAACCGGATCACGATGGTCACCTCGGCCCAGCCCTTGAGCTCGAAGTGGTGCTGGAGCGGGGCCATGCGGAACAGCCGTTTGCCCTTGGTCGCCTTGAAGTAGCCGACCTGGAGGATCACCGACAAGGTGATGAGGACGAACAGGCCGCCGATGATCAGCAGCAGGAGCTCGGTCCTGGTGAGGATGGCGAGACCGGCGAGCGCGCCACCGAGAGAGAGCGAGCCGGTGTCGCCCATGAAGATCTTCGCGGGGGCGGCGTTCCACCACAGGAACCCGAAGCACGCGCCGGTGAGTGCGGCCGCGACGACGGCGAGATCGAGGGGGTCACGGACCTCGTAGCAGGTCGGTCCCGGGCTCACGGAGCAGCTCTGGTTGTTCTGCCAGATGTTCACCAGCGTGTAGGCGCCGAAGACCATCGTCGAGGCACCCGTGGCGAGGCCGTCGAGACCGTCGGTGAGGTTAACGCCGTTGCTCGCCCCGGCGATCATCACCATCATGAACGCGATCGCGAGGATGGTCGGCAAGGTGAGCGCGGGGAACTCGCGGATGAACGAGATCGCGTGCGAGGCAGGGGTCTCGCCCCGGTCGTCGGCGAACCCGTCCCAGAGTGCGAGCCAACCGAAGGCCACGGCGACGAGCACCTGCCCGGTCATCTTCGCCTTGCTGCGCAGGCCCAGTGAGCGTTGCTTGGCGATCTTGATGTAGTCGTCCAGGAAGCCGACCGTGCCCAGGCCGACGAACAGGAAGAGCAGCAGGAGCGCCGACGTCGAAGGGGTGTCCTGGGTGATCAGCTTGGCAGCGAAGTAGGCGAAGACCACCGAGACGATCATCACGAGGCCACCCATCGTGGGCGTGCCCCGCTTGGTGTGGTGGGTGGTGGGACCGTCGTCGCGGATCAGCTGGCCGTACCCCTTGGCGACCAGAGCCCGGATGGCCAGTCGAGTGCCGAGGAGGGTGAAGATGAGTGACAGTCCCCCTGCCAGCAGGATCGCCCTCATCCGATCGTCTCCTTCTCTCCCCCGCTGTCCGCGAGCAGCGCCTCGGCCACGGTCTCCAACGCCGCGGCACGCGAGGCCTTGAGCAGCACGACGTCTCCGGGCGCGAGGTGCTCGCGCAGCCATGCGAGCGCCTGTTCGTTGTTCTCCACGAACACCGACTCCTCGGCCCAGGAGCCTTCCAGACATGCTCCGAGGTGCATCGGTCGGGCCGGTTCACCGACGACCAGCAGCCTGCTGATGTCGAGGCGCACGGCGAGCCGGCCGATCGCGTCGTGCTCGTCACGGCTGGACTCGCCGAGCTCGCGCATCTCACCCAGCACGGCCACGGTGCGCGTGCCCGGTCCCCTCCCCCGGCCGACCGCGGCGAGCGCCTTCAGCGCCGCACGCATCGAGTCGGGGTTGGCGTTGTACGCGTCGTTGATGACCATGACGCCATCGGCGCGCTCGCGGACCTCCATGCGCCAGCGCGAGGCGGGCGTCGCGGCTGCGAGCACGGCGGCGGCCCTGGAGAGGGGTACGCCGAGGGCCAGGGCGACAGCTGCGGCCGCCGCGGCGTTGTGCGCTTGGTGCTCACCCATCAGGTCGAGCTCGACGTGGGAGGCTCCCTCCTCGGTCACGAGGTCGAACCGGGGGCGGCCGAGCTCGTCGACCTCGAGGTTCGTCAGACGTACGTCGGAGTCGGCGGACTCACCGAAGGTCAGCAACCGGGCGTTGGTGCGTGAGGCCATCGCCGAGACGAGAGGATCGTCGGCGTTGAGCACCGCGACACCGTCCTCGTCGAGCGCCTCGACGATCTCGCCCTTGGCCAGCGCGATGTCCTCCTGGGTGCCGAACTCGCCGAGGTGGGCCTTGCCGACGTTGAGGACCAGGGACACCTGCGGCGGGGCGATCTCGCACAGGGGCGTGAGGTGGCCGACGCCTCGTGCCCCCATCTCGAGCACGAGGTACTCGGTGTGGGGGTCGGCCCGCAGGACGGTCAGGGGCAGCCCGAGCTCGTTGTTGAAGGAGCCGGCGGTGGCGACCGTCTTTCCGGCGGCCGCGAGGACCTGCGCGAGGAGGTCCTTCGTGCTGGTCTTGCCCTGGGAGCCGGTGAGCGCCACCACCCGGACCTGCGGCAGCCGGGCGAGCACGTGTCGTGCCAGGGCTGCGACGGCCTCGAGGGGGTCGGTGACGACGACGCAGGGGTGCCCGACCGGACGGGTGCACAAGACTGCGGCCGCGCCCGCCTCGACGGCGGCGTCGGCGAAGTCGTGGCCGTCGACGTTGGCCCCCTCGAACGCCACGAAGAGACCGCCTGGCTCGGCCGACCTGCTGTCGACGAAGGCCGGACCGGTGACCGTGACACCTGGGTCGTCATGGACGGCGCCGCCGACCACGGCGGCGATGTCGGGCAGGGTCATGCGGATCATCGACGGGTCAGCTCCTCGAGAAGTACGGTCCGGTCGTCGAACGGATGGACGGTGCCGTCCACCTCCTGGCCGGTCTCGTGGCCCTTGCCTGCCACCACCACGGTGTCGCCGGCACGGGCGTCTGCCACCGCCAAACGGATCGCCTCGCGACGGTCACCGCACTCGTGGAGCTCGGCACGCTCCGCCTCCGGCACGGCGGTGGCACCCGCGAGCAGTGCCGCCCGGATCGTCGCAGGGTCCTCGGTGCGCGGGTTGTCGTCGGTCACGATCAGCACGTCCGCGAGCCTGGCCGCGATCTCTCCCATCACGGGGCGCTTGCCCTGGTCCCGGTCACCGCCCGCCCCGATGACCATCACCAGACGCCCGGGCGTCAACGGCCTGAGGGTGGCGAGGGCCGCTGCCACGGCGTCCGGCTTGTGGGCGTAGTCGACGACTGCGACGAAGTCCTGGCCCGTGTCGACCTGCTCGAGCCGTCCGGGCACACCGCCCGACTCGGCGATGCCCCTGGCGACCGCCCGCGCGTCGAAGCCCGCCTCGGCGAGGGAGGCGATCGCCGCGAGCGCGTTGGCGACGTTGAAGTCGCCGGCCAGCGGGACCTCCGCGGCGAAGGTCTCTCCCTCTGGCGTGCGCACGGTGAACGTGGACCCCGTGGGGGTCAGCTCCACGTCGCTCGCGGTCCAGTCGGCGTCGGATCCTGCGGCCGAGAAGGTGCGCATGGGGATCGCGGGCTCGGCGAGCAGCCTCCGGCCGTGCTCGTCGTCGACGTTCACCAGACCGAGCCGGGCGCGCTCGGGCGTGAACAGGCTCGCCTTGGCGGCGAAGTAGTCCTCGAGGTCGGCGTGGAAGTCGAGGTGGTCGCGCCCGAGGTTGGTGAACACCGCGACGTCGAAGACCACACCGTCGACCCTGCCCATCACCAGCGCGTGGCTCGATACCTCCATGGCGCAGCCCTGCACCCCACGCTCCCGCATCAGCGCGAACAGGGCGTGGAGGTCGGGGGCCTCCGGCGTGGTGAGGGTGGTCTTGACGTCGCTCCCGTCGATGCGGGTGCCGACCGTCCCCACGGCGGCGGCCGGGGTACCCGTGGCCTGGAGGCCCGCCTCCGCGAGCCGGGTGGTGGTCGTCTTGCCCTGGGTGCCGGTGACGGCGACGAGCCGGAGGTGCTCCGCCGGGTCGCCGTACACCCGGGCGGCGAGGCTGCCGAGCAGCCGGCGGGGATCGTCCACGACCAGGACCGGGACGTCGAGACCGTCACACAGGTCGGCTCCCTCCACGTCGGTCACCACCGCCACCGCTCCGGCAGCCACCGCTTGGGAGGCGAACCGCGCCCCGTGGGAGCGGGACCCGGGCAGGGCGGCGTAGAGATCGCCGGGCACGACCCGCTGCGAGCTCAGCGTCAGGCCGGTGACCTCATGGCCCGACCCCGCACCGGACCGGTCCCGACGGTCGAGCAGGTGCTCGCCGAGCCACTCGGCCACCGTGGTGAGCGGTGTTCGCAGGGGGTCACGGGGGCGCGTGGCGTTCACGGCCGACACGTCGGGCAGGTCTGGCACGTCGGCAGGGTACCCGCGCTCACCATTCGACGGGGTTGTCGGGGGCGGGACTGCCCGTGGGTGGGACGGCGTACCTCCGCAGGAGGTAGGTCATGATCTGCTTGAACGCCGGACCGCCGATCGAGCCACCGCCACCGCCGTTCCTCGGGTTCTGCACCACGACGTAGACGAGGAACCGCGGATCGTCGGCCGGCGCGAAACCGGCGAAGGAGACCGTGAACGTGCCGTCGTAGCACCCGCAGTCCTTCCCGACCCGCTGGGCGGTGCCGGTCTTGCCGGCGACCCGGTAGCCCTCGATCGCGGCGCCGGGGGCGGTGCCCTCCTCGGGGTCGGTGACCGCCTCCATCATCTCCGCGGTCAGGCGGGCCGCCCGCTCGCTGATGACCCGGCGAGAGGTGGTGGTGGCGCTGCCGACCGTCTGTCCCTGTGCGGTGGTCGCCACGCCCTGCACGAGGCTGGGTTGTACGAGCACGCCGTCGTTGGCGATCGCGTTGACCGCTGCCGCCATCTGGAGCGCGTTGACCGAGACACCCTGCCCGAAGGAGATGGTGTCCTGGTTGATCTGCGACCAGTTCTCCCACCACGGGAGCAGGCCCCGGGACTCCTTCGGCAGACCGATTCCGGTCGGCTGCCCCAGGCCGAAGGCCGCCAGGTAGTCGTGGAGCTCCTTCGGGCTGAACTCGTCGGCGGCGAGCACCGTGCCGATGTTGGAGGACTTCGCGAGGACGCCGGTCAGGGTCAGACGGAGCCGGTCGTGCTCCCAGTAGTCGCCGATGACCCGGTCCTGACGCGGAAGCTTGGAGGGGACGGTGATCCGGGTGTCCGGGGTGACCTTCTTCGCGTCGATGAGGGAGGCCGCGGTGAGGACCTTCTGCACCGAGCCGGGCTCGTAGACGTCGTAGACCGAACGCATGCCGAGGTCCTCTTTCGGGGAGAGCAACGGCTCGTTCGCGTCGAAGGTCGGGTGGTCGGCCAAAGCGAGCACCTCGCCGGTGCGGCTGTCGAGCACGACGGCCACGCCGGAGTCGCCTCGTGCGCCCTGCACCGTCTCCCGCAGCACCCGCTGGGCGTACCACTGGACGTCGCGGTCGATGGTGAGGCTCAGGTCGACGCCGTCCACCGGCTCCACGACACTGTTGTCACCGAGCGGCAGACGTTGGCCACCGCCGGTCTCGTAGGTGGCCGAGCCGTCCTTGCCGGAGAGCATCTCGTCGAAGACCACCTCGAATCCGGTGAGTGCCGTGCCGTCGGCTCCCATGAAACCGAGGATGTTGGCCGCGACGTCCTCCGCCGGGTAGTGGCGCATCGGGTCCCGCCTCGAGTAGACGCCGCGGAAACCACCCTCCTCGATCTCCTGGAGCACGGCCCGAGCCTGGTCCGCGGGGATCCTCCTGGCGAGGTACTGGAACTGCGTGTCCGGCTTGCGCAGGCGCTCGAGGAGCTCGAAGTAGTCCACGTCGAGCCGCCCCGCGATGATCTTGGCGATGTCCTGGGCGTCGTCGGCGGTCATAGAGGGGTCGGCGACGAGCATCAGGCCGTCGGCAGACTCCGCGAGCGGCTCACCGTTGCGGTCGAGGATCGCCCCTCTGACCGCCGGGAGCGTGACCGTCTGGAGTCCCGCCGCCTGGGCGCGAGCGGCGTATGCCTTCGCGTCGATGCCCTGGAGCTGGAAGAGCCGCCCGGCGAAGACCGAGACGACCATGGCGATGAGGATGAAGCCCACGCGCAGCCTCATCATCGACGCCCCTCGTCGCGACCGTCCCCGCTGGGTCAACGCGTCCTCCCCCTGGACCGAGGTGCGCGGCGCTCCTCACTCCTGTCATTTGTACGCGCCCGGTCGGCGCGTTCGCGTGAGGCGCGACCTGAGCGACGGGCCGTGTCGCCACGGTTCTCGGCCCCGGACCGACGCGCCCCGGGTGCCTGCGGAGCCTCCAGGATCACCATCCTCGGACGCAGCGACTCCGGCTTGGCCGGCGGCAGCGGCTCGATCCGCATGGTGTTCGTGGGTGCGGCGGGGGTGGCCTTCCCGAGCACCTCGCCGTCGGAGAGCCGGATGAACGCGGGGTCGGTCGCCGGCACCATCCCGAGCTGCTTGGCGCGTGCGGCCACGCGCTGTGGGTCGCGAAGGCGGTGCAGCTCCATCCGCAGCGACTCCTCCTTGCCGGCGAGGACGGCGGCCTGCTGCTCCATCGAGGTCGCCACGAACGACGCCTGCTGCATGGAGGTGTTGAACAGCAGCAGACCAGCGATGCCGCCGACGAGCAGCAAGGAGACCAGGCTCACGAACGGGACGCGAGGCGCCTTCTGGACGCGTCTGGGCACCACCGTGAGGCGAGCGCGCTCGACAGCGGCCTCCGCGAAACGGGGAAGGCTGCGGGCCTGCGACAAAGGGGTGCTCATGCTGCGGCTCCGGTGCTCGGACGGACACGTTCGACGGCGCGCAGGCGCACCGACGCTGCTCGGGGGTTCTCGGCGATCTCCGCCTCGGACGCCTTCTCGGCCCCGCGGGTGAGGAGCCGGAGGGCGGGCTCGTGGCCCTCGGGGACGAACGGGAGGTCGGGGGGCACGTCGGTGCGGGTCTGCTCGGTGAACGCCTGCTTGACGAGGCGGTCCTCGAGCGAGTGGTAGGACATCACCACGACGCGGCCACCGACGCCGATGGAGTCCATGGCGGCAGGGATCGCCCGCCGCAGCACCGACAGCTCGTCGTTGACCTCGATGCGCAGGGCCTGGAAGGTGCGCTTGGCCGGGTGGCCGCCGGTACGCCGCGCCGGCGCGGGGATCGAGTCGCGGATCAGCTCGACGAGCCGCGCCGACCGGACGAACGGCTCGCGTTGCCGCTCCCGCACGATCGCGTCGGCGATCCGCCTGGCGAAGCGCTCCTCGCCGTAGGTCTTGAGGATCCGCGCGAGCTCGTCGGCGGAGTAGGTGTTGAGAATGTCGGCCGCGGTCGGTCCCGCGGTGTCGTTCATTCGCATGTCCAGGGGTGCGTCCTCGGCGTACGCGAAGCCCCGCTCCCGGACGTCGAGCTGCATCGAGGAGACGCCGAGGTCGAAGAGGACCGCATCGGCACGCTCGAGTCCCAGGCGCGCGAGCACCTCGGGGATCTCGTCGTAGACCGCGTGGACGAGGTCGGCCCGGTCGGCGTGGCTCGCCAGCCGCTGACCGGCGCGCTCGAGGGCGTGCACGTCGCGATCGACACCGACGAGGCGGGCCTGGGGGCAGGACCGAAGGACCGCTTCGCTGTGGCCGCCGAGCCCGAGCGTCGCGTCGACGAAGACGCTGCTCTCGCGGTCGGGACGGGTCAGCGGAGGGGTGACCAGGTCGACGACCCGGTCGAGCAGCACCGGGACGTGGGAGGGGGCGGTCATCTTCAGCCTGCCTGACCGACCGCGGCGAGGAAGATCATCAACGCTGCTGCGAGGGCCGAGGAAGCCGCTGCGGAGAAGGCGATGACCGCCATCCCGTCCCTGACGTCGTGACGGACCCGTCGTGCGGGTTGACCAGACAGCTGCCCGGAGAACGTGAGACTCATGCTTCGACCCCTCGATTGAATCCTGCTGGTGACGCCGGCATCGCTCGGCGGTACTGCTTCTCGGGATTCGCATGGCCTGGTCCCCGTCCGCTCCACCCTGGGAAGTGCCTTCTGGCACCGGGGAAGGTGTGCCAGAGAGCTGGGCGAGCGGGCGTGGGCCGGGCCCCGCGACTCGTGCCGGCGCCTCTCGGCGCGGGCTGTGGACTGGTCACGCAGTGACTGCGTGATGCTGGTGTCACATCACGCCGGGGAACACCTCCTCGGAAAGATCCGCGAACGCCTGCTCCTGCTCGTCGGAGTAGGCCTGCCAGGACGCGGCGTCCCAGATCTCGATCCGGTTCATCGCGCCGATCACGATGCACTCCTTGGACAGCGAGGCGTACTCGCGCAGCATCGGCGGGACCGTGATCCGCCCTTGCTTGTCCGGCTTCTCGTCGGAGGCCCCCGCGAAGAACATGCGGACGTAGTCACGCGCCGCCTTGCTCGTCACGGGCGCTTCCCTGAGCCGCTCGGTGAGCTTGCCGAACTCCTCCATCGACCACACGTAGAGGCAGCGCTCCTGTCCGCGTGTGACCACAAGACCCTCCGACAGCTCGTCCCTGAACTTCGCCGGGAGAAACAGTCGGCCCTTGTCGTCGAGCCGGGGCGTGTAAGTGCCGAAGAACATCGGCACCTCCCTGGCTCTGAACGAGGTCCCGGTCCCCCGGTCCCCCTGAGGCTTACCTCTCCTCCACTGCGCTCCACCATACTCCACTACCCACCACCATCAACCAGAAACGCTGGAAAAGCGGCGAGTTTTACCGGGGCGGCTCCCGGGGCTCCCCCAAACCGGCTCCACGACGCAAAACTGCAGGTCAGAGGCGTGCAGACGACGAACCACGCCTCGGTGGCCGGCCCTCCGAGCACCCGTGGAGACCCCGTGGGGGGCGGGTGGCGCACCCGGTGGGGCGCTGAGGAGGGGGCGGGTGGAGCACGGCGGTGGGGGTCTCCGGAGCACGTCCGTGCGCGACTGCGCTGCGCGGACCGGGCCAGGGTGGAGCGCGGTGGAGCGGGTCGCGCGTCGCTGCCGCACGAGCCTCCTGTCGCGAAGACGGTGACAGTTATTTGCGCGATGCGGTTGTATTGACGTGTCCGACCGCGACCGCGGGCCCACGGCCCCCACCGATCGGTGCGGGCCGGGCCGTCGGCGGGAGGGAGTCAGGGTGAGCACGGTGTCGAGCAGTGAGGGTGTCAGGGGCGGGGCTGACGGCGCCGACCTCGACACCCTGGCGCGTGTCACGGGCCGCGTCCGCGCCAGCATCGAGAAGGTGATCGAGGGCAAGCCCGAGGTCTCGCGCCTCGCCCTCGTCGTGCTCCTGGCCGAGGGACACCTCCTCATCGAGGACGTCCCCGGCGTGGGCAAGACCATGCTCAGCAAGACCCTCGCCCGGTCGATCGACTGCAGCGTGCGGCGGATCCAGTTCACCCCCGACCTGCTGCCGTCCGACGTCACCGGTGTCTCGGTGTTCAACCAGGACACCCGCGCCTTCGAGTTCCGGCCCGGCGGGATCTTCGCCAACATCGTCGTGGGTGACGAGATCAACCGCGCCTCCCCCAAGACGCAGTCGGCGCTCCTGGAGTGCATGGAGGAGCGGCAGGTCACGGTCGACGGGTCGACGTACCACCTCGACGCGCCGTTCATGGTGATCGCCACCCAGAACCCCATCGAGATGGAGGGCACCTATGCCCTGCCGGAGGCCCAGCGCGACCGCTTCATGGCCCGGGTGTCGATGGGCTACCCCGTCGAGGCCGCCGAGATCGCCATGCTCGACACGCACACGAGGTCCAGCCCGCTCGACGACCTCGAGCCCGTGACCGACTCCGCGGAGATCCGCAAGCTCATCGAGATCGTCAACCAGGTCTACGTCGCACAGCCGGTCCAGCGCTACGCCGTCGCGATCACCACCGCCACCCGACGCTCCCCCGAGCTCGTGCTCGGGGCGTCCCCCCGCGCGACCCTGCACCTGGTGCGGGCCGCCAAGGCCTCGGCAGCCATGGACGGGCGCGACTACGTCATCCCCGACGACGTGCTCGGGCTGGCGACCCAGGTGCTCGCCCACCGGCTGCTCCCCACGGTGGAGGCGTCG
>DATHVS010000062.1:0-4943 GCA_035461195.1 Nocardioidaceae bacterium
CGTCGACGACCACCGGCAGACCATCGTCATGGTCACGCACGACCCCGTCGCCGCGGCCTACACCGACCGGGTGGTCTTCCTCGCCGACGGCCGCGTCGTCGACGAGCTGCGCAACCCGACCCGCGAGTCCGTGCTCGAGGAGATGGGCAAGCTCACCGCGAGGGCGATGCCCTGATGTGGCGGGTCACCTGGCGCAACCTCATCGCCCGGAAGGTGCGCCTCTTCCTCAGCGCGTTCGCGATCGTCCTCGGCGTCTCCTTCGTCTCCGGCTCGTTCATCTTCACCGACGCGATGGGCGGGGCGTTCAGCGGCATCATCAGCGGCGGTACGTCGGACGTGGAGGTCGCCCCGGAGGGGGCCAACGAGTTCGACGCCGTGCAGGACGTCCGCACCATCCCGAACTCGGTCGTCGCCGACCTCCAGGAGCTCGACGAGGCCGCGGAGGTCAACCCCTACAACCAGGTCCAGTCGGTCTACGTCATCGGCGAGGACGGCAAGGTCGTCGGCGGCAACGGGCCCCCTGGGCTCGCGTTCACCGACAACGACGCGACCGCGCTGACCGGCAAGAAGATCGTCACCTACCTCGAGGGCGACCGGCCGCAGGGCCCTGGTGAGGTCGCTCTCGACCAAGCCACGGCCGAGAAGTCCGGCTACCAGGTCGGGGAGACGGTCCGGCTCGTCACGCCCGGTGACCCGCCGACCATGGAGGCCGAGCTGGTCGGGATCGTGGAGTTCGGGGAGGGCTCGCTGGCCGGCGCCACGCTCACGCTGTGGGAGGCGCGGGCGATGCAGGAGATGTTCTTCGACGGCCGCAACGAGTGGTCGGGCATCTCGCTGACCACGGCCGAGGGGGTCAGCCAGGACGAGCTCGCCGAGGCCGCCTCCGCGGTGCTCCCCGAGGGAGTCACTGCCCGCACCGGCGACGACATGGTCGCCGACAACGAGGAGGGGCTCCAGGAGATCCTCGGGTTCCTCAACACGTTCCTGCTGGTCTTCGCGACCGTCGCGATGATCGTCGGCACCTTCTTGATCATCAACACCTTCTCGATCCTGGTCGCCCAGCGCAGCCGCGAGCTCGCGCTGCTGCGAGCCATGGGCGCCTCCCGACGCCAGGTCACCCGGTCGGTGCTCGCCGAGGCGTTCGTCATCGGGCTGCTCGGCGCCACCGTCGGGCTCGGGCTCGGCTACCTCCTCGCGCAGGGGCTCCGGGCGCTGTTCGGGGCGATCGGCCTGGACCTGTCCGCGGCGAGCTTCCCCCTCGAACTCCGCACGGTGATCGTCTCCTACGCCGTCGGCATCGTCGTCACCATGCTCGCCGCGTACCTCCCGGCGCGCCGAGCCTCGCAGATCCCGCCGGTCGCGGCGATGCGCGACGACGTCGCCCTCCCCGAGACGTCCATCCACCGCCGGCTCATCTTCGGCACCGCGCTGGTCATCCTCGGCATCGGGCTGATGGTGGCCGGGTTCGCCGGCTGGTTCGACTGGCGGCTGCAGCTGATCGGCGGCGGGATGCTCGCGATCCTCGTCGGCGTATCGCTGATGAGCCCGGTCCTCGGCAGGCCCCTCGTCGAGCTGCTCGGCGCGGCGTACCGGCGAACGTTCGGCACCGTCGGGCAGCTAGCCGCCCAGAACTCCAAGCGCAACCCCCGGCGTACGGCCGCGACGGCGTCCGCGCTCATGCTCGGCCTGGCGCTGGTCTCGCTCATGTCGATCCTCGGCAGCTCCGCGTCGGCCAGCACCGACAAGGCCCTGGAGAGAGCGGTCACCTCGCAGTTCATCGTGTCCAACGTGATCGGCACGCCGTTCTCCACCGCCGTCGCACGGCAGATCCGGGAGGTCGACGGCGTCGAGACCGTCGCACAGTTCCGGCAGGGGTACGCCCAGATCGAGGGCAGCGGAGCGTGGATGGGCGCCGCCGACCCCGAGGACCTGAGCGCCGCGCTCGACGTCCCGATGCTGACCGGCGTGCTCACCGCCCTCGAGCCCGGCACGGTGCTGGTGGAGGGCGAGGAGGCCAACGACCTCGGTGTGGGCATCGGCGACACCCTGCCCTTCACCTTCCAGGGCGGCACGATCGACCTGACAGTGGCCGGCGTCTACCAGTCCGGCGCCACCATCCCGGCGAACTTCCTCACCACGCTCGACACCTTCGAGGAGGGTGGCCTGGCTCCGGTGGACTCGATCCTGTTCGTCAACAAGACGCCCACCGCGGACGCCGCGGCCGTCCGCACGGAGGTCGAGGCCATCGTCGCCGACCTGCCCACGGTGACCGTCAAGGACCCGTCCCAGTTCGCGGAGGAGCAGAAGGAGCAGATCAACTTCTTCCTCAACATCATCTACGCGCTGCTCGGGCTCGCCGTGATCATCGCGGTGCTCGGGATCGTCAACACGCTCGCGCTGTCGGTGATCGAGCGCACCCGCGAGATCGGCCTGCTGCGTGCGGTCGGCCTGTCGCGGTCCCAGCTGCGCCGGATGGTGCGCCTGGAGTCGGTGATCGTGGCCGTCCTCGGCGCGGTGCTCGGTGTGCTGATGGGCATCGCGTTCGGGGTGGCGCTCCAGCGGGCGATCGCCGACCAGGGCATCGACGTGCTCGCCATCCCATGGGTCCGGCTGAGCGCCTTCGTACTCGTTGCGGCGGCGGTGGGCGTCCTGGCTGCGGTCGTCCCGGCGCGCCGAGCCGCGAGACTCGACGTGCTTCGCGCGATCAGCACCGAGTAGGCAGTTAGAGTTCGCGCGTGGGAAACGCGAACGGCGAGAAGAAGCGGATCAGCACGGTCGCCGCGGTGATCATCACCGTCGGGCTCGGCGTGGTCATGCTCTACTTCGGGATCTCCCTCGCCGCATTCGGCTTCTACGCCTTCTCGGAGGACGAGGTGCTCATCGGCGCCTTGGCGCTGCTCCTCGGCGGCGTGCTGGTGTCCATCCCCGGGGCAGTCGTCGTCAGCCAGGTCCGGGCGTACCTCAGACGCCGTGGCTGAAGGACGCCGCGCTCACCGCAAGAGCAGGGAACGAGCCGACAGCGCTCTCCTGCTCCACCTCGCCGGGAACGGCGCAGGGGTGGTCCTCACCGGCGTCGCCTGGCTCTACCTCGTCCGCGCGGCTGTCGACTTCGGCGTCGTCGCTGTGCGCGGGCAGTCCACGGCATGGGTCTTCACGCTCGGCGCGTCACTGGGCGCCGTGGTGTGTCTCGTGCTGATGCTCGCCCTCGTCGGCCGGTCGTTACGCACGCTCGGCTACCTGTCTGGCTACAAGCCCCGGCGCGCCGCCGCCCGGCGGCGTGGCTGATCCCCTTGGCGGACCCTCAGACCCGGTCGGTGACCTCGGCGCCCTCGGCCTCCCGGGCGCAGTGGGCGCAGCAGTAGAACCTGCCGCCCACCTCGGTGCCGTGACCGATCACCTTGCAACCACAGTGCTCGCACACCGGAGCCATCCGGTGGATCGCGCACTCGAAGCTGTCGAAGACGTGGCGTTCACCGGCGGCGACGACCTCGAAGCTCTTGTCGTAGTCGTTGCCGCACACCTCACAGGCAGCCATGGCATCTCCTCTCCGTGTGGACTTCGGAGTCGCTCGATCATCTGGTCGTACCCGGTGACCCGAGTCACATTCAGGTCCGCGACAAGCGTGAGCCGATCCTCTCCGCGGCAGCCAGAAGAGCGTCGTACCTCTGCTCGACGACGGCACGGTCGGCCTCGGACTCGACGTGGCGACGCGCGACCTCGACGACGAGCCCGGCCTGCCGCACGAGCGGGTCGAGCCGTGACCCGTCGCGGACGCACCCGATCACGCGGGTGAGAGCCTCGAGCAGATGGACATGGACCGCCGTGTGCGACCCGGCGCTTTGACGAATCTGGTCGTAGGCGGCACCCACGAGCCGCTCCCACGTCACGGGGTCATCGACCACCACACGCAGCGCGTCGTCCTCGTCGACCACGTAAGGCGAGGGCAGTGCCCGCCCGGCGAGCTCGGC
This sequence comes from Nocardioidaceae bacterium, assembly GCA_035461195.1. Taxonomy (GTDB): domain Bacteria; phylum Actinomycetota; class Actinomycetes; order Propionibacteriales; family Nocardioidaceae; genus Nocardioides_C. Next base: position 3,969 of record DATHVS010000062.1, read on the forward strand.
GAGGCCCGCACCGAGCTGGTCCACGCATGTGCTCGCGGTGAACGGGTCGTTGATACCGGACGAGAGCGCGCGAACCGCGATCTCCGCGATCTGCTTGATCGGGAACTCGATGTCGTGCCGGTCCGTGCGGCGGGCGCCGGTCACCACGGTGCCGGCGACAGCCGCGGCCACGTCGTCTGCGACTCGCTGCGAGGGGTACGCCGAGACGAAACGACTGTTCTCCACGACGAACCGGCCCGGCCGGGTCTCGACCCGAACCACCAGGTCGTGCTCGCGGGCGATCTGCACGAGACGATCCACGTCGATCATCTGGACGTACCCCGAGCCCCGGGCATCGACCCGTCGTGACCTCTCCTCGAAGTCCTCCGGCAAGCCCGGATGCGCCGTTGTGGAACGAGCGTCATCGAGCTCGTCGACATCGGGGAACGAGTGATTGGTCGCCCGTCGCAGCTCTCGCGCGATCGCTCCGATCAGGTTGGGGGCTTGGATCGTCGTGGCGACATGGTGGATGAAGTACACCAGGACGACCAGCCCGGCGACCGCGAGCAGGATGGCGACCGTGACGGACAGGTGCGGCACCGAGGTCGGGTCGTTGGAGCGGATCGTGCGCAGGACAAGCAGTGAGTACAGGAACGCCGCGATGAACGTGCCGAGCGTCAGCTGGTTGCCGCGGTCCCGCATGAAGTTGGCCAGCATCCTCGGGCCGAACTGTGACGACGCCAGCTGAAGGCTCACGATCGTGATCGAGAAGACAACACCTGCGACAGTGATCATCGACGAGGCAACCGTGCTGAGCACCTCGTGCGCGCCGTCGGTGCCACCGGAGAAGATCACCTCCCCCAAGTAAGGCGTCTCCTCCGGCTTCCAGAACTCGTCGAGGGTCGTCGTCACCCAAGCCAGCAACACCGCGCCCACGAGCATGGTGCCAGGCACGAACCAGTAGCTGTTGCGCAGCCACTCGAAGAAGTAGCTGAT
>DATHVS010000063.1:0-5840 GCA_035461195.1 Nocardioidaceae bacterium
CCTCGCGGACGGCGGGGGCCAAGGCGGCCGCCGGGTCCGGCTCCGCTCCGTGACCGAGCACGACGTCGAGGAGCACGGCGGCGGTGGCGGGGTCCTTCGCGACCCGGGCCAGGTTCTCCAGCCGCAGCGTGGGGTCGATCATCGGGTGCGCGCGCCCTGCGGTGAGGGCGTCGTCGCCGAAGTCGACCATCGTGTGGCTCTCGGCGGTCAGGCTGCCGTCGAGGGCGAGATCGGGGGAGTGCGCGATGTTGCTGCGCACGGGCCCGATCGCAGCGCCCGCCATCAGCATCGACTCCTTGCAGAGGGTGCCGCCGACGAACAGGCCGCGCAGGTAGCCGCCCTCGGCAGGGGAGGCCTGGTGGACGCCCCACGTCTTCCACTCGGGGCGCTCCTTGCCGAGAGCCTCCAGGGCGGACTCGGCGGCAGCGGTGAGGTCCGGCTGTCCCTCGCCGAGGAGCGCGAGCTGCACGGGGGTGCTCAAGCCGGCAGCGTACTCCTGCAGCGACGCCGCGACGTCCTCGGCCGGGGGCTTGGATACGACCACGACCAGCTCGACCGAGGGGTCCTCGTCGAGTCGGCGCAGGGCCTCGCGCGTGGACAGCGCGCCGACCTCGCTGCTCAGGTCGCGACCACCCACCCCCAGGGCTGCGGTCACGCCGACGCCCTGTGCGTCCAGCAGGCACATCAGCTGCTGGCAGCCGGTGCCCGACGCGGCGACGATGCCGACCGGGCCCGGGGCGGTGCGGTTGGCGAAGCCGAGGCCGACGCCCCCCACCACGGCGGTGCCGCAGTCGGGACCCATGACGAGCAGCCCGCGCTCGGCCGCCCGCTGCTTGAGGACGACCTCCTGCTCGAGCGGGACGTTGTCGCTGAACACCATCACGTCGCGGCCCGCGTCGAGCGCGTCCATCGCCTCCACGAACGCGTGCTCGCCGGGGACCGAGATCAGGGCCAGGCTCGCGTCGGCGTCGTCGAGGGCGGAGTACGTCGTACGGTGCGGCTCCGCCTCCGCCTGACCGCTGCCGGCCGAGGTCTTGCGGGCCAGCGCCGCGTCGACCGCAGCGAGGGCGCTGGGGAGGTCGCCGTCGTCGGCGAGCTTCAGGGCCACGACCATGTCGTTGGGCGTGGTGGTGGGGATCTCGAAGCCCATCGAGGCGAGCACGTCGAGGTTCAGCGGCGTCGCCATGGCCACCTGGGCGTTCTCGACCCCGGGGACGGCGGCGACGTCCTTGCTGACCTGGAGCAGCGTCACGGAGTCGGCGTACGCGCCGGTGCGCACCTCGACGTGGGTGGTGCCGGCGGTGGTCGGTGGACTGGTCATGTGGAGCTCCTTGACGCGAGGTGACGGAGTGCGAGCACGGTGCCGAGCGCGAGCCCGGCACCTGAGGTGTGGCCGACCCGGAGGAGGGCGTCGAGTGCGTCGTCGACGTCGGTCCGTCCGGGGGCGGCCAGGCTGAGCAGGAGGGTGCGGAACTGGGGGATGACCTCGCCGCGGCGCGCGCACTCGAGCAGGGTCGCCGACAGCAGGGTGGTCATGGCGGCGGCCTGCCGGGCCACGGCTGCGGCCACCGCGGTCTCCGTCGCGCTGCCAGTGCCCGCGACGACGGTCGCGACCCAGCCGGCGAGCACGTCGTCCCCGACCGGGGTGAGCCCGCTGCCGCGACCGAGGAGGGTGGGTACCGGGCCCGGGTCGCCGGCTTCTAGCGCAAGGAGCGCGTCGTCGGCCAGCTCGGCGCGGACGTGGTCGGCGCGTGCGCCGAGCGCCCCGTCCAACCGCGTGGCGATGTCGCGGATCTCGGCGGGACGCAGGCGCGGGACCGCGGCGTCGACGGTGCGGGCGAGGACGACCTCCGTGCCACCGAGCAGCACCCGCCCGTCGCCGACCCACACCTGCTCGGCGGCCTGGACCTCGGCGGGCAGGGTGGGCAGGGCGGTGCGGGCGGCGCAGGGTACGGCGGTCGCGGAGGTGGACAGGACGCCGACGCAGGACCCGTCGACGTCGAGGTAGACCGCGTCGCTACCGCGGTGGACCACCCGGACCGGGCGGGCGGGGCCGGCGACCAGCGAGCGCACCCAGGCCGGAGCGGCGGCGGGGATACGGCTGGGGGCGGCGGTCATGCGTCCTCTCGGTCCGGCACGGCAGTGTTCCCAAGGACGCTAGTGGCCTCGGGTAGGGTCTGCCGATGGTGAGTCTTGCCAAGGCTCGCCCCTCGGAGGTGCAAGACTTGATAACCACTCCGTACGGTGTGCCGGTGCGCGAGGTGCTCGCGCTCGACTGCATGCGCGGCACCACCGTCCTCGCCGGCAGCGACGGCCTCGACCGGGTGGTCCGCGGCGTCAACGTCATGGAGGTCCCCGACGTCGTCGACTGGGTGAAGCCGCACGAGCTCCTGGTCACGACCGGCTTCCCGCTGGTCTCCGGAGAGGACCGGAGCGACCCCGACGAGCTCGTCGGTCTCGTCCGCGACCTGCACTCCCGCGGCCTGGCCGCGATGGGCATCAAGCTCGGCCGGTACGTCGACGTGGTCGGCGCCGAGGTCCTGGCCCTCGCCGACGAGCTGGAGTTCCCCCTCCTGGGCCTCCCCATCGACCTGGCGTTCGACGACCTCCTCCACCAGACCTACGCTCGGCTCAACGACGTCGCGGCCGGTGTCCTGCAGCGCATCGACGCGCTCCACCACGCGCTGAGCCTCCTCGTGCTCGAGGGCGGCGACCTCCACCAGATCGCGGCGGAGGTCGGCAACGTCCTCGATGTGGGCGTCCTGGTGACCTCCACCGACGGCCGCGAGCGGGCCGCCGCCATGCCCGAGGACCTCCGCGAGCGCCTGGTGGGCGCCGGGCTCTTCGACGACACCGGACGGTTCCGCGTCGAGCGGGCGAGCCGCCGCCCTGCCCCGGTCGACGGGGGCGAGGTCCTGCTGCTCCCGGTCGCAGCAGGTGGCACCGACCTGGCGCGGCTGGTGTGCTTCAGCCCCGAGCGGCCGGTCGGTCCCGAGGACGTCTCCGCCCTCGAGAGGGCCGCCACCGTCGCCGCGCTGCTCCTGACGCGTCAGCAGGCCGTGGCGGCGGTGGAGAACAAGTACCGCGGGGACTTCCTGCGGGACGTCTTCCTCGGCCGGGCCGGTGACGCCGCGTTCGTCGTGGAGCACGCGGCGACCTTCGGGTGGGACATCGCCCGTCCCATGTACGTCATCTCCGCCGAGCTCGACCCGACGACCGACGGCGGGGAGCCGGTCTCGGGCCGGGTCCGCCGGATGTGGCAGGAGCGGTTCGCCGCCGCCTGGCGGCAGGTGTGCGAGTCACGCGACCCCGTCGTACCCAGCGTCGACTTCACCGCCGAGGTGGTGGCGCTGGTGCCTGTCCCCGACGCGGCACGTGGCACCGAGGACGCGGAGAACGCGACGCGCAAGGTCGTGGACCAGCTCGTCGCGGCGGTGCGCGGTGACAGGGGTGGAGGCAGACGACCGTTCTCCGTGGGCGTCAGCAGGCTCGTCGAGCAGCTCTCCGACCTGCCCGACGCCTATTCGCGGGCGCGCAGGGCCGCCGAGGTGGGCCGCCGCATCCACGGTGGGGGCACGACCACCTGGTTCGACGAGCTCGGACTCCACCGGCTCATCGCCCTGGTGCCGGACCCGGCGGAGGTGCAGGAGTTCGCGGTGGACGTGCTCGGGGACCTCGCCGAGCCAACCGAGGAGGCCGCCGACCTGAGGAGGACGCTGCAGGTCCTGCTCGACACGAACCTCAACGTCGCCGAGGCCGCCCGCAAGCAGTTCTTCCACTACAACACCATGCGCTACCGCGTGAGCAAGCTCGAACGGATGCTCGGGCCGTTCACGACCGACCCTCACCTGAGGCTCGACATCGCGGTCGCACTTCAGGTCCTCCGACCGCGGTAACCCCGCCCGGGGGCACGCCGAGAGCACAGATCGGACACGCTCGGGACAAATGCCCGAGGCAACGTGTGACAGGGCCCCACACTTGCGTTCGGCAGATGTCGCCGGTGCTGTCCTGTGACCGGCGCCACTAGCGTCGCCCGAATCGGGGGAGTCGGTACTCAATCCGCGAGGAGACCATCTATGTCCATGTTCAAGTGGGACGTCGTCTATGGCGGCAAGACCCCGCCACCAGGGAAGGCAGTGGCCCCGGGTCAGCGCCTGAGCTGGGGTCGCACCACGGGCCTAGGCGCCCAGCACGTCGTGGCGATGTTCGGCGCCACGTTCGTCTTCCCGATCATCATGGGTCTCAACCCGAACCTCGCGATCATGATGAGCGGTATCGCCACGATCTGCTTCCTGCTGATCGTGAAGAACAAGGTCCCCAGCTACCTCGGCACATCGGCCTCGTTCGTGGGCGGTGCCTCCGCCATCTACGCACAGGGCGGCGGGCCCGCGGACGTGACCGGCGCCATCCTTGTCGCGGGTGTGGTGCTGGCCCTCGTCGGTCTGGCCATCCACTTCCTCGGCTCCGATGCGGTCAACGCGGTCCTGCCCCCGGTCGTCACCGGTGGCGTGGTCATGCTGATCGGCTTCAACCTCGCCCCTGTCGCCACGAGCATCTACATGCCGGCCGACCCGTGGATCGCCCTCATCACCATGGCCGCGGTCATCTTGATGGCCGTCGGCCTGCGCGGGTTCTTCGGCCGCATCGCGATCTTCCTCGCTCTGATCTTCGGCTACGTCCTCTCCTGGCTGGCCGACGTGGTCCTCGGCGGCCGGGCCAACGCAGACGGTGACGTGGTCAACCGGGTCGACTGGTCCGCGGTCCGCGACGCCGCCTGGTTCGGCTTCCCGAACAGGACCGCCGAGGGCCTCGTGGGCAACCAGAACGAGCTCGGCAACCTCGGCGAGGTCGGCTGGCACCTGCCGAGCTTCTCGATCACCGCGACCCTGCTCGTCCTCCCGGCCGTCATCGCGCTGGTCGCCGAGAACGTCGGGCACGTCAAGGCCGTCGCGGAGATGACCGGTGACGACCTCGACCCGTACATGGGTCGTGCGGTCGGGGCCGACGGTGTGGGCACCGTCATCGCGACCTCGGTCGGTGGCTCCCCGACAACCACCTACGCCGAGAACATCGGCGTCATGGCGGCCACGCGCGTGTACTCCACCGCGGCGTACTTCGTCGCAGCCTTCGCCGCGATCCTGTTCGGATTCATCCCGAAGTTCGGCGCCGTCATCGCGGCCACCCCCGCCGGCGTCCTGGGCGGCATCACCCTCGTCCTCTACGGGATGATCGGACTCCTGGGCGCGAAGATCTGGAAGGAGAACGACGTCGACTTCGGCGACCCGGTCAACCTGGTCCCCGTGGCAGCCGGTCTGATCATGGGCATCGGCCTCGGCACTGACGAGTTCTTCAACTTCACCGCGGACTTCTCGCTCGGCGGCATCGCCATGGGCACGCTCATCATCATCGTCGGCTACCACCTGGCGCGGCTGATCGCGGACAAGAACCGCCACGGCGGCGCGATCATCGTCGGCCCCACAGGCGCCGACAGCGAGGACCACGCGCCTCCGCACCGTGACGGGGGGCACCCGACACCGTGAAACCCGCCCCCTTCTCCTACGTCCGGCCGGCCAGTCTCGACGAGGCGCTCGCCGCCCTCGAGGCCGATCCGCACGCCAAGGTTCTCGCCGGTGGGCAGAGCCTGGTGCCCCTGCTGTCGATGCGGCTCGCGGCCCCGTCCGCTCTCGTCGACATCAACGGGCTCGGCGAGCTGGCCTACGTCCGCACCGACGAGACGGGGGTCCGGGTCGGGGCCCTGGCCCGGCACGCCGAGGTCGAGCGTGACCTCGACGCCCGCCGGGTCCAGCCCCTGCTGTCCCAGGCGTGGGGGGGGGGGGGGG